>NZ_JABFDP010000029.1:0-112951 GCF_013179005.1 Bradyrhizobium denitrificans | reverse complement strand
CCTTCGGTCAGACATGCCAAATCGAGGACGCCGTGGGCGAGACTGATGAAACGGCCGGGTGACACGACAGCGACCTTCGGGGCCAGGGCGACGGACGCGCATTTAACCAACAGCGGACACCTCACAACGTTTCAAGCCCCGCTGGTCGAGACCTCGACTGAAAATGAACGACCGCGCCGCTTCTCCATCAGGCGTCAGGGCGCGGCCTATCAAACGAGACTGCGGATGGGAGCGACGTTCGCTCGATAGAGCGACGACCCGTTAGCGCCGGAACGCGCCCCCGAAGGAAGTTTCGGTAAGGCCGCGTATCGGGTCACGACATTTACGGGAGGAGAACCCCGGCGAGAACCGCAAGGGCGAGGCCGGTTCACGGCACGCACGGGGATGGATGCCCCGCGCTGGCCGCGAGCGGCGCTGATCAGATTCTCGCGAATGTCGCCCCGCCGATACGATGCAGACAGGAAAGGGCAATACATTCGGCGATGTCAGCTAGGCGAGGTGATCGTAAACGACGGTCGGCTTTCAGCCGGTGTCTGCGAAGACCGCATAGTCTGGCATCGGATCGATGATGCCGTGCGCGGCCATAGGAGCGAGGGTTGTGGACTGGACGATCGCCACGCTGTCTGCTCATCATGCAGCCTCCCCGACCTCGAACGCCTTCGGTTGAAGGCCGTGCAGATAGGCAACGGCGCGTTGCGCATGCGCGGCCGCCGCGAAGATGAAGCGCTTCTCGTTTGACATGACCTCCATCCAGGACGCGAGGTAGCTCGCGTGATCCGGGCGCGGTTCGAGTTCGGGCACGATGCCGAGGTCCGCGCACAGGAAGCAACTCCCGAGTTCGGCGACTTATCTGAACAGTCAACCTGTCTCAGGCGGATTTTTCGGCGGCATTTGTCTGAAAATCCACACGCTTCCGATCGATCTCGACGCGTGAGACAGATTCGAGGGGTGCTCAGAGGCCCTTGCCACTATTCAACCGGCGCAGCAGGACAGCTTGGCGACGTCCCTGTCGAAGGCTAGCGCCGCGAGCTTCAGGCCCTCGACGGTGGTGAGGTACGGAAAGATCGTGTCCGCCAGATCGTCGACGCTGAGCCCCTGCCGGATTGCCAGTGTTGCGGTCTGGATGCTGTCGGCGCCTTCCGGCGCGAGGATGTGCGCGCCAAGCAGCCGGCCGCTGCCGGCGTCGGCGACGAGCTTGATGAGCCCACGTGTGTCGCGGGCGGCAAGCGCACGGGGCACCTGGTCGAGACCGATCGTCGAGACGCGGACCGCATGCCCGGCGGCGCGCGCTGCGGCCTCGATCAGCCCGACGCTCGCCACCTGCGGATCGGTGAACACGATCGCCGGCATGGCGCTGTTGTCATAGCGCAGGCTGTCGCCGTTAAGGGCGTTCTTGGCCGCGAGCTTGGCACCGTAGGCAGCCATGTAGACGAACTGGTCGCGGCCGGTGACGTCGCCGGCGGCATAGATGCCAGCGCGCGTCGTGCGCATGCGGTCATCGACGACGATGCCGCCCTTCGGCGAGATGGCAATCCCGTGCTCGGCAAACCCGAGGCCTTCGATGTTGGGCGTGCGGCCGGTGGAAATCAGCACCTGATCGGCGCCGACAGCAATATCCTCGCCGTCGCGCGTAACGGTCAGTGAAACGCCGCCCTCAGTCTTGCGGATCGTACGGTAGGCGATGCCGGAGACGACAGTGATCCCTTCGTCCTCGAAATACCCCGTCAGCGCCGCGCCGATCTCCGGCTCGGCCTCAGGCAACAGTCGCGAGCGACAGACGAGCGTCACCTTGACGCCGGCACGGGCGAACATCTGGGCGAGTTCCGCGCCGATATAGCCGCCGCCGATGACGAGCAGTGAGGACGGCAGCTTCTCAAGCTCGAGCGCCGACGTGCTGGTCAGATACGGCACGGTCTCGATCCCAGGGATGGCGGGGATTGCCGGCCGCGCGCCGGTAGCGATGATGATTTTGCCGGCCGGAATGCGTGTACCATTCACCTCGACACCGTCGTCGACGAGGCGCGCCGGCCCATCGCGATACGCGATGCCGTTGTAGGCGGGGAGCAGGTCGACATACTTGGCCCGGCGCAGCTCCGAAACCAGCGCGTCCTTCTGACGAACGGTTCCGCGCCAGTCGGCCAGTTCGGCCTCGGCTGTGATGCCGGCAAAACGGGCTGCCACGCGAGCGTTGTGCAGCGTCTCAGCGGCGCGGATGAGGGTCTTCGATGGTACGCAGCCGACATTGACGCAGGTGCCGCCGATGGTACCACTGCCGATCAGCGCGACTTGGGCGCCCTGATCAGCGGCGGTGATCGCGGCAGAGAAGCCGGCCGAGCCGGCGCCAATCACGACGAGGTCGTAGGTGCCACCATTGCGGCCGTTGGCCGGGAAGGGGCGGCTTGCGACCGCCGTGCTCTTCGACGCCGTATCGAGTCCAGCAAGGCTCGGCCCGAACAGAGCGCGGCCAGCCTGCAGTCCTTCCTCGATCGACAGCCGGAAACCCGGCTTGTCGGCAGAACGTTCGTCGCGCCAGAGGGAGAGATGCTCGTCCGAGCAGAAGAAGGCGGTCGTCGCGCAGAGCGAGCTCGCGGCGCAGCCGCCTTCATAGCGGACACTTTGCCACATGACGGCCGTCGACGGCGCGACGGCGGCCAGCGCCCGTCCTCGCTCACGCGTCGTGATCCGGATCGGCGCGCCGCAATGGCGGCATTGCGAGGCGATCGCGACGTCACGACCGGTCATGGCGCCGATGCCGAGCGCGTCGACCGCGCACATGGCGTTGAGAACATGTCCGTCCAGCGTGACCCGATGGCCGGTGTCGCGGTCGGTGAAGGGATAGGCACCGACGATCTGCTCGCCGTCGAGAACGACGAGGTCGCGCCGGCGAAGTTCTGCGAGCAACGGCCAGATGGCCGTCTCGCTCAAACTTGCACGTTCCGCAAGCGCGCCTATAGCCGGGGCCTGCCCGTCTTCGGCGTAGAGCTGGAGCAACGCAACGCGCACGCGGTCCGTGGTGGGATCGTAGCCGCTCCAGCGATTGAGCACGTGGTCGGAGCCGACCATCGCCTGCAAGGCGTCTCGGACCGCCGGCAATGTGACGGCCGACCAGTCCGGAAACGTAACATCGGGCCGCACGGCGAAGCTCGGCAGTGTCGCGGGCTGAGAAACGGCAGGTTTGTCCCGGGAGGAGGATGCACAGCAATCGTTCATGGCTTCAGGCTTCCTTGTGGTTCTTGCTCTCGCCGCAGGCCGCATTCGCCCGGCGGCGGTAGAGGCCCCACGCTATGAGTCCCAGGCTGACGGCCAGCAGTGAAAACGCCATCAGATCCGCGCTGACGAGCCACGCGCCCAGACCGACGAGCGGCAGCAGGACGGCAAGAATGGGTGTCACGCAGCAGATCGCAGCTATTATGCCGCCCGCCACGCCGGTGCGGACCAGGGCAAGGTCGTTCATGTCAACTGCCCTGCCTCGGGTGGGCCGGATAACCGGCATTCATGCTGGCGGCCGCGATGGCATCGGGGTTCGTCTTCGCATCGTCGAAGGTGACAGTCGCGGTCTTCGCCTCGAAGGAGACGGTCACATTCGCGACGCCGGGGACCGCCGCCATCGTGGTCTTCACAATGTAGGGACACGTGGCGCAGGTCATGTTGTCGACGGCGAAGGTGATGGTGCGCTCGCCGGCCCAGGCGGCAGGGGCCAGCATCAGCGAGCCGATCAGGGTGCAAACGCTCAAACTCTTCATAGGGGGAGGCTCTCCTTTCGGTATCAGGCGGAAAGCAGCAGCGGAGCAACGTAGTCGAAGGCGAAGGCAGCAACGACGAGAACCGTTGCCATCCAGAGTCCGATCTGGACGAGGCGGCTGGGGGCGGGGCGTGTGCAGGCTTCGCCGTCGGCGCAGGCTCGCCGTGGCTTCCAGTAGACGAGGTAAAAGCCGTAGCCGAGAACGCCTGTCGTCCCAGCGACGAAGAAGGGCTTGTAGGGGGCAAGTGCCGTCAGATTGCCAATCCAGGCACCGCTGATACCAAGGCTGAACAGGATGAGTGGAATGATGCAGCAGGACGAGGCGCCGATGGCGCCGAGAATACCGCCGACTGCGACCAGGCGCTGCCGCCGGACCTCATTCTGCTCGGGCGTCGTCAGCTTCGCTGCAGTCGGTGCAATGTCTGCTGGTCCATATCGCGATGCATTCATGTCAGGACTCGCTTTCCTTGCCGAATTCCTATCCAGGCGCTAGTGTGCAGTCTGTAGCAACTACAGAGTCAAGAGGGCTTTTTGCGATGGGCGATCACGCCGGGATGAAGGGCATACAGCGGGCCGAGCTCGCCCGGCGGACGGGCTGCAATCTGGAGACGGTGCGCTATTATGAGAAGGTCGGCCTTCTGCCCGAGCCGCCGCGCACGGCGAGCGGCTATCGCAGCTACAACAGCACTCACGAGCGGCGGCTTCGCTTCGTTTTGCGGGCGCGCGAGCTCGGGTTCTCGCTTGACGAAATCCGTGAGCTCCTGCGTCTCGTTGACGAGCGCGACCGGCCCTGTGCCGAAGCACGCGATGTCGCTGCCGTCCACCTTGCCGACGTCCGGGCGAAGATCGCCGACCTAAGGCGCATGGAGCGGGTGCTCGAGGACGTCGTTGCCCAGTGCGGCGACGGCACGCTCCCGGAGTGTCCGCTGATCGAGACACTGTTCCAGGAGCGAACCGTCAACTGATCGAGCAGGGGCGCCTATGCGGCGCCCCGGACCTCGTGCTGGCGATCGCCGACCTGCTGCGCGTGCATCCAGTCGGTGATCTCCTGCGCCTTGCTCGCGGCGGTGAAGATGGCGCGCGAGTCGGAACGCAGCACCTTGAGCCAGGAGGCGATGTAACGGGCGTGGTCGGGTCGCGGCTCGACGCTCAGGTTGAGATCGGCGCAGATCATCGCGCTCAAGAGCTCGACCGTGCATTCCTCCATCGCGTAGGCGGCCGAGCCGAAGCGTCCGGAAAGATCGCGGTCGAGGCGATGCCTGGCGCCGGAAGCGTGGCCGCATTCATGCAGCAACACGGCGTAGTAGGCGACCGCGTCGCGGAAGCAGGCGAACTCCGGCATCTGCACCTGGTCGGTAGACGGGCGGTAGTAGGCCTGCGGTCCGCCGTGGCGGATGTCGATGCCGAGGGCCGCGCAGAACCGTTCGGCCCGCTCGATCCGCTCGACCTCGGGCAGCTCCGGCGTCTCGGGCGGTGTGTAGCCGTCGACCTGCGCGCAGTTGAAGACGGTGTAGCCGCGGGCGAACATCCGCCGGGCGGGCTCGTCGCGATCCTCGTCGCCGTGTTGGGCGTCCGCATCGCCGCGATCGGTGGTCTTCCAGAACACGACCAGATGGCCGCGTTCGCCCTTGCGAACCTGGGCGCCGAGCGCCTGCCATTGGCGGTAGGTGCCCCAAATGCCGGCGGGATAGCCGGCCGCGTGCGCCGCGGCCCAGAGCGAGAGGATGTTGACGCCACGATAGGCCTTGCACGAGGCGACGTTGACCGGCGTGGTGATGGCCGATCCGTCGTGATGCCACGGCATCCGGTAGTCGCCGGCGCCGGCTTCGATGGCGGCGATGATCTGGCTGGTGACACGCTCGTAGATATCAGTCCGGGTCGAGTTGCTGCGATCTGTGGTCATGGGTGCCTCCTTCAGCTCGCCCTCTCCGTCGAGGGCGAGGCGGCAGGGGCAGACGCGGGGGGGCCGGCCCGTCACACCCTGTTCTCGGTGCTGGTGCGGAACAGGGTTGATGGGCTGGCAGCGTCTGCCACACCCGAGCCCCTGCCTCGACGGGCGAGCTTGAAGAGGCACCCATGACCGACGACCGCAAGACCGGTCGACGATAGGCAGTTGCGCGGCTCTCAGCCGGCGCCGTCTCGCGGCGGGCGTCGCAGCGCGACGACCTTGGCCTCGCGCGATCGGTCAAGCTCGTCCTGCAGACCGGCTATCACCGCATCCCGCTCGGCGATCTGCAGCGTCAGCACCTGGATGTGCTGGGCGAGCGTGCGGGCGAGGCCGCGCAGCTCGGCGATCTCGGCGCCGCGCACGGCGCGCAGCTCGGCCTCGAGCGCGCGGATGCGCTCCTTGAGGGCTCTCGGAGTGGCTCGCCGGTGGCGTGCTTCGGCGGCACGGAACTCGGCGAGAACATCGACCGCACGGTTCGCCGTCGCCCGGCTGACTCCGGCCTCGCGCGCCAGGTTGGCGACGGTCAGCGCGCCGTCGGTGCGCTCGGGGCGGCCGTCGAGCAGCCGTGCCATCGCCGCCCGCAGCGCCGCCTCGCTCTTCGGGCCGAGCGCGCTCATGCGGCGCCCTCTATCAGGGGTGCGATGAGCCGGCGTTTGCGTTCGTTGTCGCGCGCGATGGCTTCGCGTTGCAACGGCGACAGGCGCCGGTCGGCAAGCAGCCCTTCGCCCTCGGCGATCGAGGCCTGCCACGGCTCGCGATGCCGGGCGGTCAGACAGGCGTTCGGGCAGCGATCGGGACTGCATCGGGAAAGCGCCGGCGCCGTTCGCTCGGGATCCGCCACGTCCGTGAGGCAGAGGGCGGTCGCCGCATCGAAGAGGCAGTCATTGAGGAAGCCGACATGCAACGTCCGTCCGAGATGGGCGAGCGTGGTGCGCAACCGCTTGCGGTCCATGATCCGGCCGGGAAGATCACCGATCTCGTCGTGGACGCGGGCGAACTCCCGTCGCAATCGCGCCGCACCCGGTCCGGCCGGACCTTCGTCGCGCAGATAGGCCTCGTAATGGGCGACAATGTCGTCGAGCTGGCCGAGCGCGCGCTCGCGCTCGACGGCGAGGCGGAAGTCGGCCCGCGCCGATCCGGCATAACCTTCGAACATGGCGACCGAGGCGTGCTTGTACTGGATCTTGCCGGCGATGGTGCCGAACGGCCGGTTGGCGATGTACCAGGAAATTGTGCGGCGCAGCTGCCGCGTCGTGAACTTCCACGGCTCGTCGCCGGGGCGCGGGATCGCTGGTCCGCCTTCCGAACGCGCGTCCAGGCCGTCGCGGAACAGATTGAGCGTTGCCGTTGCGCCCATGCCGAGGTGATCGGCGCTCCAGGGCCAATCCTTCAGCGTCACCCACAGGGACGAGAGTCCCTTCTCCTTGCGATTGCGCGCCGAGAGCACCTCCATGACTTCCACGGCGCGGGCGACCGGCTCAATGGTGATCCAGTCGGCCGTCACGCCGCGCGGGCCATGGCGCTTGTAGACGGTGCTGCGCACCCGATAGCGTTCGACCAGGCCGTCGCCGCTACGCACCGGCGACACGCAGCCCGGCTGCATCGCCTGCACCTCGCTGTCGCGCATGCCGGTGAGATAGGCGCAGACGATATAGCAGGCGCCCTGCAGCATCCGCTCCTCGCGGGCGAGACTGAGGCCGTCGAAGCGCTCGCGCCATGACAGGCCGGTGTCCGGATCAATGGAGATCGGCGTATCGAGACCGCCAACCTCGGTTCCGAGCTCGGCAGCCATCTCCTCGATCAGTCGCGCGGTCGCCTCGGACTGGCTGACGCGGCCGCTCTCCGGCGCACCGGCGTGCAGCCGCATCAAGTGCAGATTGTAGGGTGGCAGCTCCTGGCCGGTCAGCGGATCGATCCGGCGGGCGGCGTTGGGCGCGCGCTCCCAGATCGGGATACCCCGGCCGGCAGCCCGGCGCGCGTCGAGCCACTTCGCCACGCGGGCCCGATAGGTCCTGGCGACGGCCCGTCCGGTCTGCTGATCCCGCGCCATCAGCCGGGCGCAGCGGGCCTCGAGAGCATCCAGCTCCGCCCGCGCCGCGAGAATGTCGGGTGCATAGATCTCAACATACTTGAGCGCCCAGCGAAGCATGGCGCCGATGACCGGCTCGGGAATGCGCGGCGTGGCGTTCTCGGCAGGCGCCGGCGGCCGGCCGGCGACACGGTGCGCGGCGCGCCCGCGCCACGGCAGAAAGCCGATACCGCCGCCGGTCAGCCACGGCGCCAGGTGGTGCAGGTCAATCGGCACCTCGACATACTTCACCGTCTCGTGGGGCGTTCTCCGGCCGCCGTCGCGGGCATGCACCAGATAGGCGTCGAGCAAAGCCGGATCCACTCGGCCGAGGTCGACGGCGCCGAGCTGCGTCCGAAGGAACGCGGCAAAGTGCTGGATGTAGCGCAGAAGCCGGATCGCCGAGGTCGCGCCGCAGGGCGCACGATATCCCGGCAAGTGGATGCGCAGACGGGCGATTACATACTCTTTCGCCAGACGGCGCGTGACCGGATCGGCGATGCGGGCGAAGTTGAGCCGGTAATTGCTGTAGCGCGCGTTCACCCGGAAGATGGCGGCGCTCAAATCCCAGTGATCGTCACCGAAACGGTGGAGCTGCGCGCGGTCGGCATCGTCCCTGATTGCGACGCCGGCGAGCACGGGCTCGTCGTCACTGTAAATGACCGAGGGCAAAGAAGGTCTGGCTGGAAGTGTGATCGGTGCTGGCATCATGGCGCTCCCGCTTCAGGCGGAAGGTAGATCAGCCTCGGGTCCGCAGCCGCAGCCTGTCGCGCCTCATCAATCTCGGCTTCGCTGAACCGGGGCAGGATCTGATCGGCGATCCGGCCATGAACGCGGCCGAACTTGGTCGTCCAGTCGGCTTCGGTGAGCGCTTGTCTCTGCGTCCTGATAAAGCTGAGGAACGACAGCAGCGCGGGCAGCTTGCGGGCCGTGATCACCGCGTTGCTGCATTCGAGACAGCCCCAAAAGGGCGACGGACAGGCTTCGCCCTCTGGGCCGAACGGGCTCGCGTAGAACCCGCCGCAACTGGCGAGCCAGACATCCTGTTCGCCGCGGAGCAACGCGGTGACAGCGGCGGCGCCGGAAATGGGAAGACCGGTCGCGTGGTCGGGATCGACCCGGACGGCCGCTTCCTCGTCCGGCGACAGCACGCAGGGACGCAGGGCTGCGTCAAGCGCATCGCTCATGGCGTCGGCGATCGTGGCTTCGTGAATATGGCGAAGCGCGGGAATGTCGGCGTAGTGATTGGCCGCAACCGCGGTGCTGTGCCCAACGGCAAAGCGCTCGAGCTGGCCGCCCGTGCGCCGGTACCATGCCGCCTTGTGAGTCTTGCGCAGGCGAGTCAGGTTGAGACGAAGGGGCTGGTCCTGTTCATCGCGGATGTCATGCCGGCGGGTCCATGAAGCCACAGGCTCCTTCATGCCAAGCACGCGCGGGATCAAGCGGCCCCAGGCGTAGTGGACCCAGAGCGTATCGGCGCCGAGCCGGTCTCGCGCCGGGCCGGTCCACTGCAGCACCTTGCGGATCAGACCGCCCGGAGTCGAGGAACCGCCGTCGCGCACGCGCAGCCGCTTCCACTCAGCGCCGCGCGCCCGCCGCTTACAATACTCAATCTCGACATAGCCACCCGCCGGATTCTTCAGGCAATCTGCCCGCAGGTCCTTGATCGCTTCGATCTCGAGCCCCGTGTCGAGCGAGACAAGGACTATGAGCGACACGAGGTCGGCGGCGAGCAGGTGCCGGCGGCCATGCAGATCGTGGATCAGGCGATCGTTCGGCAAGCCGCTCTCACGGCGGAGTGTGTAGAGCCGCTTGAAGAGAGGATGCCTGTGCCCAATGACGCCTTCCGCATCGATCGCCGCCATGGCCGCTTCGTGTGCCGCCGCGAGCGCGCTGCTTCGAAAGGCGTCCTCGACCGTCGGCATTCGATCTGCGTCAGCGAAGCGACGGATGATGGCGGCCAGATCGGTGCGTGCCGCGGTCCGCAACGCCTTCGCGATATCGTCGCCATAGGCATCACGCGGCCGGGCGCGCACGCCCGGCCGGTCGCTCGTGTACATCAAGCGCCGCGAGGCATCGGGCGGCAGGCGGCCGGGCTCGGCGGCTTCGGCGAGCCGCAGCAAGTTGAGCACCTTGCTCATCCGGCGCAGCCGGTGATTGGGATGCAGGCCGCTCTCCTCCATCCAGGCGTCGAAGCCGTCGATGCAGGCGGCGCTCACGTCGGACAATCTGACGACGTGGGGACTAACGGCGTCGAGATACCGCCAGAACGTCTTAAGCGCATTGGCATAGGCGGAAGCGGTCGAGATCGAGCCGGCCGGACCGCCGACCTGGCAGGCGCGCCAGAGAGCACCGGCAAAACTCCGGGCCAACGCCCTGCGGCCGCTGAGCATCGTCAGGTCGATTGTCTTGCTACGGTCCGCAAGCGTGACGGAGAAGCGCAGCGACGCGATCGCAGCGACGGCTTCACCCTCGGGGTCGGGCAAGGCTTCGGGAAACAGTGCACGGCGGCCCGGCCACCGCTTTAAGGCAGTCATCGCGGCAATCATGCGGCATCTCCAGCCGTATCTTCTGCCCAGCGATCCGCGGCCGCCTCGACCAGCTCCTGCGCCTCGGCAAGGCTGTCGAGATAGATGTAGGTGCTGGTCACGCTGGCGTGCCCCAGCAGGTGCTGCAGCTTCTGCAGCGGATCGCAGAGAATCCGCCGGTAGGCCGCGCCGTGCCGGTCCTGCGGATCGAACACCGAGCCGATCTGCTCGCGGATCAGCATGGAGAGCATGTTGCCGGCGAAGGTATGCCGCAAGGTATGCGGCGTCACGTCGATCTCGATGCCGAAGCGACGACAGCGGACGCAGGCCCGGCGGAAGGCAGCTTCCCAGGTGGCCGGCGGGACAGGCTGGCCGCATTCGGTCAGCCAGAGCACGGCATGCTGCGCCGTAGCGGGTGCACCGATCAGCACGCGCCGGCGCTCGCGTGGCGTCAGGCGGTCGACCCGAACACGCTTGCCTGCGTCATCTCTTACCTTCCTGTCCACCGGCATTAGCCAGAGCGGATCGGACAGCGCCGGTTCGGACCGGGAGGCGGAAATCGTGCGCTCGAAGTCGATGTAGTCGGCGATCATCCTCAGCACCCTGCGGGGAATAGGGATGCGCCGTGGCCGTCCGCCCTTGGCGATCGGACCGGCAAGATCGAACGGCGCTGAGCGCGATCCAGCCTCGGTCAGGCGCGGAAGCTCCGTCAGGAGCAGGCTGCCGGCCTCGGTCAGCCGCAAACCGGTCGTGACGAGAAGCTCGGCGAAGAGGGCGTTCCGCTCCCCATTGCGGCCACGCCACGCAGGATCCTCGGAACCGTCCGGCAGACGTCCTCTCAGCCCGACGTCGCGAAAAAGCAGGTAGCGGCCGAGGTCAATGTATCGGGTATCGTGCCGACGCGCTGCGCGCTCACGTGCCCGGTTCGTCGTGACGGCCACCATGGCGCGCCTACCCGACGCCCGCCGTAGCGCGACGCCGTAGCCGAAGGGCGAGGTCGTGATGATCTCCTCTTCAACGGCCCAGCGATAAAGCTTGTCAAGCGCGGCAACGCAACGGTTCCAGCTCGACGCCGAAATGCGGTATGCGGCGTCCGACAGGCGCCGTGCCCGATGAAACGCCAACACGTCATGGCGGTCGGCCTGCCAGACCGTCTTGCCGCCGCGGCGTTCGTGGAGGAAGCGTGCCCAAACAAGAATATCGCGTGCGTAGGAGCGCCACGTGTTCGGCGATCGCGCCCCCATAGCGGGACAGGCGCGGAAGAACCGGTTGAGATCAAGATCGTAGCTGCCGTCATCCATCAGGATGAAGGGCATGTCATCGATCAGCCCGGCGCGCTCGGCCGTGTCAAGCGCGCCGGGCGCAGTGTTCACTGCGAAACCATCTATGGAAAGCGGGCGCGAAACAGCGCCAAGGTCGGTAAAATATAACTGCACGCACGATACCTGAACGGAGCGCCTTCGGCGCAACTCTTTTGTTTGGAANAATATAACTGCACGCACGATACCTGAACGGAGCGCCTTCGGCGCAACTCTTTTGTTTGGAATGCGAGGGGTTCCCCTCGCGCTCTCCCGTTCGCCACGTGGCAGGGGTGCAGGACTTTGCCTGCACCCCATGAACAAGCTTGTGGAGTCGCCGCCGCGTCAAGCGTTGTCCTCGCTTACGCTGCGGGAACGCTTGACTCGGACGTCTGAAGAGCCTCATCGGAACCGCCGATGATGCCTCCCCATGCCTGATTCTGAGACAGGATCACAGTGTCAGGATAACGCGATCAGTTCCTCGCGCGCGCGCTCGCTACGGTCCTTGCCGTAGCGGCTGAGGTCGCGGTTGACACGGTGGGAAGGAGCGGTCCAGTGAACGGTTTCATGCGCTCGGACGGCGACATACGACTCCGCGTCGCGAAAACTTTTGAGCGGTGGCATCTGGATGTGATCGGAGGAGGGCGCATAGAACGCCATTATGCCGCCATGTCGGACGACAGCGCCGGTGTTAGCGAAGAACGCGTCGGCGTGCGCGTTGCGCTCGATCGGCGTCGAGACCGTCGCCGGCCGACCGTAATAGTGCTCAGGCAGGCCATCGATCTGATCGACGCAGAAGACGGTATAGGCCTTGAGGAACGGGACATCGCGCTCGACCTCATCGCCATTGCCGTCCGTCTCGGTCTTTGTGAACCGACTGGCGTAAACCACAACGCTGCCCGTCTCGCCTTTGCGGACGTGGCCGCCCAGTTCGGCCGCCTGTTTGAAGGTCATCCATGTCGGCGAGGTGAAGCCGCGCGCGACCGCCTCGGACCACAACAGGATGACGTTCACACCGCTATAGGGTTGGCCGTTGTAGCGGAGCGGCCGAGTGATGCGGCCAGCGGTATCGGCGACCGTCCAGGGCTGCGTCCATGGACGAACGCCGCGCTCGAGATCGGCGACAATGCGATCGGTGATGCGCGCGTAGATGTCCGCGCGAGATTTTTCCTCTTTTCGGCTCATGATCATGACCTCCGTTGGAGGCCGCGCCCATCGCGGCCCCGTCACGGGGTCCGCCCGCGCAGGACTGGGAGGTCCGCGCACCCGGATCGGTGCGGATCGCAGAACCAGGATTTTGTTGGGAGGGCCGCAAGGCAGTGGAGGACGGCGGAGCCGTTGCGGGGACAAACCAGCCGAAGCAGGACCATCACCCGGGACGGGGCCGCGATGGGTGTCGGCTGGCCTTCTCTTTTCTATTGGTTTTCAGATTGCAGCGCCGCCGCCGCGCGTGACATGCGAAAAGGCCGGCCCGCGAGGACCGGCCTTTTCGTCGGGAGTGAAAAGGGCGGGGCCATGCCCCGCCCGAATGGCTAGCTGAAGGACTCCATCTGAAGTTTGGCAGCCTTGCGACCGACGGTCTCGCCGGCGTGCTCGATCTGCCGTTCGAACGGCTTCCAGGTTTCGCCAACGATCTGCTCGTAGGCGGTGACCGCCCCCTCGGCCGCCATGCGGAGCGCGTGGGCCTGGAGGGCCATGTCGGCTGCGAATTCTCGTTTGCGCTGCGCGGCACTGTCGAAACCAACGGGACCGTCGAGATCTTCGTCGCGGCTGTCGTTGGCAAGCTTGGCGGTCGCGTCACGCGCTTCGGTCACTGCGCGGGAGTAGAACTGGCCGGCGCCGTGGGCCGATCCGACATAGGCGCCGACGATGCGCTGCAGGTGGATTTGCATGGCGCGCTCGCTCAAGCCGTCTTTCAGCGCTTGGGCGGTCTCAATGATGAGCCGTTCGTGGAGGTCACAGATGCCGTCGCTGTCGAGGGTAGCAAGGCCGAAGCTCTCGGAGATGCGGTTGGCCTGCGCGGCGTCGGGACAGGCGAGCCGGACCATCTCGAGCGTGGTGCCGCGGCGGAGCGGAACGACGGCAGCAGATGAGCGAGGAGAACGGGCGGTCTTTGACATGGTGAGGTCCTTTCTCGGTTTCGCCGGGAGAGGCGATCGGCCCGTGCCGGCGCCCCCTCGGGTGCGGTCGCGAAGAACCGGCGCAAGCGGACCGCTTCAAGGGGCGTGGACCGTCAAGGCGAGCATGGTCGGGTTGCGGACAAGCGGGGCCGCAGGCCCTGCGCAGGACGCGGCCTGGCCATGACGAGACGGCGGGCGACGATCGACTGCGACTTGCCCTTGAAGCGGGCCGTCGACGGTTCAGACCGCAGCAAACCCGAGGGGGCGCCGGCACGGGTTGACGCCAAAAAGGATGAAGGCCGAGATGACATGCATCCATGACCAGCCCGGTTTACTGGCGTTCGTCGTGCTCTTCCTCTACCTGCCGCGGCGCGCGAGGTGTCCACCTGCACGCCATCTTCGCAGGCTCTGCTCCGGGAACGCCGGTGGCAGTACGCGGAGAGCGGAGAGTCGGAGCTCAAGGGTCACTCGGAGAGCCTGGCTTGCGCTGCAGAAGCGCTGGCCGATGAGCCCGCAAAAATCGTCATGGTGCAGGCTGTTGCCTCCCGGTCTCCGAGCGCAAGCTCGATCCCGTGGCGCCGCCGGAACGCCGCAATCGCGCTCTCTTGCCGCATGAGCTTGCGAATCAACGCGTCGATCTCGGCGCGCCGCGTGAGGGCGAGCGCCGCGATGTTTTCGCGGAAAGCCCGTTCGTCCGCGCGTGTCCATCTAGAGGTGCGACGGCCGGACCGCCGGCGCTTGGTGCAGGACGTGATCGTCATGCGCTCGGCGCGAGCTTCGATCTGCCGTTCAATGATGCCGAGATGACGGCTTGTCTCGAGAAGTGCATTTTCCATGCGTAGGAGTAAGGCCGATTGAGGCGTGAGCGACATCAGAATGCCCTCCATGGCCAGTGGGGAAACGCTATCCTGTCGGGTGCATACTCGTCGAGGAGCGGGACCCGCACGATCGACCACGGAATGTCGTCGCCGACTATCGCCCAGTCGATCAACGCCAAACGTTTCCTAGCGTATATGCGCATCTCGTCCATGAGGACGCCCTGCGGGTGCTCGTGCGCCTCAACGAAGAGGTAACCGGTGATGAATTGAGGGTTCATGGACGCCTCCTGACTTTTGAGGGCGACGGAAGGGATGTGTCAGGCGCACGCGCCGACAACCGGACCGCGCGCTTCCAGGCGTCGGCGCCCGTGAAATGACGTCGTAGGCGCGGGTGCCAGACAACGAGGGGCGGCATGCCGCGGTCTTGATCCGTTGCCGCACACCATCCGAAGGCGAGGGCGATGAGTTGCCAGGGCATGTGGCACCTCACCGATTCCAGCCAATGATGCTCGACGGACCGGCGTAGAGACGGTGGCGAGCCTCATCGATTACGAAGCCGAAGCGACCGACGTGATATTCGTCGGACGGGACGAGGTAGCGGCGCTGCTCGGGGGCGGCGCGATCGCCGCCCAGCGTGGCGACGCATTCGGTCATGTCGGCGTACCGGTCGCACCGGATCGCCGAAATCACGATCCAGTCGGATGCGTGATCGCGTTCAAAGGCGCGACGATCCTTCTCGTGAGATTCACCGGGCTTGAGGCGCTTTCCGTGGATCGCTTCCCAAGCGTCCGGGTGCCAATCGCGGATGGTCCGATCCGCGCAGCGCCGCTCATAGTCAGTGAATAGCTCCGGAAAGCCCTGCGCCACGGCCGCCCAGGCGCAATCTTCCTCATACCAGCCGCCGGGCGTGCGAAGGCCGGGATGGACCGTCGCGTTATGACCGGCATCGAGATGGAAGCCGCCATGGCTTGCCGTCGAATAACAGATGACTCCGTCGGCATAGATGGTGGCATGCTGGGAAGTGCCCCATGGAGTCGACGCGCGCGAGGAAACTTCGCGTCGCGCCAAGGCGGTGCGCTGGCGCTCGTGCTCGGCGTTTTCCGCAACACGCGCTCGGAAAGCGGTCTCGTCTTCGACATCACCGCCGTGACCGTAGAAGTCCGAGCGCTTCCATTCCTCCTTCGGGCCGCGCAGACGCCAGGCCGACGCCAGGAAGAACCGGCCATCCGAGCAGGGCAACAAGGCAAACGCACTGTCGCCGACATCGGCCACGAGCAGGCCTTCATGGGTGCGTGCGAACGTGACCCCCGCCGGAGCACGAGTTTGGTTGTTCGTCGCAGTGGAATCGGAGAACGTGCTCATGCAGCCCTCCCTTCGATCGCAGCCGCAGCGACCTCGTCCGTCGTGACGTCTTCCAGCACGGCGCCGGGATAGCGGTGCGCCGCGAGCCATGCTTCCGCCGCGGTGCGGTCGGCGGCGAGATGGAGCAGCTCGGCCGCCTCGCCCTCGCGGTCGAGAACACGAACCGAGCCAGGGTTCGGAGGTTCGGTCACGATGAACTTGAGGGCGCAGTTGACCGAGAAGGTCTTGTAGACCCTGAGAACGACGACGCCGGCGCTGCCGAAATCGCCCTGATGCAGCGTGATGCCGGCGGGTAGAAAACAGCTCGGCATATCGCGAGACGGAGTTTTCTTGACCAGTCTGCCGCCGCTGTTGTTGTTTTCCCATGCGGCAAGCTTGCGCTTGAACCGTGCGGGTGGCTTCGGCGCGCCGTCTGAATAGCGAATGATCGAGCCGAGCGGGGCAGAACCGTAGATGTGTTGTGCGGACATGATGTCCTCCTGTGGGCTTTGCGAACGAAAGCCGCCGACTCGGGGGAGCCGGCGGCGGGGATTGATCGGATGGAAGGTGAGGTGCGGGTCGTTATTCCGCCGCTTCGGCGTATCCGTCCGCCGGCTGCACGTCCTCGGCCTCGTCGGACTCGTTGAACGCGTCAGCTCCGGACTCCTCGTCGTCTTCGGCGCGGCCGTGTTTGTCGGCCCAAGCGGCGACCTTGTCGGGCGCGGGAGCGAATAACGCGGCCGGATGCAGGAACCGGGTCTCGGCGTAGTGCCGAACGAGCGCCGCGCGCGTGTCCTTGACCCGTTGGGCGGGAAGGACCGCGGTGTCCTTACACGCAGCCTCGATTGCGGTGCGTGACAGGCACGACAGAAAGTCGTCCGTAGCCATGTTCGGCAAGAACGTATCTGCGCCGATAGCGTCACCTGCGATGTGCGCCGCGACGCCGCTGTCCGAGCGATTCTCCCGGCACGACAGCACGTCGATCAGGGTCGCACGCGCGACCTGTTGCAGGGTGTCGCGATCGAAGGCGAGTTTGCCGTCCTCCCCGATCAGTCGCGCGGCGTGTCGGCTAATTTGCGCATAGCCGTCGGCGTTGCCGGACGCGATGGAGACGTTCTGGCCGGCGAACGCCAGCACGAGCAACCCGAGGAGCGTGTCATCCTCGATCGGCGCCCGGGCGAGGGCTTCATGAAGGGCGTCGGTGCGCAGGTCACCAATCATCTCCATGCCCTTGCGCGTCACGTCGGGCCGCGCCTTCGCCGTGGTTTCGATGTCGTCGGCTGCGGCCTCTTCTGTCTCGCCGGCTTTGCCCTTCGCCTTCTTCACCTGCGGCATGCGATAAGCGACGGACTGAATCTGGCCGTCGCGATCGAGATACCAGCCGGTGCAGTCGGACTTCCCCGGCTTGCCCCAGACGCGCTCGGCCTTGGCCGGCAACTTGGGCTGGCCCCACTCGTTCACCTCGATCACCGTGCCGCGCTTCGGCAGATGATTGGTCATCCACTCGTTCTGCGCGCCGAGGAAGGCCTCTACGGCGGTCGTGTAGCGGCTGTCCTCATCGGCCGGCGCGAACAGGTCCTCGACCCATGTGATGCCATAGGCCGTGGCAAGCTCGTCATCGAAGCTGGCGTGGCGGGCATACATGCGCGTTTTGGTGAGCGCGCGGGCGACGTCGTTCCAGGAGACCTGCGGATCTGCCTTCCGCGGCTTGTATTTCTTCCAGACCTCACTCTGTTCGTCGATCGACGCCGCGGCGACAACGCGGAGCTGCGGCTCGCCGGGCATGTCGCCCTTCGCCATCTGGTCAAGCATCGCCGGCAGCACGTTGGCGAGCAGTCTTAACTTGCGGACCTGGCGCACGGGCAACGCGAGCGCCAGCGCGATCGACTCTTCGGTCCAACCGAGCGCCACCAGACGCTCGATCGAACGCCAGAGGTCGACGGGGTTGAGCGGTTCGCGCGCGACGTTTTCGACGAGGGCGCGCATCGCGTCATGATCCGCGTCGGAGTCCGCGACGAGAACACGGATTTCGGCGAGCTCGGCGGCGATCGCCTGCGCGACGCGGCGATGCCCGAAGTGAATCACGTAGCCGTTGCCACCATCGCGCGCGGGCAAAATCACCGGCGGCTGCACGATGCCTACGGCTTTGATCGATGCCAGCAGCAATGCATCGGCCTGCGGCGAAGATTTCGAGCGGCGCATCTGATCGGGATTCTCCTTCAGCGCGCGCGGATCGACCATCATCAGTTCCATGGGATGCTCTCCATTTTCAGGGGTTGCGGACCACCCGTTCGGGGTCCTCTCGTCTTCTTTTCGAAGACATCCCCTCGGCCCGCAGGGCGGGCGGAGCGGCGCAACTGCCGCCGAGCATCCCTGCCCGGCAGGCGCGAGCGGGGCGCGAAGCGCCTTGCGAGCGCGCCGCGGCCGGGATCGCGAGACGGTCGGTTGAGCGCCAGCGGCGCCGCTCCGACCGTTCTGCGAGCAGGTTTTCCTGCTCACGCAGCTCTTCGGTTTTCTTCGCCCTTCAACTGCACCGCTTCTTCACCGCTGGCGGCGAGGTTCGCCTCAACCTCCGCAAGCTGCGCGCGCTTGAGATCGAGTTCGGCAGCGAAGGCGAAGGCTTCGCCAACCCGTGCGCGATAGGAGGCGAGGCGCCGCTCGGCTTCGGCAAGACGCCGACGATGGTTCTCCTGTTCAACCTCGAAATTCGTCAGCGGGTGCTCAAGCCGAGCGACCGCGCCGAGCGGCGTCACGGTCATCGGGAGCTCGATCTCGAACTGCGCGCCAGTTCGCTGCAGCATGGTCACGTAGTGATAGCCGTCTCGGCCGATACGCTCGCCCTCGAACGTGACGTCGAAGCCGCCGATCGAGGCGATCACCACGTCGTCTTCGTGCTGAAGCTGGACGAGGGTGAGAATCTCCTGCATCAAGGCGCGACCAGCGAGCTTGCGCTCGTCGAAGCGCGTCCCTTTGACGGCCATCGTGAAGGACTCGCCACCAGTCGGAACGAGACGGGCGATATCCTCAGCAATCTTGCCGATCCGGCGCGTCGACAGCTCGATCTCGCGCTCAGCGTCGCGAATTTGCCGCCGGATCGCATGCTGATCGTCGATATGCGCCGCATGCAGGCGTTCGAGGCGCGCGATCTCGGCCTCAAGCCCCGCCTTCTGCATGAGGCGTGGATCGCCGGACGCGATCGCCTTGGCCATGGCAAACTGGTTGGCCTGGCCTTCGCCCAGGTCCTCGAGGCGGCGCACGCTCGTATCGCCTGATAGCGCGGCGGCGATGAAACGGGCCTTGCGCTCATTGTTCTGCCACATGGTGGCATCGAGGCTGCCGAGCGTAGCATAGGCGAGGATTTCGACCTCGTCATGCTGGTTGCCCTGGCGCACGATACGGCCCTCGCGCTGTTCAATCTGCGAGGGGAGCCACGGCACGTCGAGATGGTGGAGCGCCTTGAGGCGGAGCTGAACGTTGACGCCGGTGCCCATCGTATCGCTCGATCCAAGAAGGATGCGGACCTTGCCGGCATTGAAATCGTTGAAGAGCCGCTGCTTGGCCTCGGACTTCCTATGGTCCTGCATGTACGCGATCTCGGAAGGTGGCACACCGAGACGCACGAGTTCATCGCGAATCCAGCGGTACGCAGAAAAGCCGCGGCTGGCCTCGACGCCGAGGGTGCCGAGATCGGAGAAAATGAGCTGGCCGGCGCCGGGCTTGTCGTAGGCCTTGCCGTCCTTCCGCAGATAGGTCGCATTGCTGGTCTCTTGCCAGACGCGAAAAGCATTGGCGATGAGGGCGTTGAGCTTGTTGCCCTCTTCGTTCTCCTGTCCGGTATCGACGAGGCGCAGGTCGATCGCGGCGTGGCGGCCGTCGGTAATCACCGATAAAAGGATGTCGTCACCCGGCTCCGGCGCCCGGTCCCGTTCCTCGATGGCCTTGATGCGTTCGTCGAGGAGGCGTTGATAGGCCTTGAAGGCGGCCGTCGGCTCGGCCGTGACAATCTGCCGTTTGCCACCGGCGACCACGGGCACCCTGACGTAGCCTTTCAGATCGTCGGGCAACACGACATCCGCGAAGGAGCGGAACATCGCGATCAGTTCGGGGACGTTGACGAACTGCGCGAAGCGCGTGACGGGGCGGTATTTGCCGGAGGGCTGCAATTCAAGCTCGGTCGAGGTGTCGCCGAAGGTCGAGGCCCAGGCGTCGAATTCGTGCAGGCCGCGCTCCGCGAGGGCGGCGTGATCCATGAGCCGCTGCAGGGTGAACATTTCGCCGAGCGTGTTGGTGATCGGGGTGCCCGAGGCCAAGACCAGTGCCCGCCCTGGATTCTTCACATCGAGGAAGCGGGACTTCACATAGAGGTCCCAGGCGCGTTGCGAACCGTTCGGATCGACGCCGCGCAAGCTGGTCATGTTGGTGGCGAAGGACAGCTTCCTGAACTCCTGCGCCTCATCGACGATAATCTGGTCGATTCCGATTTCGGCGATCGTCAACAAATCGTCCTTGCGTGAGGCCAGCGATTCGAGACGTTCCTGATGACCCTCCTTCATCCGCTCGATGCGCTTGCGCGAGAGGCGGTCCTGGCTGTCGACCTTGCCGAGGAGCTCTTCATAGGCCTCCAACTCGTCCTGGATCATCTGCGCCTCAAAGGCGGATGGGACGGGAATGAACTTGAAGGCGCTGTGGGTGATGACGATCGCGTCCCAGCTCGCCGTGGCGGCGCGGCTGAGGAAGCGATGGCGCTTCTCCTTCACGAAATTGGTTTCATCCGCGACGAGGATGCGGGCGTTCGGATACAGAGCGAGAAATTCCCGCGCCGCCTGCGCCAGGCAGTGGCCGGGTACGACGAGCATCGCCTTGTTGACGAGGCCGAGCCGTCGCTGCTCCATGATCGCGGCCGCGATCGACAGCGTCTTGCCGGCGCCGACGGCGTGGGCGACGTAGGTGCTTCCGGAAGCGATGATCCGCCAGATCGCCCGCTTCTGGTGCCCATATAGAGAAAAGGCGCCTGAGGCGCCCGGGAGCTGCAGATGATCCCCGTTGAAATGTCGGGGCACGATGTTGTTGAAAGTGTCGTTGTAGAGCCGGGCCAACCGATCGGTTCGGTCCGGATCGGACCAGATCCAGGACTGAAACACGGATTTGATCCTGGCGAGCTTGTCTTTCGCCGCCTCCGTCTCGACGCTGTTGAGCACGCGCCGCTCACTGTCGCCGTCCTTGATGGTGTCGAAGATCTGCGGGATCGACGAGTTGAGCGCGTCTGACAGAAGAAGTCCGGCGTGGCGACGATGGGTGCCCCAGTCGGTGGTGCCGGCGGCGCTCCATTCGAGCTGGCGCGCATTCACGGTCCAGCATGCGAGCTCGGGCATATGGTGGATGGTGATGTCGGCATCCATCGTCTCCTTCACGAAGGCAATGATGTCGGCGGCCGGGATCCACGGGGCGCCGAGCCGCGCCGTGATGTCGGATGGACGAAGGTCGGCCGGCTGGACGCGGCTGAGCGCCTCGACGTTACGCGCATAGGCCGGGTCGAGGGCCGCGGCGGCTTCCGCTGTGGCGAGCTTCGAGCGGACCGCACCGGAGAGATAGCCGTCGGCGGTGTGCCACGCGCCGGTCGCGGGATCGCGGAAGATGGCGTCGCCGAGTTCACCGATCACGTCGTCGACGCCGCGGTGCAAAAGCTCCGCGATGTGATCGGGATCGACCGTGCCCCGCTCGTTCAGCACGACGGCGAGCGCATCGGCGGCAGAGGCGATGACAGGCGCCGGTGGCGGCGCAATCACGCGCTCGGTGAAGATCGGCCCGGGTCTCGCCGTGTTCGTCTCGAGGTCATAGTCTTCGATCGAGGCGACGAGCCAGCAATCCGGGTCATCCGCGAACGGCGCCAGATTGGGCCGGCGGTGCGTCTCGCGCACTTCACCGGTCTCTTCGTCTTCCAGGGACGATACGACCGTGGTGTTGATCGGCCCGAAGTCGCGGACGAAAGAGCTCCAGGCGATGCGCAACCGGACCTGCGCCTGCTTCCACGGCTGGTCAGTCTCCTGGCACTTAAGGATCTCGCGAACGGCGTCGCGGATCGGGATCAGCTTGCGAATGATCCGCGCGTGCTTGGCGAAGACGCCGTCGGCATTCCTGCCCTTCTTCACAGGAATGATGACGGCTGTGCCGTCGACCATCTGCATCAAGGCCATGTTCCTGCCGACGAAATAACTGCCTTCGCGGATGCCGACGCCGGCAGCGGTTGCGACAACCGTCGCCGTCCCGTTAGCATCGAAGCCGGTCGTCTCCGGAGCGCCATCGTAGATGCCGTTCGGAAGATGGAGGATGGTGGCGGTAAGCGCGTCTTCGAGCACGACGGCCGGGAGCGGCACGCAAGTGTACGTCTCACCGTAGGGGCCAGACCCGAGCGCATGCTCACCGAGCACCATCTTCGGATGTTCCGCGAAATAGCGATTCACCCGGATAGCGCCCTCGTGCTCCGTTGCGGGATGGATTTCGGCGAGCTCGAGCCAGGTATCGTCACCGGGAGCATCGCCATCGCGGCGCTTCCGGAAGAAGAGGATGTCGACGCCAACGTCGGTGCCGGCGTCGGCGCGGAAACATCCCTCGGGAAGTCGGATCGCGCCGACAAGATCGGCGCTGCCGGCGATGTGCTCACGCGCGGACGCGTCCGCTTTGTCCATCGTGCCATGCGAGGTCACGAAAGCGGCGAGACCTCCAGGCTTCAGCCGGTCGATCGCCTTGACGATGAAATAATCGTGCAGCCGAAGGCTGAGGGACCGGAATGCCCGGTCGCTGCGCACCGTGCGATCGGAAAACGGCGGATTGCCGATCGCGAGATCAAAGTGCTGGGGGAGTTCGGTCCGTGCGAAGTCCTGGTTGATGATGTTGGCGCGAGGGTGCAGCAAGGCTGCGATGCGCGCGGTGACCGGATCGAGCTCGACGCCGGTGAGATGGCAAGCCCCGCGCAGCTTCTCCGGCATCAGCGCCGAAAACAGGCCCGTGCCGATACCGGGCTCGAGCACACGTCCGCCACGAAAGCCGAGCCGCGTCACGCCAGCCCAGACCGCGCGCACGATGTATTCGGGCGTGAAATGCGCGTACTGGGTGCAGCGGGCAAGCGAGGCGTAGTCCCCTGCGCCGACCGCCGACTCCAGCGCCGCGCCAATCTCCTCCCAGCCGTCGCGGAAATCATCGTCGCCTGGGCGCCTGAAAACGCCATTGGCGAGTTCGGATGCGCCGAACCCCGTGAAGCGAATGAGCTGCGCCTGTTCGTCGGCGGTGGCGGGACGCTGATCGCCTTCGATCACGGCCGCAAGGCGGATGGCGGAGAGATTGTCGCGCGCCCGATCGCGCCAGGATCTGGCAAGGCCGCGCGTTCCAGCGAGGTAGAACGTCTCACCCCCAGCCCGGCTGGTTGGTCGATCAAAGGGCGGTTCTCCACGCGCGACCGCCGGAGGGTGCGGCGGATCACCGTCGTCGCCGTCCGTTTCAAAGGTGGATGGAAAGGCCGTGACGCCGAGGCCGAGCCCCGAAGAGAGCGACGTGTTGCCGAAGAGATCAAGCGTAAACGGATCGTGTTGCGCCATGAGAGGCTCCTGTCGAACGGGCGCACGCGAACGTCCCGCCGGCAGCAGGCCCGGCAGGCGACGCGATTGCGTGAAGGGGAGGGGTGAAGGATTGGCTCTGAGCGGACGTCAGAGCCGGAACGCGCAGACGAGATGTTGATGCCTGGCATGGCAGGCCAGCATTTCGCAATAAAAGCGCTTGCGCGCCTGCTTCAGCGCCGGATCATGGCGGTATTGTTTTGCGATCCGCGATCGCGCGGCGCGCACGACGACACGCCAAGAGGCATGAACGTAGACGCCGAGGCGGGAATAGGTCGCTTCCATGGACGGACTCCCTCTCGTTCACGCTGCGACCGGCTGTGGCAAATGACGCAGTTGCACGGGGAGCTTGGCGGATACTTCGTCGTCCGAGAGGTCGTCGAGCAGTTTTAGAACGGTGCCGCGACCATCGCCATAGACCAGAATGGTCCGCTTGCCGCGTATGGCGGCAGGCCAGCGCTCGCCCGCATAGCCGCGATAATCGTCATGCGTGCTCGACCAGATGTGCTCAAGCCGCTCTTCGCGGGTCATGGCGCCCACCGGCCGGGTCTCGCGGTCGATGATGGCGGCCTTCATGCGATCGGGCGAGCCACGATCGGAAAGGTCGCAATAACCGTGAAACCACCGGGTGCGGCCATCGATTGAGAGCGCGAAGAAGACGCTGGTGACGCTGCCGGTCATGTATTCGCTGAGCGCGAACATATCGCCGCGCATGAACAGCGGCGGCAGGATATCGAGCATATAATCGTAGTCGCACTCAGCGATCTCGAACCACTCGCCGGCGAACAGATCGCCAGCATCGCTGTCGGCCACGGCGGGTGCGCCGCGATGACGGTTGAACATATGGTGCATCTCGCAGCGCGACGCGACGCCTTCGAAAATCTTGCGGATTGCGGATGAGGTGTGCATGGGCGGCTCCTGGCCTGTTGCGGCTGAAGCGCGAGCGATCCGCCTGATCTCCTCATCACTTCAGTCCTTCGTCCACCTCTCCGGCGGCCGCCTCTCCGGCCGACGGGTCAAGGGCCGCGGAACGCGGGCGAAGCTTCACCCTTGACGCGCCGGCCGGGCATGCGGCAGCGGGTTTTTTTGTCCTTTCTCCCATTCTCTCTTCCCTCTTTCACGCGCGGGACCGGACAAGGCAGGGGTTGTGCGCTCATGCCGCCGCCTTGACGCGCCGCCACCAGGCGATCCGCTCATCGCGCGTCGCATTGGCGAGCCGCAGCAACAGATCGCCGTGGCACGGCCGCGGCGCGCAGAAGCAGACGAGATCGCAACCCCGGAACTCGTCCAGGGCGCGCAAGAGCTGATATTGATCCGCAAGCCAGAGCTCGTATTTTGCAATCACTGCTGCGCGATCGCCGTCGGGACCGATCCGAAACGGATTGCCCCACTTGCTGCCGCGCCCGATATAGACCGCGCCCTCGGGCACGCCTGCTTGATGTTTGTTGAGAACCCTGCACATCGACAGCGCCTTTCGATCTCCGTTGCGGTGAGCGGTCTGCAGGACGGGGTTCAGGCGCGAGGGTCACCAATCGCGTCTCGCGATGGGGAACGGCTTGCCCGTTGACCGCAGGGCCGCCGCGTCCAGCAGGTCCGCGACCGATACGGAGATCGCGAATGCGAGATGCGGCAGGGTCTGCAGATGCGACACGCGCGATTGCTACGCCGTCAGGCTGAGCGCGCGCGGACCTCGTCAATCCGGTTCACCGCCGCCGGCGAGAATCGCCTCCGCCTTGGCAATCGCTGACTGCGCGCGCTCGAGCCAGAAGGCGCGGTCGAGTTGCTCGGTGTCGCTTTGGCTCGCGAGAACCTTGACGAGGCCGAGCAGCACCTCAAGGTGCAACGCGATGCGCTGCGGCGTCCCGACATAATGAGAGGGAATCGGCTGTGCGGCCCCGCTGTAGGCGACATTCTCGCCAGACCAGATGCCCGTCACATAGGTCTCGCCGGCGGACTCGTAGTCGCGTTTTGCGGTAGACCAATCGTCGTCGTCGATGGCGCGGCGGCAAGCCTCATCCATGGTCGCGGCCTTATAGGTCTGGTGGCGATAGACCGGCAGGCGATAGGTCGTCTCGATCGTGAAAACAGGCATGGGTTGGCCCTTCCTTTGGGTGTTGCAAACACCCTCGGGCGGCCGCGTCTCCGGCCCGACGGGTCAAGGGCCGCGGAACGCGGGCGAAGCTCCCCTTGACGCGACGGACGGGCATGCGGCAGGGAACCGCGCTCAACTCTCGACCTTCGCCTTCTTGCTCGCTGTTGCCCGTCTCACGCGGCGCAAAGGTCTTCGTTCCAATCGTCGGCACGCGGCCGGGATCGCGCAAAACGGGATCCGGTTTCCTCCGCGATGGACAGAATTCGCCCGGCATACACCTCGCCCTGCCGATTGTTGTCGGTCGCGGCCACCAGCAGGACGTTGGCGCGTCTGGCCAAGGCCCGGATTGCGTCCTCCGTCGCCGGAGCCCATCCGCCTCCCGTGCTGACGTAGAGCGTGTCATTACGCAGTTCTTCGAGCGCAGCAAGGCTCATGGCGTCGACCGCCGCTTCGGTCACGCAGACGCGTGCGCAATCGGAAGCACCGAGGCGAAACAGCTCCTTGGCGCCGCCGGTCGCAAAGCCGCGCCAGCTCGGGCCGCGCTCTTCCCAGCCGGTGACGGTGTCGCTGGAATCTGTGTGCGCCGCCCACATGCTGCCATGCGGACCTTCCCGAAGCCGGCCATGGGCAACAATACCGGCGATGATGCGATGAGGGATGTGCCGTTCGTCGGTCAGATAACGCCAGGTCGGGGAGCCGGGCCGAGGTCCAAAGCGATGTCGCCAACGGACCGCGATGGACCCAATCGCCTTCGGCTTGGCAGGACGCTGCCAGACCGGCGCGCTTGGGATGAAGCCGACGACATCAGCTACACGATCGTACGCGTCGGTGAAGCCGCCAGCACCGAGGTGCTCGGCGAGCGAAAACACGTCCCCTTTTGCGGTCGACAGCGGATCGAACCAGCCGCGGCCGTCATGGATGACAATCACGATTCTGCTGTCGCGTCGATATTTGATCGAGCGGCGGGTGCTTTCCTTGATGTCGACTTTCCAGCCTTCTTTTTCGAGCAGGGCCGCACAGCCGACCTTTTCGCGCAACCCTTCAATTTCTCTTTTGTCCATCTTCCTTCACCGGCCTCGCCGCAGGCGGCGGCCGGCCCTTTCCTCGGTTGGTCTCGCTTGTTCCAAGCCTTGCGGAACATCCCCGACCGGCCGCGAAGCCTGCCGGATGCAAGGGCGCGTTGACAGGCCATCAATCGGCGGATCACGAGCGCGGCGAAGCTTCCCTTGCAGCCGGCAAGGTGCCAGCGGCAGCCGGTCACCCGGCTCAATGAGCCGGGGACCAGGAGTCGTATTCATGAACGATGGCGTTCTCTTCGCCATCGTATTCGCTGGAGACCATGACGCCGAATTCGTCATCAACCTCAAAGAGGACGACCGGCACCATCAGTGTGCGGGCCAGATCGAAGGCATGATTCTGTGCGAGGGTGAGATTGTGCGACATCGTGAGGCTCCCGTCTTGTGGCGGGGACCATCCCCGCTCGACAGGCGCCGACGTGTTCATGGGAGGCCGCGGTCACCTCGCAGGCGAAGCCGAAGAGGTCGCACGCTTGCGTAGCGAACCCCTTGCGGGTTGATCGTGGAAGGCCGCGCTTGAACCAAGGAAAGCCCATTCGAGAGCGGGGTTGGTCCTTTCCCGGAAGCCGGGCCTTGCCGAACCGCACATCTTTCATCCGCGGGTCCATGCCGTCGTGATCAACACGCAAGAACAAGTGCTCCTCTTTCGTTGAACCGGTGAAGACAGGTGGTGACGGATGCGGGCTAACGTCGGTGACGTTGACAAGCGCAGATTCATCGACGGCGCGGTGCCCGCAGAGCTGGCTTGAATCGGCAAACTGGTCCTCGCAGCGACCGTGACGCAAGGCGTGATCGAGCAGCGAGAGTTGGTATTTACGTGGATTGGTGCGGCAAGTGGCTGCGTTCGGCGAGGTCAAAGAAGCGAGTGAATTCGCCTTGAAATGTCATAGCCACCGTGCCCGTCGGACCGTGCCGCTGCTTTGCGATAATGACCTCCGCTTTGCCGCGAGCGTCCCTCATGTCAGAATCCCAAGTGAGGTGCTCTTCGGTGCCCGGCCTGGGCTCTTTGTTCTTGAGATAATACTCTTCGCGATAGACGAACATGACGACGTCGGCGTCTTGTTCGATCGAGCCTGACTCGCGCAAATCCGAGAGTTGCGGCCGCTTTTCGTCGCGGTTTTCGACCCCGCGCGAGAGCTGGGACAGCGCAACGACCGGGACGTTGAGCTCCTTGGCCAGCGCTTTCAACCCGGTCGTGATCTCGGTGATTTCCTGAACTCGATTCTGCGCAGCGCGCTGGGATTTACCCTGCATGAGCTGAATATAGTCGACGACAATGAGGTGTAGGCCTCGCTGTCGTTTCAGACGGCGCGCGCGGGCCGCGACCTGGGCAATGGAGAGCGCGCCTGTCTGGTCGATGAAGAGCGGCAGCCGCCGCATTTTCTGGCGGCAGTCGAGGAGTCTACCGAAATCGGTCTCGCCAATGTCGCCACGCCTGATGCTGGAGGAGGGGACTTCCGCCTGTTCGGAGAGCACGCGCGTGGCAAGCTGTTCCGACAACATTTCCAGTGAGAAGAAGGCGACGATGCCCCGGCGACGGGCCGTGGCGAGCCGTCGACCTGTTCTGTCGCGTCGTAGGCGCTTGCGACGTTGAACGCTATATTCGTGGCGAGTGACGTCTTCCCCATGCCTGGTCTGCCGGCGATGATGATGAGGTCCGTTGGTTGAAGACCGCCCATTTTGGCATCAAGATCCTTGAGTCCGGTAGCAAGCCCCGAGAGCCTGCCATCGGACTGGTAAGCTTGCGCGGCCCTGTCAATGGCGTTGTCCAGCGCGGTCTCAAACGTCTCGAAGCCGCCGCCATAGCGTCCCGTTTCGGCGATTTCGTATCGAAGCTGTTCGGCATGCTGGATCTGATCTTGCGGAGCGCAATCGACAGCCGCGTCAAATGCGTCATTGAGCATGTCCTCGGCGATCTTGATCAACTCGCGTCGTACCGCGAGGTCGTAGACGGTTCGGCCGTAATCGGCCGCGTTGATGACGGTCGTCGCTTCCGCAGCCAGGCGGGCGAGATACTGCGCAACCGATAGTCCGGCAATATCGAGCGTTGCTGGAAGGAACGTCTTAAGGGTGATTGGATTGGCAATTTTGTTTGAGCGGATCAGCTCGCTAATCACCTCAAAGATGCCACCGTGCAGAGGCTCGAAGAAATGATTAGCCTTCAGGAAATCGGCAACGCGATGAAAGGCGTCGTTGTTGATCAGCATGGCGCCGAGCAGCGCTTGCTCAGCTTCGATGTTGTGCGGTGGCTCGCGATAGTGTGGAGCTTCCAACGGTTTCAGTTTGAATGCTGCTTCTGACACGTTTGTCCGTCCGCCGAGCCAATGTTGAAGTGCAGGACCTACTAACAACAAAGGACCATGCAGGGGATGGGCGACGAATCGCCCTCCAGTGGAGAAGTGTAGCGCCAACGAAGGCAAAACCAATCGATTCGCACCCTTCCAGATTAGAGCAGCCTTCGCGGCTATTGGGTCAAGCACCCGAACGCGTCAGGGATGGCCGCCCGCGAGGGGGAAGACCCGCATGCGGGGCTTCAGCGCAGCCGCCAGCCCGGCCCCCGAGGGGGGACGCCCAATTGCTCTCTCGACGAACCCGCAAACACGGATAATGGGGGCATGTGTAACAACTGTGAGCGGCACATCCTGTGGGTAAAATCGATGCAGGCGCCGGAGATCGGCAATGACCCAGACCTACGCATCGCTTACGGCAATAACCCTTGACGAATCGCAAGCGCAACGGCGTGGGGAAGGGACAATGCGGCAAGATTTCGCCGCGCGTTGTCGAGATGGAACTTCACACCCCGCGGTGTGACGTCGAGAAGTGATGCAATGTCTTGCATCGTTTTACCCTGGGATATCCATGCAAGGCACTGCCGTTCCCGCTGTGTCAGCGGTGTGCCCGTCTGATCGGCCAACGAGGCTCGTCCCATCCTCGCGCTCACATGCGCATGATAGGTAAGGCCGATCATTTGCAAGAGATCCTGGGAGGTCTCTACAAAACGGTCGAGTCCGAGGCTCCGGTCATCCACGGCCAGCGTGAACGCTGCGGATTGTCCATTGCCGCCGGGAATTCGAACCGTCAAACCTGTCCTGATCTTGAAACTGAGCGCATCGTCAAACAGACGGCGTTCTCTGGCGGACTTCGCAGATCGCGCAGCTCGCCCGTCCCATTGAAATACTCGGCATGGGGTTAGGGGCTTCTGCAGAACAGGGTCGATCTCATCGTATTGTTCATCGAAGTAGTGGTCGGTCCAGCTCTTCGGGTAGGACGAGATTAAGTTGGGGGCATCCGCCCGGCGCCCGAAATAAGCAAACCACCGGAATCCCAATGCATGCGCGGTCCGCTCCGCGACGCGACGGAAATCATCTTCGGTGCGCGCAGTGTGAAGACAATCGACAAATTCATGGCAGGCCCTTTGGACATCTTTCATTGCGCCTCTTAGCTAACTCTATGGTTTTCCCCTAACGCGACGTGACGCGGCTACGTCGACACTCGCGCCCTGCGTGTGCGCCGTCTACGGCGACCTTGCGGCAGCTTTTGGGCAGGCTGTTGTTCCCCACACCCTGTCGAAACTGACAGCTTCTAGCGGTGACCGCTCCTGATTTCGTGGATCTCGAACCTGTGATTCGCAGCTGGAGATCAAGAATGAATGTCGTCGCACTCACGCGTCCTGCGCTTTTGAGGAATTCCGCACTGGCGCTCGGGATGCACCGTCTGCGACGGCGCGTCTTTCGGGATCGGTTGGAATGGGAAGTCTCGGTGTCGGATGGACTCGAGGTCGATCAATACGATGCGCTGTCGCCGACCTATCTGTTGGGTATTGATAGGCAAGACGTTGTCGGTTGTGTCCGCCTACTGCCGACCACCGGGCGCAACATGCTGGCGGATACGTTTCCGGTCTTGTTGGACGGCCGGGCTGCGCCAACAAACCCCAGAATTTGGGAAAGCTCACGTTTCTGCGTTGATAAAACCGTGGAAGCCACAGCCGAGAATGGTTTGAGGGAAGCGACGTTCCAGCTGTTCGCGGCGATGATTGAATGGGGTCAGCAGCACGACCTCAAGGCGATCGCAACCGTCACCGATCTGCGAATGGAGCGAATCCTGCGCCGGGCGGGGTGGCATCTCGATCGCCTCGGCGCGCCTCGCCAGATCGGAACCACTAAAGCCGTCGCTGGGCTGTTGCCGGTCACCGATGATGCCCTCGGAGCAATCCGGACGGCAGGCAGTATTTCCAAACCAGTCATCGAAACTCCCTCGTCTTTCGCTTTCGCTGCCTAAGCGCAAGCGTCGATTTTATTCCTGATCGGAGGCTGAAGTGGATCCCGCCGCATTCGCTACCCTTGTTGAACGATGTGCATCGCCTGCCATGGCCGCGCCTTTGACCGCGATCGTACAACAAGCGAGTTCGTTCGAGCCCTTCCTGATCACCCTCGGCGAGCGCAAGCCGATCCGCCTTCAGGCGACCGACCGAAATGAGGCGATCCAGCTTGCGACGGAAGCGGCGGCGACCGGCAAGCCCGTTCGAATTGGCCTTGGTCAACTCGATCGCGAAGAGATGAAGCTGGCAGGGCTGACGATAGCCACGACGTTCGACGCTTGCCAACATGTGGCAGGCCTCGGCCGATTGTTTCAGGTCCGATTTCAAACGGCGATTGCGGACCGAGGCGATCCCCACAAAGCGACGCCGGGCGCTATCAAGAGTTTTGCGATGAAAGACAAGCCCACCATGCCCCAGGGGTCACGCGCGCCCTCGCCACCTCCCGCCGACGAACCCGCTGCGAATTTTTCCTCCAGTGCCGATCTCGCCAGGGAGCGTCCAAGCTGGGACGTCTATCGCGCAGGTCTCGGCACGTCAGCCTTTGTCTATGGGCGATGAGGACGACTTGCTCGTTAAATCTCCAACCAAACGCGCGATCCGGCCTGGTCCGGCCGCAACTCTCATAGGAAGCCTTCACATGCCCTCTCGCCTCAAGCAATCCGCAGCACTTCTTTGCATCGGTCTCGTTGTCAGCATCGGACTGGCCGAACCGGCGCTGGCGCAGACCGCGAATATCGAGGGCGTGCTGCAGAACATCGTTACCATGTTGACCGGCAACGTCGCGCGGCTGCTGGCGACACTGGCGGTCATCATCGTCGGCATCGCCTGGATGTTTGGTTATCTCGATCTGCGCAAGGCCGCCTACGTCGTGCTCGGCGTCGCCATCACGTTCGGCGCCTCCGAGGTGGTCTCAACCTTGACCGGGGGCCACTGATGATCGTGGTCAACCCATGACTGAACCAACGCGTCTCACCGAGGACACTTTATTCCTAGCCTGCACGCGACCGGCCATGATCGCCGGCGTCACGATGGAGGCGATGGCGCTGAATGTGATGTTCTCCTGCATCCTGTTCCTGGTGGCCGGGAGCATTTTGTACGGCCTGGCCGCGCTTCCGATCCACGGCCTCTGTCGGATTATCTGCCGGCACGATCCCAATATGTTCCGGATTCTGCTGGCCTGGATCGAGACCCGGGGCCGCGCGCGCAACGCCCTGTTCTGGGGCGGATCGTCCTGCACGCCGCTGAAGCTAGTTCGGCGTTATCGAGCGAGAGATTTTGGTTATGCGTAATAAAGCGGCCAAAGCCCGCGAGATCGAGTCCGATATCTATTTGCCGTTCGGCCGGCACGTGACCGATACAGTCATCAGCCTCTCGACCCGCGCCTTGATCACGGTGATCCGGATCGACGGCATCTCGTTTGAGACGGCTGAGGCGGTCGACCTGAATGATCTTCATGCCAAACTCAACCTCACGCTACGCAATATCGCCGACGACCGGCTGGCGCTGTGGTCCTATCTGATACGTCGCCAGACATCGGATTACCCGAGCGGCACTTTCAGCTCGACATTTTCGGCAGCGCTGAATGCGCAATATCGCGAGCGGCTTCGGAGCGAAGCGCTGTTTCGCAACGACCTCTACCTCACGCTGGTATGGCATCCCGGCCGAGCGACGACGGACGCGGCAGCAGCGTTCTTCAAGCGGCTCGGTCGTGCCAGCGGGCGTTCCGTCGAGGTTGACAGCGAAGCCTTGAAACGGCTCGATGATGCCAAGCGCGACGTCGTCGCGGCACTCGAGCGTTACGGTGCGCGTGCCGTCGGTTTGATCGAGCGCGACGGCATCGTGTTTTCGGAAGCAATGGAACTACTCCACGCCGTCACATCCGGCGAGTGGATGCCAATGCCATTGCCACAAGGACCGATCGGGCCGTCGCTCTACTCGAATCGCATCATCTTCGGTCGTGAAGCCCTCGAAATACGCAGCGCAGGCGGATCGCGCTTCGCCGGTATGTTCGGGATCAAGGAGTATCCTGCGTCCACCCGGCCGGGTCTGCTGAACGCACTACTCTCAGCCCCCTTTGAACTGATCCTTACACAATCTTTTGCCTTTCTGTCGAAGGCCGACGCCAAGACGGTGCTAACGCGCAAGCAGAACCAGCTCGTCTCGACTCAGGATCCCGCGGCATCGCAGATCGACGAACTCTCGGACGCGCTTGACGATCTCGAATCCAACCGGTTTGCGCTCGGCGACCATCACCTCTCGCTGTTCCTCTCGGCCGATACGCCTTCGCAGTTGCAGGGTCACATGAGCGTAGCGCGACGCGCGCTGGCCGATGCGGGCGCCGTGGTCGCCCGCGAAGATCTTGGGCTTGAGGCAGCCTATTGGGCGCAGCTTCCTGGACTATTCAAATACCGGGCCCGCGCGGGAGCGATCAGCTCACGCAATTTCGCAGCATTCTCCCCGTTCCACACCTATCCCGTCGGAAAGCCTGACGGCAACCATTGGGGCCCGGCGGTTGCGATGCTCAAGACCGCGTCCGGCTCGCCGTTCTACTTTTCGTTCCATCATGGCGACCTCGGCAACACTTTTATCTGCGGGCCATCGGGATCCGGCAAAACCGTCGTTCAGAATTTCCTGCTGTCGCAGGCCGAGCGGCTCGGCGCAACTTATGTATTCTTCGACAAGGACCGCGGCGCCGAGATTTTCATCCGGGCTGCCGGCGGCACTTATCTGACGCTCCGCAACGGCGTCCCAACCGGCTGTGCGCCGCTCAAGGCGCTGGAGCTCACACCAGCGAACCTCTCCTTCCTGGGCGAACTGGTCCGAAAGCTGGTCACACCCGAAAACCGCCCGCTGACCGTCACCGAGGAGGAGCGGGTCGATTCCGGGTTGCGCGCGCTTAACCAGCTCCGGCAGGAGGAGCGTTCGTTCGGCGCATTGCGCGCCTTTCTCGGTCAACAGGATCGGGAGGGGATTGGTGCCCGGCTCGAGCGATGGTGCCGCGGCGCTCCCTACGGCTGGGTGCTCGATGGCGACCAGGACGCCATCGGCCTCGACGCCCGTTCCATCGGCTTCGACATGACCGATCTGCTCGATCACCCGACGGTGCGCACGCCGCTGATGATGTATCTGTTCCATCGTGTCGAGCGCCTCATCGACGGCCGGCGTTTGATCATCGACATCGACGAATTCTGGAAGGCGCTCGGCGATGACGCCTTTCGCGATCTCGCCAACAACAAGCTCAAAACCATCCGCAAGCAGAACGGTGTCATGGTGTTCGGCACCCAATCCCCTCGGGATGCGCTGGCATCGCCGATTGCGCACACCATCGTCGAGCAATGTCCGACCCAGATTTTCCTGCCGAATGCGCGGGGAACGCGATCCGACTATGTCGACGGCTTCCACCTCACCGACACCGAGTTCCGTCTGATCAAGGAGGAACTCGCGCCCGAAAGCCACCGCTTTCTGGTCAAACAGGGTCACAACTCGGTGGTGGCGGAGCTCGATCTCGGCGGATTCGACGACGCGCTCGCGGTGCTTTCCGGACGCACCGAAACCGTCGAACTGCTCGATCGCATTCGGCAGGAGGTCGGCGACGATCCGGCCCAATGGCTGCCGGTATTTCACGCAGAGCGGAGGACAGTTCGATGATGGTTCAGCGTATGCCGACGATTTTCGCGTCCGTGTCGGTCGTGAGCCTCCTGATGGCCTCACCGGCAGGAGCGGAGATTGTGTTCGATCCCAACGTCTTTGCGCGGCAATTTGAGCAACTGACGGAACTGAAGAAGCAGGTCGATACGCTGACGTCGCAGCTCAAGGTCGCGCAGGACCAGTTGAACCAGGCCAAGCAGCTCTACGACAGTTTTAACAAACTGACCAACGCCAACGACATTGGCGCACTGTTGAATACGCCGCAGTTTCGTAAAGTTCTGCCGCAACAGTTTTCCGATATCGAAAAGCTGGTGGCGGGGCAGGGCAGCGGCAACTTCGCAAACTCAATCAATCAGTATCTCTCGCAAAACCGCGCATATGCGGGCAACAGCGGCAATTCATATTACCAGAGCGAGCTCGACCGGATTGCCCGGCAGACCGGCGCCAAGCACTCCATGGGCCAGGCAGTCTACGACACCGCTTCGCAGCGTATCGATGCACTCGAAGAACTGAGAACTCGCATCAGCTCGGCGACCGACGTCAAGGAGATCTTGGATCTGTCGGCGCGACTGCAGGCCGAACAGGCGCTCCTGCAGAATGACGTGCTGCGGATGCAGGGTCTGGCGATGATCCAGCAGGCTCGCGTGGACATGGATGGACAGCGGGAGCGGGAGAAACAGCGACAACTGGTCGATGAGATCAAGGCAGCCCTACAATGAGAAAGACGACTTTTATTCTACTGTTGCTCGCCGCGACAATCAGCCTCACGGGCTGCAACGAGGCCGACACCAGTCATCCACCGAAAACAGTCGGTTGGTTTTTCGAACATCGCGACGAGCTTGCGGTGGCTCTCAAGGCGTGCCGCGACAACCCGGGAGAACTCGCAAAGACGCCAAATTGCGTCAACGCCAATGAAGCCCGCAACAAGGTCACCGTCCAAGAAATGAAAGACGCCCTGAAATAAGGATCGCCGCGATGGCCGTTAACGTCTTCGACAGCTTCTTGAAAGAGTTCGAGCAACCGATCACGGCATTCGTGTCGACCTCGGTATCGAATCTCGCTTCCTACATCGATGGTCCGCTGCGCGCCGCCGTGATGCTCTACGTCATCCTTTACGGTTTCGCGGTGATGCGGGGCGCGATTTCTGAGCCAATCATGGAGTTTGCCTGGCGCGCAATGCGGATCGTGGTTGTGGTGCTGTTAGCGACGAACTCGAGCACGTTCCAACAGTACGTAACGGGATTGTTCTTCGACTCTTTGCCGAAGGAGATCGGCAATGCTTTGGCGGGGTCTGGACTGAATACCAGTTCCGGCGCTCCGTTCGATCAGCTTCTGTCCAAAGGGATTGACGTTGCTAACAAGATCTACGACCAGGCCGGCCTGACCAACATCGCACCCGCACTGATTGCTGCCATTCTCCTGGTCTTTGTGGCCGTCGGTTCGTTCCTGCAATTCGCCATTCTGCTCTACGCCAAAGTGGGTCTCGGGGTCGTGATCGCGCTCGGCCCGGTATTCATTGCGCTGGGACTATTTGAGGCGACCCGCCCGTTTACAGAGGCCTGGCTCCGACAGGTCGCGAACTTCGTGATCCTATTGGTGCTGGTGGTCGCCCTCGTCGGGCTGATGTTAACCACCGTCAGCGGCTTCATCGACAGGTTTGCGGCAAACGCCGGAACAGCCGGCGAGATGGTGGTGGCTGCGGTCGCTATCAGTGCGGTGCTCGGTCTCTCCGGTTACATCGCGCTGCAGCTGCCGGTCATCGCTGGCGGTCTCGCCGGGGGTGGCGCGTCACTCGCAAGCCGGCTGGTGACGAGCCCGCTAATCGCCAATACCACGGCCGCAGCCGGCGGCGCCTATGCCGGCGCGCGCGGGGCGGCCAGTCGCGGTCTCGCGGCCATGCGGGCCAGCCGTCAGGGCGGCAGCATGCGGCGCACTCGATCGCAGGGGGCACCGGCCGCCTAGACGACCAAACGACATCGCCGGCATCCGACCAGGGAAATCAGGGGCATAAGAAGAATGTGGTACCGACTCTCAATTGTGTGTGTGATCGGGATGCAGCTTGGAGGCTGCGCGATCTGGTCCAAGGCACCACCCTCATGTGACGGTCTGGCCCGGCGGCCGCTCAATCGTTCGTTGTGGGACTGGGAAACCGGCACGCCTTTGGCCACGCCTGAGCCGCCTATCCCGCCATCCGCACCGATCATGCGCAAAGGCGATGCCAGCTCTAGTCCGCCTTCGACTTCAGCCGTCATGAGTTTCGCGCCAAGCCGCTTTGCCGACGCCAGCGCTTCTTATCGCCCCTGCGGCAAGGAGACATGAGATGGTTCGTCAGGATGATCTGAAAACCTATTTCGAGAATGCACGGCGATGGGAGCAGGATCTGTTGTTGTCCGCCCATCGCTCGCGGCGAGTAGCCTGGGTGATCGCAGCGGGTGCTTGTGCGCTGGCGGTCGCCTCTGTCGGCGCGGTCGCAGCGCTTGCACCGCTGAAAACCGTGGAGCCGTTCGTCATCCGGGTCGATAATGCCACCGGCATCGTCGAGACGGTCTCCGCGCTCAATTCCACATCGTCTCGATACGACGAGGCCGTCACCAAGTATTTCCTCGGGCGTTATGTTCGGGCGCGAGAGGGCTATAGCTACCCAGAGGCCGAAACCAACTTTCGCACCATATCGCTACTGTCGGGGCAGGGCGAACAGGCCCGTTTCGCGGCCTGGTATCGCGGCTCCAATCCCGAAAGCCCGCAGGTCGTGCAAGGCCGTTTCGGCATCGCCACGGTGCGCATCAAGGCGATTTCGCTGCTGGCCGACAACGTGGCGTCTGTTCGTTTCATGAAAGAGAGCCGCAAAGGTGAGGAAACTCGCGTGACCCATTGGGTCTCGACCCTGACGTTTTCTTATGCCAACGCGCCGATGTCATCCGCCGATCGCCTCGTCAACCCGCTCGGCTTTCTGGTTTCGGAATATCGCGCCGATCCGGAGGTCGTGCCATGAAACGTCTTGCTCTTTTGCTGATATTGGCACTCGGCATTACCGGTCGCGTTGAAGCCCTGCAGCAGCCGTCTCCGGGGCAACGCGATGCACGGGTGCGCACGGTAAACTACGACCCGGCCAACGTGGTTCGCCTAAACGGCGTGATTCGGGCCTCGACCCAGGTCGTATTCGCGGATGATGAGGAGGTGGCGCATGTCGCGATCGGCGACGCGGTCGCATGGGAAGTTGCCCCCGCGGGTTCGATCCTGTTCCTTAAACCGCGGGAAAGGCATTCGCCGACCAATCTGCAGGTCGTGACCACCCGCCCCGATGGGCGCAAGCGCTCGTATCAGTTCGAGTTGTCGATCGCCGAGACGACGCTGGCTGACAGCTACTTCGTGGTTCGCTTCGCCTATCCCGGGGACGATATCGAACGCCGGCGCATCGACGCCGCAGCCCGCGGCGCCGAGCGCGAAGGCGCCCTGATCGAGCAAACTTTCGACCTGCATCACGCCTATGGGGCGCGCAACTGGCGGTTTTCGGCGCAGGGCTCGATCGATCTCGAGCCGGAAGCCGTATTCGACGATGGCAAAGAGACCACATTCCGTTTTGCGGGCAACCGCGAAATTCCGGCGATCTACCTGATCAACTCGGACGGTTCTGAAAGTTTGGTACCCAAGGACGTTCGCGGCGAGCTCGTGGTCGTTCATGCCACCGCAAAAGAGTTCCGATTGCGCAAGGGGGACAACGTGCTCTGCATCTTCAACGAGGCCTTTGACGCGGTCGGTGTCAATCCAGGCACCAACACCACGAGCCCCTCGATCGAGCGGCGGGCGAAGAAGTCACCTTCATCCCCAAAGCCACGATAGGCGGCGCGATATGACCGAGCTTCAAAACGAGACGCTGCCCGATGACCGTGGCATTACTCCCGTGGGAACAGCAGACAAGGGTCGAACGGCGATGCTCAAACGCTGCTTCGGCGCGCTGGCGCTAACCGCGTTTGCGTTCCTGATCATCTGGGGGACCTGGAAAGGCGACAAGCCCGTCAGCGATTCCGCCCGCAAGCTCATGATCCGGCAGGCTGCGGCGTTCGAACCCGTCAAGGAAGCGCCGGCGGTGCCGACCATCACGGCGTCCATCCCGGTCGCGCCGGTCGCGGCCACGTCAACAGCACCTGTGCCCGCACCGGACCAAATGCTGGAGAGTGCGCGGCGCGCGCCAGTATTGGCCTATAATCGGCCGATTTCATCGGGACATGCCGCCCGCGACGGCGCTACCGGAAGCGTCGCAATCGATCCCTACGGTTTTGGGCGAGGCGAGCCGCGCAACGACCTTGCCGACAAGCTCAAGCCCACGCCGATCGAGGGGGTGCGCGCGGCACGGCTTCCAAATCGCAACCTGCTGGTCACACAGGGAACGTCGATCCCGTGCGTGCTGGAGACGGCGATGTCGTCGGACGTGGCGGGCTTCGTCTCGTGCGTCGTTATGCGAGACGTCATGTCGGATTCCGGCAACGTCGTGCTGATGGAAAAGGGCACCCAAGTGGTCGGCGAATATCGCGGCAATGTGAGGCGCGGCTCAAAACGCATGTTCGTGTTGTGGACCCGCGCCAAGACCCCGACTGGGGTGATCGCAGCTCTGGCCTCGCCCGCAACCGACGCGCTGGGCCGCGCCGGGTTCGACGGCGACCTCGACACCCATTTCTGGGAGCGGTTCGGTTCTGCACTGCTGCTGTCGATCGTCAGCGACGCATCCTCGATCGGGCGCCAGCAACTGCAGGACAGCTCAATCCAAGTCAACAATACGACGGGCGCCACCAACACCGCCGCCAGCATTGCCGTCGAGCAGTCCATCAACATCCCGCCGACGCTGAACAAGAACCAAGGCGAACTGGTCAATATCTTTGTCGCCCGCGACGTCGATTTCTCCTCCGTCTATCAATTGCGGCGGATCGAGAGCCGCACGCAGATCTTGGACCGCACCGTCCCCGGGGTCATCGTGGCCCCGGCTGTGGTAACAAAATGAGCGAGGTCACATCGATCGAACGCGATGGCGGCCGCCTCGTACTGGCGCGCTATCTTGAGCCGTTGGCGCCATATCTGGCGGATGACACCCTGACCGAAATCGTCGTCAACCGACCCGGCGAGATTTTCGTGGAAGGACCTGGCGGCTGGACCCGGCATGAAGCACCAGCACTCACCCATGCTTACCTTATGCATCTCGCGACCGCTGCCGCCGGCCATACGCGGCAGGACATCGGTCCGGAACACCCGGTGGTCTCGACCAGCTTGATCGGCGAAGAGCGCTGCCAGATCGTGGTGCCGCCAGCGGTGCCGGCCGGCATGGTCAGTCTCACGATCCGCAAGCCGTCGGTGCTGACAATGACACTGGACGCCTTTGAGCGAACAAAACTGTTCGATGAGGTCCGCGCCGCCAGTGACGACCTCACGGCCGACGAGCATCGCTTGCTCGCCCTGAAAGAAGCCGGTGCCTGGCGCGAGTTTCTAGAGCTTGCGGTCTCAACTCGTCGCAACATCATCATTTCCGGGGCGACTGGTTCGGGAAAGACTACGCTGTCGAAGGCATTGATCGCGGCGATCCCGGCGCATGAACGTCTGATTGCCATCGAGGACACCGCCGAGCTTGTCATCCCGCATCAAAATTGTGTGCGGCTGCTCTACGCCAAGGACGGGCAGGGTCTTGCGAAAGTCGGACCGCGCGAACTGCTGGGATCCTGCCTGCGGATGCGGCCCGACCGGATCCTGTTGCAGGAGCTGCGCGATGGGACCGCCTTCTTCTACCTGAGGAACGTGAATTCCGGACATCCGGGGTCGATCACGACGGTTCATGCCGACAGTGCCCGGCTCGCCTTCGAACAACTCACCTTATTGGTCAAGGAAAGCGCGGAGGGACGCGATCTGCATCGCGACGATATCCGCTCGCTGCTGCTGCTGCTGGTCGACGTCGTGGTCCAGATGCAAAAGCGCGATGGCCGCTACCGCATCACGGAAATCTATTATGACCCCGTTCGCAAACGCGACCACATCAGCTAAGGCGGCGTTCGGCAGCGCGCTCGCGCTTGCAGCCAGCGCGTTGTTCCTACTGGTCGCCTCCAACGTTCTGCTGCTCGGGTTGCGGCTGCATGACGGCGGATTCCACTGGTTGGAGATCGCCACGGGATGGCCGCGTTACGGCGCCGACCCGCGATTCGACCGCTGGCTGACGTTGGCAACGCTCGCCGGCGTCGTTGTGGTGTTCGGAATGCTCGGCGCTATCCTCCGTGAACGCCCGCTCCCTCTTCATGGCAGCGCGCGCTTTGCCTCAGAGCGGGAGATCAAGGCCGCGGGCTTGCGTTCCGCTGAAGGCATCCTGCTCGGACGCAAGGACGGTGCGCTGCTATGTTTCGGCGGCTCCGAACACGTCCTGGTTTACGCACCGACCCGCGCTGGCAAGGGCGTCGGCTATGTCATTCCGAACCTGCTCAATTGGCCGGATTCGGTTGTTGTGCTGGATGTGAAGAAGGAGAACTGGGATCGCTCAGCGGGATTCCGGGCGGCCCATGGTCAGGAGGTCCATCTGTTCGATCCGCTTGAGGAAAACGGTCGCACCGCTCGCTACAATCCTCTCGGTTATGTGCGCAGCGATCCGGCGGATCTCTATGACGATCTGCAGCGCATCGCTGTGATGTTGTTTCCGGCCGAAAGCCGCGGCGATCCGTTCTGGTTCGAGGCGGCTCGCTCGGCCTTCGTTGCAATCGGCGGCTATGTCGCGGAAACGCCGGGCTTGCCATTGACGATCGGCGAAATCCTGCACCAGCTGTCCGCGGCTCCCGACCTCAAGACGCATTTTGAGAAGATCATCGCCGTTCGCAAGTCCGGACCTTCGCCACTGTCGCGACACTGCATAACAGCCTTGAACGACTTCCTCGCCGCTTCCGAAAACACCATGAACTCGGTGCGCAAGACCGTCACCGCAAGGCTCGGTCTGTGGCTGAACCATCGCATCGATGCAGCCACATCTACCAACGATTTCGATTTGCGCCTCTTGCGGCAACGGCCGATGTCGATCTATCTCGGCGTGACGCCCGACAATCTCGACCGCATGGCGCCGCTTCTGAATCTGCTTTTTCAGCAGGTGGTCGATCTTAATACCCGCGAGCTGCCGGAACAGAACCCCAAACTCACTCGCAAGGTTTTGCTGCTGCTCGACGAATTTCCAGCGCTGGGCAATGTCAATGTGCTGGCGAAATCGGTCGCGTTCATCGCCGGATACGGCATCCGCCTGCTCACCGTGGTTCAGAGCCCGGCGCAGCTACGCGCAATCTATGGACTCGATGCGGCCCGCAACTTCATGACCAACCATGCCGTCGAGGTAGTGTTCGCGCCGAAGGAACAGGAGATCGCTAATGAGCTTTCGGAGCGCATCGGTTATGACACCGTGAAAGCGCGCAGCCGCAGCGGTCCAAAGGGACTTGCGATGCGCTCGACCAGCGAGACGATCTCAGAGCATCGTCGCGCGCTCATGCTTCCTCAAGAGCTCAAACTGCTCGCAAAATCCAAGGCCTTCATCCTCGGCACCGGCATTCCGCCCATCATTGCCGACAAGATTGTATACTACGAAGACAAGGCGTTCCTCACACGTCTACTACCGGCACCCGTCCCGGAGATGCCCAAGGGCCGTTCGAATGCGCTGCTTGACGCCGAAATCAAGGAGCTTCGCTCCGAGGTCGCCGAACTGCGCGCGGTATTTCGCACGCGGCCGATGACCGACGAGGAAGTGGCGGACCCCTCCACAATTCCCGCAAATGCCAGTTTCGATTTCGGCGATGTGGATGTGGATCTTGAAGGGCTGTCCGAGGACGACATGAAAGCCTGGACCTTGAATTACATCGACGCTCAGGCCCTCCCACTGGCGCGACGGCCAAGCCGGAAGCAGAATGGACGGCAACATGAACGGCACGCTTGACGGCGGCGAGGACTTTAGCCTCAAACGGCAGGATCGCGCCGGTCGCGATCCCAATGCAGACAAATCAGGCGAGGGTCGGGCGACGACGTCGGACAAATCACCCTCCGCGATGGTCGGTGGCGATGCGCTGCCCGATCGTATCCGGCGCAAATATTATGTGGTGACCAATGAGCCCGGAAAAGATCGGCCAGCCGGCGAGGCGCGGCTTTATGCCGACGAGCGCGGCGAGTATCTCGCTTTCAAGGTCACCGACGACCGCCTGGTCACGCGTCTGGCGGCGGCCGAAGTGATCCGCGACATGGTCAGCGTGGCGCAACATCGGCAATGGGATTCTCTCCAGGTCCGCGGCTCCGTGGAATTCCGGCGCGAGGCCTGGCTTGAAGCCGGCGCGCGCGGACTAGAGGTTCAGGGTTATCAGCCAACTGAGCTTGACCGACAGACCCTTGCTGATCGGCGAGAAGTCTGGGACCGGGCCCATTCGGGCACCCCGGAAGTCGAGGCTCGTTGGGCTTCCGATAAAGGAGAGCGCGCGGATAAGTTTGACTACGACAAGGGCATATCCGGACGCCTGATCGAGGTCGGTCAGGCACCTTACCGCAATCGTACCGATGCCGAAGCGACCACTTATGTTGCTCTCGAGCTCGACAATGGCCGCCAGCATCAAGTGTGGGGCGTGGGTCTTGAAAAGGCGACGGCCGACAGCAACGCGAAGCCCGGTGATCGCGTTCACGTGCGCCGGGACGGTGTCGAGCGCGTCACAAAAGAGATCAGGGTGATCGACGCCACCAGTGGGCATGCACATATCGAACAGCGTCAGATGCCGCGCAATCGTTGGCAGGTGACTGCTGAGAAATTTCGCGCGGCAGATCGGCAGACAGCCGCCCGTGAACCCGATCTGGTGACGGCGCAGTCGCAAATGGTTATCATCGAGAAAGCCTTGGAGCGCGCGTTTCCCAAGGATTTACGCGCGCGTCACAGCATCATGGAAGCGGCGAGGGAACGGATCGCACACCATCTTGGGCAAGGACACTCATTCGGCCGAGCAACCGTCATGGAACCAGCTCAGGACCGTCATCGATCGGAAGGCGATAAAGGTGATGCTCTGCAAGCCCGGAACGGCGAGCGCGTGAGAATTCAGCAACGAGAACGCTGATCGCGCCGACTTCTCCGTACTAATTGTTTCAGGTCTTACTCACTGCGTGAAATCCCAGGTTCAAATCCTGTCCCCGCTCGCGACACTCCCGCAGCGAAAGCTGCGGGAGTGTCGCGTTTCCGAGTCTTTCCAATGACTTGCGCTTCGATCCAGCCAAGGATCGTGCCCAATTCGCCGTGTAAGGTGGCGTCGATTTCGCCGCGGTTCGGGCCAGGGCGCAGCGTAATTTTCTCAACCAGCCCCCGGATTGCTTCCGCTGCCTCACCACGATCCTCGGGGTTGTTGAGCGCCTCCGCCAGTCGCTCGACCTTCATCCGATAGACACACGACACGTTCGGATGGATGTCCGGAATATCTGCCGGCACCTGCGCTAGAGTTTCCTTCAGCACGTCCTCGCGGGCCTCCAATTCGCGCATGCGATCGGTCATGCCGCGCGTGTGGCCGCCTCCTTCAATCACACTCAGCATTTGCTTCAAGGTGCGCTGGATCTTCGCCAACTCCGAGCGGTGACCCTCGCCACTAGCGCGGCGTTCGCGGTTAAGCCCGTTCGTCTCCTCCGCGTAAGCGCGTATTGCCTCAGCTGCCATCTGCGGCGCCATCATCCGGTCCTGGAGCCGGCGAGCACGCGCTGCTCAAGGTCAGCCTGTGCGATCGTGCGGCTGTTCGTGCAGGAGCCGTTGGTAACACGGGCCGCACAGGCATAGCGGTCCTGGCCGCGCAGCGAGTAGGGGCCGCCGCAAACGCCGCAATAGATCAACCCGGAAAACAGCGACTTCGGTCGGTGCAAGCCGTTCAGCCGGTTCGACTGTGCCTCACGCACCGTCTCGACGACATTGACATATTTGTCGGCGATCTCGCTCTGACGCGCTTTCACCGCCTGCCAGAGTTTGTCGTCGATAATCCTGAGTTCCAGAACCTCGGTGACGATCCACTCCGATTTTGATGATGCCGGTGCCGCGCTTTACGTGTCCGCGGATCATGTATTCAACCATGTGAACTTATGTGGCCGGCCGGCGCCGATGTCGGCCACGCCGATCAGCCGCACAGGTTCGCCGCCAATCAGGTTCTGCGATGGACCCGGCCGACGCGCTGCTCTATCAGGCACAGCAGGACAGCTTGGCGACATCCTTAGTGAAGGTCTGCGCGGCAAGCTTCAATCCCTCGACTGTCGTGAGATAGGGGAAGATCGTCTCGGCGAGTTGCTCGACCGTCAGGCCGCATTTGATCGCGAGCACCGCGGTCTGAATGCTATCTGCTCCCTCGGGCGCAAGGATGTGCGCACCAAGAAGCCGTCCGCTACTTGCCTCGGCGACCAGTTTGATCAGGCCGCGGGTGTCGCGCGCGGCCAGCGCGCGGGGAACATACTTCAGATCGAGAGTAGAGGTCTTTACCTTTAAGCCTCGAGCGCCGGCTTCGGCTTCCGTCAAGCCAACGCTGGCAACTTGCGGATCGGTGAACACCACTGCCGGCATGGCGGTCGCATCGTAGGGTTTCCTGTTGCCGTTGAGTGCGTTCTCCGCCGCGATCCTGGCGCCGTAAGCCGCCATGTAGACAAATTGATCGCGCCCGGTGACGTCGCCGGCGGCATAGACGCCAAGCTTTGAGGTGCGCATGCGGTCATCGACGTTGATACCGCCGTTCGAAAGAAGTTCGACACCGCTTTCCGCAAGCCCGAGGTCGTCGGTGTTGGGCCGGCGTCCGGTCGTGATGAGGACACGCTCGGCCGTGATCGTCTCGGCGCGGCCATGGGCTGAAACCAAAAGCGCGATGCCCATCGGCGCTTGTTGGATCTCCCGGTATGAGAGCCCCTCGCGAACGGCGATGCCTTCCTCGGTGAAATATTTGGTCAGTGCGGTGCTGATTTCCGGCTCCGCATCCGGCAACAAACGGCGGCGTACCGCGATCGTCACCTTGACGCCGGCGCGGGCGAACATCTGGCCGAGCTCGCAGCCGATGTAACCGCCGCCGATCACCAGCAGGGACTTCGGCAGTTTCTCGAGTTCTAGGGCCGTCGTGCTCGTCAGATACGGCACATTTTCGATCCCCGGGATCGATGGCATCGCCGCAGCGGCGCCGGTCGCGATGATGACCTTGCCTACCTTGATCGGCTCACCGTTCACCATCACGCCGTCGTTTGTCAACCGGGCCCGGCCTTCCCGATAAGCGACCGTGTTGTAGCTCGGCAGCAGATCGAAATACTTCGCCTGCCGCAACGACGACACCAATTCATCCTTCTGCCGCACGACCGCGGCCCAGTCCGCGATTCCGCCATCCGTCCGGATGCCGGCAAAGCGCGATGCGGTTTCCGCGTGATGAACTGCCTCGACTGCACGGATCATGGTTTTCGACGGGACGCAGCCTACATTGACGCAGGTGCCCCCGATCATCCCGTGCCCGACGAGCGCAACATTGGCGCCAAGCTCCGCTGCGGCAATTGCGGCCGAGAAGCCGGCCGAGCCAGCGCCGATGACGGCAAGATCATATCCGCCATTCGCTTTCGGCGCGTCGGAAGCGCAACAGTCACCAACGGTCATCGTGAAACTCCTGATACTGAATTAGATCGGAGAAAGCCGCGTTCGCCGACGGACGGCGCTCCACCTTATTTGGAATCGTTTGGCTCGCCAGCCGAGCGCCCGCTGTCGGAAGCGTCCTTTACTTTTTGGCGAGCCAAACGGGCTTTTCAGTTCTTGACGTGTGCGGGGTAGCCGGCGTTCGTGGCCGCTGCGATCAGCGTAGGAACATCGGCGGTCGCATCGTCGAAGGTGACGGTCGCGACGGCGCTCGCGTTCGCGTTGGCTTCCTTGACCTGGACCGCTGTGACGCCCTTTACCCGCGACAGCGTCTTCTTGACGATCGGCGCGCAGAGTTCGCAGGTGCCGTTATCGACATTGAGGACAACAGTCTTTTCAGCGGCCTGAGCGACGAGCGGCGATAGCGCCATGGCGAGGGCAGCGGCGGCGATCCTGATACGAATCATGATCTCTCTCCTTTTGGATTCTGGATTGGGCAACAGACTAAAGAAATAACGGTGCGATTTTTGGAAAGCCGAGTGCCACGATCACCAGAACGGTGGCGACCCAAAGGCCGATCTTGGCCGTACGTCCGGAACGCGGCTTGGCGCAGTAGGAATCTTCGGCACAGTCCACCTTGGGCTTGCGATAGACGAGGTAGAACCCGTAACCGAGGAAGGCGAAGGTAACCACGGCGAAAATCGGCTGATAGGGTTCAAGCGCGGTCAGGTTGCTGATCCAGGCTCCGCTGATTCCGAGCGTGAAAAGAGCAAATGGTACCACGCAGCACGATGCCGCGCCCAGCGCCGCCAAAATTCCGCCAACAGAGGCCAGCCGGGCCGTCCGGGTCGACGAATCCCCCCGATCGGCCTCACGCGAGGAGGGCGTTGCGCCAGTGAAGTTTTGTTGCACTATTTTGTCCATGTGCTGCGCCCTCCGTGACGCCTTGTAGTGTTATGGGGCCTGTAGCAAGTACAGGTTCAAGCGGAACTTTCGGAACCGCCAACACGGTTTTGTGAGGCGGCGCCTCAAGGAAATTGCGCTTGAACCCTACTCGACGGACTACTACGGCATATTCATTGGCCTACAGCATCCTCTGCGTCTTCATCAATGCCAGTTCAGCGGCGTGTCAGGCGCTCAAGTCGACATCGGGGTACCGCACCGGGTTTCTTTGCCGAGCAAAGATCTGCGCTTCCGGAAGCGTTACATGTGCTTCCTGCCGGGCTTGCGACCAGGCCGTGAATGTCCGTTCGTCCTTGAACAGGTTGACGTGGTCGCAGAACGCGCTTCGGAGATTGACGCAGCAAGCGTCGCTATCCGGCGCGACGATCGACATCACGCAGCCGGATGGCGGCGTCGAGCGCAACTGGCCGGGTGCCAGCTCGACGGTAAGTTGGGTCCCGGATCCGGGGCAGTGCGTGACCAAGGTCGCCGGCTTGCCGAGAATTTCCGGAAGAAAAAGCGCGTCAAAAGCGCACCAGGTATAGAGCCCGGCGTCTTCCGTGTGGAAGCGATGGTGCGTCGGAACGAGGCTCAGGCCTCCAAATGCAATGACCTGTCCATGTTCATCGAATCCAAAGTTTGTCGGCGGGAATTCGAGCAGAAGCTGGTCGATGCGTTCCGTTGGAAGGTCGCACCCGATGCCGAGTTGCTCGCGCGTCACCGGCACGCCGCAACCAAGCAATCTGAAGAGCTCGACACTCAGTCTCTGCAGTTCCGGAGTATTCTCTGTCAGAACGCGCCGCCTCAAGTAAACGTCGAACGCTTGGCGGCCGGCGTTCGGATCCAAAGCGCGCGATGCGGGCTTCGTGTTATTGGGGGCTCCCTGCGAAGCGCTCTTCATCACGTGATTTACTTCCTATGTTTCGTCAGTGCCGTAGATGGTTTTCGGCAAGCTCGGAAGAGCGTAGTGGCTGTAGGTAATACAGGCTCAAGGGCGAATTTCGTGGCGATGGCACTTTTCCGCGAAACGCTCGCCGCAGCGAGCGATGCCGCAAAGGACCCTCCGGTCCGACTTCGCGCGCAGCCCGGGGTGGGTTGTCCTTGCCAATGGCGGGTGTCGGCGCTATCTGACCTGTAGTCATTACAGGTTCGAGGCGGATACTATGTGGAGCAAGACGACAAACCGGGACGAATTCCTGACTCGCGGTGCACTGGCTGCCCAGACCGGCTGCAACATCGAAACGATCCGGTACTACGAGCAGATCGGCATCCTACCGGCGCCGCCTCGCAGTCAAGGCGGGCATCGCCTCTACGGGCAAGCTCTCGTCAGACGCTTGCATTTCGTCCTCCGAAGCCGCGATCTGGGTTTCACTCTCGAAGAAATCCGGGAATTGCTCAGAATGGTGGATGGCGACAATTACACGTGCAGGCAGATTGAAGCGTTGGCACTCGAGCACGTGCAGGCGATCCGCCGAAAGATGGCGGATCTCAAGAAACTCAAAGTCGTGCTCGAGACGATGGCTTCTCAGTGCGGGGGCGGGAAAATACCCAAGTGTCCCATCATCGACGCGTTGTTCGATGCGCGCGCGCCGATACGTTGGGCAAGGTAGTTCGGGCACTTCGGCGCGCGTCTCTTCAGCGTTTTGAAGGCGATCTATTCCCGGCAGGCAGACGCGCGTGACGTTCCGGAGATGGCTCCTGCGATCGTGAACGCAAGCCTCTTGAACGTGTAGGTACTACAGGGTGCACTTTGTTTCTGAACGGCCACAGGAGTGGACCGGCCCGGAGAGGCGTGGCACCATGAACGAACGCACCATAGGTGCAATTGCCCGCATGCTCGCGGTGCTGTGCTGCGGCGGGCCTGTTCTCGTCAGCGCCGCTGGGCGCGGCCGGGACCGCGGGGCTCCTGTCGTGGCTTTTCAAGTCCCTCTATTTCGCAATCCCGGGCAGTATTCATCGCTCTCGGGCTAGTCGGCGTCTTGTTGATGACCATGCGGTTGTGCGAGTAGATCGTGATGACCATCACGATACTCATCACGACGACATTCACCACGACACTCGCCACGGTGATCGCCATGACGACCGCCACGATTAGAGCCGGTTCTGGTCGGAACTGGGTTGAAGAGTAATTTTGAGAGCCGGAAGGGAACTTCGGATTTCACCTTCCGGCTCTGAGGGTGCAGGAGAAACCAGCAAGGCGCGGGGGCTATCGCCGAAAGTTGGTGACGGTGGGAATCGGAAAGGCGGCATATCGTGGGGGTGCTTGACGCCTCCACTTCTCCACCGAAGGAGCGATATGCCGTGCCACAGGATAACGTTATCAAGCTGATTCAGCCAGGATTCTTCGACGATCAACTCACCGGAATCTTACGCAACGGAGCCCGTGCGCTGCTTGCCAAGGCGGTCGAGGCCGAGGTCGCGGACTTCCTCGACAAGCATGCAGATTTGAAGACCGGGGACGGCCAGCAGCGGGTGGTCCGCCACGGTCATCTGCCGGAGCGCGAAGTGATGACCGGTATCGGTCCGGTCGCCGTCCGCCAGCCGCGTGTGCGTGACCGCGAAGCCGCCGCCGCCGATCCAGGGCGCATCCGGTTCTCGCCGTCGATCCTGCCGCCCTACATGCGCCGGTCGAAGTCGATCGAGACGCTGCTGCCGATCCTTTATCTGAAGGGTATAGCGTTGGCGGCACTGCTCGGCAATGATGCTGCCGGGTTGTCGGCATCGGCCATCGGCCGCCTGAAGGACGGCTGGTTCGACGAACAAGCCGCTTGGCAGAAGCGCGATCTGTCGGCGAAGCGCTACGTTTACATCTGGGCGGATGGCATCCATCTCGAAGCACGCCTGGAGGACGAAAAGCAGTGCATCCTCGTGCTGATCGGCGCGACGCCGGAAGGCCGCAAGGAACTGGTCGGCTTCACCGATGGCGCCCGCGAGAGCGCGCACGACTGGCGCGATCTGCTGCTCGATCTGAAGCGGCGCGGGCTCGACGTGCCCCCGCGGCTCGTCATCGCCGATGGCGCCCTCGGGTTCTGGAAGGCTGCCGGTGAGGTCTGGCCGAAAACGCGCGAGCAGCGCGGCTGGGTGCACAAGACCGCGAACGTGCTCGCCAAGTTGCCGAAGAGCCAGCAGCCGAAAGCCAAACGCGCGTTGCAGGAGGTCTGGATGGCCGAAACCAAGGCCGCCGCCGAACTGGCGTTCGAGGCATTCATCGAGAGCTACGCGTTGAAATACGACAAGGCGGCCGACTGCCTGAGCAAGGATCGAGATACGCTACTGGCATTCTACGACTTCCCGGCCGAGCATTGGAAACACTTACGGACCACCAACCCCATTGAAAGCACCTTCGCCACCGTGCGCCACCGCATGATCCGATCGAAGGGCTGTCTATCCAACAGGACCGCGCTCACGATGGTCTTCAAACTGATCGAGGGCGCCCAAAAAAGCTGGCGCCGTCTCGACGGTCATAACCAGTTGCCAAAACTCGTTCTCGGTGTGACATTCAACAACGGGATCGAGGTCATCGCAAAGCCGATTGATCGTCAGCCCGCAACCGCCGCCGCCTGACCGGCCCCGGCCGTCACCAAGATTTGGCGATAGCTCCAAGGCGCGAGTAGTTTAGGGGCTAAAATTACAGCAGCGATCAGTTCGTCTTCTCGTCATAAATTCCGATGCGTCAGCGGTTTTATATAATAAGGGCGCGCCATTTGGCGCGCCCGATGGAATTCCGAGAGCAAGTGAATCACATTTTCATCTTGGAATGGTCCATGCCCTTCATGCCCTTCATTTTCTTCGCGTCGCTTTTGGCCTTCTTTTGCTTAATCTGGACAACTTCGGCTCCGGCGTTTGTCATGCCAGGTTGACTTCCGACCGGAAGGGCAACAGCCGCAGCGGCAGAACTGACGAAGGCGAACGCTATAACGAGCAACACCCTGTTCATATTCATCTCCGAGTTAATGATGATCACGTGAACCAATGCGAGACGTGTGAGGGAGTTCCCTCCATGCGAAGCGAACCGCCTGAGGGAACTTATTTCGGAGTGGCGGCTTTCCTCTCTACGATTACAAAGAGGGGAGGATCCTATGTCTCGTTTTCCGCTCATAGGCGCTGCGGCGCTGTTAACTATTGCGGTATGCGCTCCCGCCTCGGCTCTTCCTTTGGCGAAGATGACCACCGCTGCGCTGCCCGAACCGCTCGTGGAAAATGTTCACCTCATTTGCGACAGGTACGGGCGGTGCTACAATTCCCGACGGTATGTTCAGCGGCGCTACTACGTGCAGCCCGGCTATTCTAGTTATGCCTACGGTCCGGGATACGGTTATGGCTACGGTCCCGGCATCAGCTTCGGTTTCGGCGGCGGTTTCGGCCATCATCACCATCACTGGTGAGCGGGGTCTTATGTCCGGCGACGGTGCACACTTTCGTGGCTGCGCGCAGCAGCGCCGTCACCGTGCCTGATCGGCCTGACGATAATGGCACCGATCCTGGACGATAGCCCCACGAAGGGGCTATTCGCGCAGCGAGTTATGAATGGCTGTTGCTGCGGCAGCAGCGTGTCCCATTGCGACGCTGATTTGGTCGACACCCTTCGCGACGTCTCCCGCAACGAAAAAGTTCGCGACCGTGCTTCGCTGGTGCTCGTCGGCAACCACGCAGTGATTATCGAGAGCCGCTCCCAGTGCGCCCGCTAGAGATGATCGCGGGGCACAGCCTAAAGCCGAGTAGAGGGTATCGAACGCAAGCGTACCGTGACGGTTCATGGTGAGCCCAACGATCTTGCCCTCATCGATTTCGACTTGCGTGACCGCCTCTTCGACGGCCTTGATGCCGGCGGCATGCATTTTTTGCCGCTGCGCGCTATCGAGCCTTAGCGGCTCGCCCAGCGAGAACAGCGTGATGTCGGCCGTGTAGGTCCTCAGGAAAAGCGCTTCACCGAGACCGGTTTCGCCATGGCCGATGACCGCAATTTTGTGGTCGATCACTTCGTATCCGTCACAAATTCCGCAGTGGCGGATGAGGCCTTTCTGAACCGCATCGAAGAGGTTAGGAAGCGCCGGCTCCTTGTCGATCACGCCTGTGGCGAGCAGGACGGTTTGTGCACTGACTTGTGTGCCTTCGAGTGTTGCTTCAAACGTTCCGTCCGGCAAGTGCTCAAGTTCGGATACGGTGCCTGAAACGATACGCGCTCCATATTTCACGGCTTGCGAGCGCATACGGCCCACCAGTTCGCTGCCGGTTACTCCTTCCGGAAAGCCGGCATGATTATGTGATTTCGGAATCCAAAGGGCCCGGCTGGCACCGGCGTCCGCGACGACGAAATTGCGCCGAAAACGGCCCAGATATATTGCAGCGGTAAGGCCGGCAGGGCCACCGCCGATTACCAGGCAGTCGAGTTTGGTTGTCATCGTCGAACCTTTTCTACTGCATCAATGTCGAAAGACCCGTCACGGGTGTTCCTCTGCCCCGACGCGCCCTGGATTGCGAAATTGGCACAGCCGTCTGGGCCAGGTCCGAGATATTTCGCTTCGTACGGACCGGCCCCGACAATGAGGTCGGAAAGGAGAATGCAGCGTCATCGCGCTCCCCGCACTGCGGGGCAATTCAGCACTCTTTCAGCTATATCCGAACCGCTCGCAGCCGCAGCGCGTTGCCGACAACGCTCACGGACGAGAGCGCCATTGCGGCAGCGGCAATGACCGGGGAGAGCAGCAATCCGAACGTCGGATACAGGATGCCCGCCGCGATCGGAATTCCCGCCGCGTTATAGATGAAAGCAAAGAACAGGTTCTGCCGGATGTTGCTCATCGTCGCCTGAGAAAGACGCCGGGCGCGGACGATGCCGCCTAAGTCGCCCTTCAGCAGGGTGACGCCGGCGCTCTCCATCGCGACATCCGTTCCGGTACCCATGGCGATTCCCACGTCCGCCGCCGCGAGGGCAGGGGCGTCGTTGACGCCATCCCCCGCCATCGCGACGACGCGGCCTTCCTGCTGGAGCTTGCTGACGACGGCGCTCTTCTGATCCGGAAGCACCTCCGCCTCGACGTCTGGAATGCCGAGCCGCCGCGCGATCGCGCTTGCCGTCGTACGGTTATCGCCGGTCAGCATGATGACCTTGATGCCTTCGGCGGCCAGCAACTTCAGTGCATCCGGCGTCGACGCCTTGACCGGGTCGGCGATTGCCAGAATGCCGGCGAGTCTGCCGTCGACCGCGACGTTGATGACCGTCGCGCCGTCGCCTCGCAGCTTTTCCGCCTGCGTCTCCAACAGTTGCGTTTTAATGCCCGCGGATTTCAGAAAATTGGAGTTGCCGAGCAGGACCGACCTGCCGCCGACCTTACCCGTAACTCCCTTGCCGGTCGGGGAATCGAACTCCTGGACATCGGCGAGAGCCAGATTCCGTTCTTTCGCCGCCCGGACAATCGCGTCGGCGAGCGGATGTTCGCTGGACCGTTCGACGCTCGCCGCAAGCTTCAGAATTTCCGCTTCGTCGAATCCCTGCGCAGGGATGATGTCGACCACCTTCGGCTTGCCTTCGGTCAGCGTTCCCGTCTTGTCGACGACCAGCGTATCGACTTTTTCCATCCGTTCGAGCGCTTCCGCATTCTTGATCAGGACGCCGGCCTGGGCTCCGCGTCCGACGCCGACCATGATCGACATCGGCGTCGCAAGTCCGAGGGCGCAAGGGCAGGCAATGATCAGGACGCTCACGGCCGCAACCAGTCCGAACGCGAGCCGCGGCTCCGGGCCGAACAGCGCCCAGGCGCCGAAGGCGACGAGAGCCGCCGCAATCACGGCCGGCACGAACCAGCCGGCGACCTGGTCGGCGAGACGCTGGATGGGAGCGCGGGAACGCTGCGCCTGCGCCACCATCTGCACGATCTGGGAAAGAAGGGTATCACGGCCGACCTTCTCGGCCCGCATCACGAACCCGCCCGATTGATTCAGGGTGCCGGCGATCACCTTGGCGCCGCTCTCCTTGGAGACCGGCATGGACTCGCCGGTCACCAGCGACTCGTCGAGGGACGAGCGGCCTTCGATGATGACGCCGTCCACCGGGACCTTTTCCCCGGGCCGGACCCGCAGCTTGTCGCCGACGTTCAGGCCGTCCATCGGGACCTCTCGGTCCGCCCCGTTCTCGTCGACGAGGCGGGCGGTCTTGGGCGCCAGATCCAGCAGGGCCTTGATCGCGCCGGAGGTGGCCTCGCGGGCTCGAAGCTCCAGCACCTGGCCGAGCAGGACCAGAACGGTAATCACCGCAGCGGCCTCGAAATAGACCGCCACCGCGCCGCCGTGGCTTCGGAATGCGGACGGGAAGATGCCCGGCGCTACGGTGGCGACGACGCTGTAGGCAAAGGCGACGCCCACGCCCATCGCAATCAGGGTGAACATGTTCAGGTTTCGGGTGACCAGCGACTGCCAGCCGCGCACGAAGAACGGCCATCCGGCCCAGAGAACGACCGGCGTGGCGAAGACGAGTTGGATCCAGTTCGAGGGGTTTTGGTCGATCCAGCCGTGGCTGCCGACCAGATGGCCGCCCATCTCGAGTACAATGACCGGCAGCGCCAGCGCGAGCCCCACCCAGAAGCGCCAGGTCATGTCGGCCAGTTCGGGGTTGGGTTGGTCGTCGAGGCTGACCAGTTCGGGCTCCAGCGCCATCCCGCAGATCGGGCAGCTTCCGGGTCTGATCTGACGGATCTGCGGATGCATGGGGCAGGTGTAGACCGTGCCCTCCGGGACGTCGGCGTGCTGCGGCGCTGCGTTCGCCTTATCGAGGTATCGCTCCGGAGCGGCGGCGAACGTAGTTTGGCAGCCGGCCGAGCAGAAATGGTAGGTGACGCCCCTGAAGTCGAAGCGATGCTTGCTGGTTGCGGGATCGACGGTCATGCCGCAGACCGGGTCTACGACGCCGGCTCTGCCCGCAGCGTGATGATTATGGTCGTGCGCGTCTCCGCCCCCGCAGCACCCGCTCTTCTTGACCGGCGTTTCAGGACCGGCGGCGACCGCCTTTGACGAGCATCCGCATCCGCCTCGGGACATCGCCTTCTGTTCGCTGGCCATTTCGAGCTCCTTGCCTACTTGCAACCCATACCGTGTAGGGGTATATAAGACCCATGCGGAAAGACATCAAGGTATCCTGTCAGAAACGCCTCGGCCGGATCGAGGGCCAGGTGCGCGGCCTCTCCAAAATGGTGGACGAGGAGCGCTACTGCATCGATATCGTCACGCAGATTTCGGCGGTCCGTGCCGCGCTGCGACGGGTCGAGGAGGAAGTCCTGAGGGACCACGTCTCCCACTGCGTCGAACACGCCATCGCGAGCGGCGACAAAACAGACCAGAGGAAGAAGATCGCCGAATTAATGGCGGTCATCGGCCGGGCTGACCGATGAGCGACACCAAAAGTTCCATCTTGGCGGCCGCGATCTTCGCCGCTATGCTCCCGAGTGTTGGTGCGAAAAGGCGTTGATGTCTGCATGGTCGTCCGGTTGACCAGAACGAAGCGAACAAGGGCAGGGTGGCTGGTAGCCCTAGCCTATCTGCTTTGCGTACTGGCGCCGACGATCTCCTACGCGCTGCCCGGCGTCCACGCGCCCGCGCCGTGCCTGACGGACGAGAACCACGTTCCCGGAATGGTTCATGTCCATTCCGAGCCGCAACATTTGCACGACGACGGCCAGATCCATGATCATGCCGCTGCGCCGGCACATTCCGGCGGCGGTGACCATTCGATGTCGGTGGCATCGGATTCGAAGTCGGCTCCCGAAAAAGCTCCGCATAAATCCGGCGGGGAGTGCTGCGGGCTGATGTGCGTGACCGCTCTTCCGGCGAAGGTCGTCGACATCGTGACGCCTTCCGCTCCGACGGCGCTTTGCGAAGTCGAAGGTTACCTGAACGTCGCCGACAAGGCTCCCCCCCGGCACTATCGCCCCCCCATTTCCTGACCTGATCGAAGCTACGCGGTGCCGTGCCTGTCGAGGGCTCGCGCGCCTGTGGTCCATCGTCAGTTCAGGAAAAGATAATGTTTGCGCAGCTTGGGGCGATTCTCGCCGCCGTCCGGTCGGTGGTGAAGAGGATATTAGGCAATAGATTTCGGGCAATCGTGGGGATGACCGCCGCGACGTGGTCGCTCGGGGGATGCATTCCGACCGTTCCGCTCGTCGGTGCGGATCCGGCCGACCCGAACGTGCCGGTCGCCGGCGTCAGCTACCGCTCCGGCATCGCGCCCTACACAAGCATGCGGCCGACCGCGCCATCCGGCTGGAAAGAACAGAACCAGCGCGTAACTCCCACGCCCAAATCCGAGCAGTAGGAGGACGCCATGACAGAAACACTTTTCATCCGACTGCGACGCGCGACGGGCGCCACCGGGGCCAGAACGGCGTTATCGTCGCTGTCAGCCGCGCTGCTGCTCTCGGGTTGCGCAACGTTCTCTCCGGACGGCGGCATGACGGCGGTGGCCGACATCGCCGGCGGCACCATCAAGAAGGACGTGATCTCGATCCGGACCGCCGACGATGTCGTGGTCGCGAACGATGCGGTCAAGCGGCTGCTGCGCCGGACCCTGAACGTCGAAACCGCGGTCCAGGTCGCGCTCCTCAGCAACCGGGGCCTTCAGGCGGCCTACAACGAACTGGCGCTGGCGGAAGCGGACCTCGTCCAGGAGAGCCTGCCGCCCAATCCCACGTTCTCGATTTCGCGAATATCGGGCAACGGAGCCGTCGAGATCGAACGGCAGGTCGTCGGCGACATTCTGGCGCTCGCCACCCTGCCGTTCCGCTCGGAAATCGCACGTCAACGTTTCCGGCAGGCGCAGTTGCGGGCCGCCCTCGAGACGCTGCGGCTCGCCGCGGAAGTCAGACGGTCCTATTACCGCGCGGTCGCCGCCAACGAACTCATCGGACTTCTCGCGGACGCCAAATCCACCGCGGAATCCACGGCCCAACTAGCCCTCAAACTCGGCCAGACCGGATCGCTCAACAAGCTCGACCAGGCGCGCGAGCAGGTGTTCTATGCCGAGACCACGGCCGAACTCGGATCGATACGCCAGGAGGCGGCGAGCTCGCGGGAACGCCTCGCGCGTCTGATGGGGCTTTGGGGAAGCGACCTGGCCTTCCGGATTCCCGGCACGTTGCCGGCGTTGCCCCGGCATCCCTCGGCGCTCCCGTTGATCGAGGTCGATGCGGTCAGCCACCGCATCGACCTGCAGATCGCGCGGATCGAACTCGACGCCCTCGCGAAATCTCTCAATCTAACGGAAGCGAGCCGGTTCGTGACGCTCCTCGATGTGGCGGGGATCGACCGCAAGACGCGCGATCCCGAAAGTGCGCCCTTCCGCGAACGCGGCTTCGACATCCAGTTCCAGATTCCGATCTTCGACGGCGGCGAGGTGCGGGTCCGGCAGGCTGCCGAGACCTACAATAAGTCGTTCAACCGCCTGACCGAAAAGGCGATCAACGTACGTTCTGAGGCAAGGGACGCCTACCGCGTCTACAGGTCGACCTACGAAATCGCCGGCCAGTACCAGCGTGAAGTGCTGCCGCTGCGCAAGATCATCACCGAAGAGATGCAGCTACGCTTCTCGAGCATGCAGATCGACGTTTTCGCGCTGCTGACCGAGGCGCGCCAGCGCATCGCATCGCTGCGCGCCGGAATCGAGGCCAAGCGAGACTTCTGGTTCGCCCAGTCCGACCTTCAGACGGTCGTCAACGGCGGCGGCTCCGGAGAGTCCCAGAACCAACCCCGTCAGACCACCACCGCCCAGGCCGGCGGGGGCGGCGGCCATTAAGGAGACAATCATGCTATCGCGTAGAGGATTCATCGGAACGGCCGCGCTGATAAGCGCGAGCGCAGTGAGCGGCCGGGTGCAGGCGGCCAACATTCCGGAAGCGCCCTCCATGGAAAAGGCGGTAATGCAGCCGCCGCTGCATCCGACGTCCGGTCCGGACTATCGGCCGGTCGTGACGTTGAACGGATGGTCGCTGCCGTGGCGGATGAACGGGGACTGGAAGGAATTCCATCTCGTCGCCGAACCGGTCGTGCGCGAGTTCGCTGAGGGCATGAAGGCCTACTTGTGGGGATACAACGGGCAATCGCCCGGTCCGACCATCGAGGCGGTCGAAGGCGACAAGGTCCGGATCTTCGTCACCAACAAGCTGCCCGAGCATACCACCGTGCACTGGCACGGCATGATCGTACCGAACGGCATGGACGGGGTGGGCGGCCTCAACCAGCCTCACATCAAACCCGGCAAGACCTTCGTCTACGAATTCCAGATCAAGACGAGCGGGACGTTCATGTACCACCCGCACTCGGACGAGATGGTGCAGATGGCGATGGGCATGATGGGCATGTTCATTGTCCACCCCCGGGACCAGACCTTCCGGCCGGTCGACCGCGACTTCGTCTTCATCATGAGCACGTATCTCATCGATCCCGGCACCTATCTGCCGAAGGTCAACGAGATGACCGACTTCAACATGTGGACTTGGAACAGCCGCGTGTTTCCCGGCATCGATCCGCTGCCCGTCCGCCTCGGGGACAAGGTGCGCGTGCGCATCGGAAATCTCACGATGACCAACCATCCGATCCATCTCCACGGGCACAGCTTCGCGGTGACCTGCACAGACGGAGGCTGGGTGCCAGAAAGCGCGCAGTTGCCGGAGACGACGACCGACGTTCCCGTCGGAGCGGTCCGCGCCTTCGACGTGCTCGCTGACAATCCCGGCGACTGGGCGTTCCACTGCCACAAGTCGCACCACACCATGAACTCGATGGGGCACGACATGCGCAACATGATCGGTGTGTCGAAGAAGGATCTCGCCAAGGCTGTCGGCAAGCTTGCTCCGGACGCGATGGTGATGGGTTCGACAGGAATGGCCATGGGCGAGATGGAGATGCCGATGCCGGACAACACGCTCATGATGATGTCGGGCTCCGGCCAGTTCGGCCCCATCGAAATGGGCGGCATGTTCTCCGTCATGAAGATCCGGGAAGGAATGGCCCGCGACGATTACAAGGACCCGGGTCCCTACAAAAATCCGCAAGGCACGGTCGCATACGAAGTCGATGCGCCCGCCTCAGCGGCTCCCCGCCAGAACGGCGGCAAGGAGGAAGGCGGGACGACGCAAATGAAGGGCATGAAAGGAATGAAAGGCATGAAGGGCATGTGATCCGGACGCCTTTTCGAACTCAACATCAGACAGGAGAAGACTAATGAAGACCATCAATCAAGCCGTCGCTTCGGCAATCGCGGGTTTACTGCTGGCAGGCGGTACCGCCGTTTGGGCGGGCGAGGGTCCGGCCGGACATAGCCACAGCCACGACGAGACGTTCTCCGCGGGCGAGCCCGGCGATGCCAAGAAGCCCGCCCGGATCGTTCAGGTGACCATGGGCGAGATGGACGGGAAGATGATGTTCATGCCCGCAAAACTGGAGATCAAGACGGGCGAGCAGGTCAAGTTCATGCTCCGCAACAACGGTGAACTCGACCATGAATTCATCCTGGCGACGACCGCCGAAAATCTCAAGCATGCGGAGGCCATGAAGAAGAACCCCGACATGGAGCACGACGACCCGAACGGCAAGCGGCTTGCCCCCAAGAAGACCGACGAGATCGTCTGGAAGTTCAGCAAGCCCGGAGAGTTCGAATATTCGTGCCTGATCCCGGGTCATCGCGAAGCCGGCATGGTCGGTACGATCGTCGTCAAGTGATCCCGACAAAACCAAGGAAAACATCATGAAGAACAAACTTGCAGCAGCAGTTTTCGCCGTCGTTTTGGCAACAATTTCGACCGCGGCGTTCGCCCAGAACGCCATGGTCAACGGCGAGGTGAAGAAGATCGACGAGACCGCCGGCAAGATCACGTTGAAGCACGGCCCCATCAAGAATCTCGATATGGACGAAGACGGCATGACCATGGTCTTCCGGGTGCAGGACCCGGGGATGCTCAAGCAGGTCAAGGTCGGCGACAAGGTCCAGTTCGAAGCCGAACGGGCGACCGCCGGCATCACGATCACGAAGATGCAGAAGGGCAAGTAACCCCGGAACGGCCGGTGCCGCCGCGCTGCGTGAGCCGGCGGCACCGGGTCGAGAAGCGGACCTTGGAGGGAATGGATGGAGGCATCGTTGCGCCAGGCTGACGGAGTTGCGTCCGAACGACCGCTCGCTTTCGATCGCAAGAGCGGAAGGCTGAGCGGCGCCGGCGTGATCGACCGCGTTGCGGTGCTGGCCCTTCAGGCCGGATCCGTCATCACGCGACCTTACGGACATCGCGGCTACAGGCACGGTTGCAAGGCGGTCGCGACTGTCGTTGCCGATCGCGACATCATCGTCCGGTTGAACGAGGATGCCGACTTCGCCATCCCGTTCTGCGACGGATACTGGAGCAGAATGCTTAATCCGAGATACGATTATGAAGAGGAGATCGAAGCCTTCTTAAGGTGCGCGGCAGACCTCAGGTACTCCTTCGTCGACTGCGGGGCGAACTTCGGTTACTGGTCCGTGCTGGCGTCCAGCCGGCCTTTCGGCAGGCAGCCCACGCTCGCCATCGAAGCGTCTCCGGAAAACGCGAAACGGCTTGGCGCGAACGCGCTCCTGAACGGCGACCGTTTCCGATGGCTCAACGCCGCGGTCGGTGGACAGGCGGCCGGTTTTGTGAGGATCACGGGCGCAAGGCATGAAGCCTTGGAGACCCTCAGGCTGACCGAAAACGAGCCGGACGCCGTAACTGTCGTTTCGCTGGACAGCCTGGTTGCGGGCGGGCTCGTCGATGCATCGCTTCCGGTGGTGGTCAAGCTCGATGTGGAAGGCGTGGAAATCGAAGCGCTGACCGGCGCGGAACGGCTGATGCACCGCGATTGCGTGGTCATCTGTGAGGAGCACGGATCCGACACGACGCATGGCATCACGCGTCACCTCCTCGAAGAGATGTCGCTCAGAGTATTTGTGTTCGATCCCAGGGCGTGCCGGTTCAACCGTCTCGACGGAATCAAGCGGCTGGATTCGATCAAGAGGCATCCGTGGGTCGGCTACAATGTCTTCGCTACCTCCAGCGCATTGTGGGAAGAGCGACTGCTCGCTGCGACGTGGAGGTACCGATGATCGGTTCGACCCAGCTCGCATCGCCGCCGCAGCACGACAGGCTTAGCAAATACCCAGGCTGTCCGGAAAGTGCTTTTCCGCCCGCCGCGGCGACATGCCGTTGCCTGAAATTGCAGGAGGTCTGCCGCGCACGTCGGCCATGAATTCACTCTTATGGAAGATGCTCAGTCCGGCGAGGTCCTGTCGACAACGCGTGCTCGCGCTTGTGCAAACGCTCGTCGCCAAAGCCGGAAATGTCGTCGCCACATCCGCGGAACAACAATTTGTGCCGGCCGTTTGCGAATGTGTTTTCAAACAATGGAGAATGAGATGTCACGAAACATCCTGAAGATTTCGGCCGCGTCTGTCGCGGTGCTGTTTGCGCTATCGATGCCTTCGTACGCCGACGACGCCGGTCCGGCCTACACAAAGTCCATGGAAAAAATGAATGCCGACATGAAGAAGGGAATGGATCCCGACCCTACGAAGGCGTGGGCGAAGATGATGGTCGCTCACCATCAGGGCGCGATCGAGATGTCGCAGACGGTGCTGAAGGAGACTAAAGACCCGATGATCCGCGAAATGGCCGAGAAGACGGTCAAGGATCAGACCAAAGAGCAGACCATGCTCAAGGACTGGATCGGCAAGCACGGCGGCTGAACAGCCTGAACACCTGACCGCGAGGACTCCATGATCGCACTTCCCTACGATTATTTTCTGATCGCATGGTTCGTCCTCGCGGCGGGCTCTACGGCCTACGTCGCGTTCGACCAGTTCAACGGCAATCCCGAGCCGACGGTGATGAAGTGGGGTTTCATCCTGGTCACCCTCTACATGGGCCCGTTCGGATTGCTGCTCTACGTGCTCGCGGACAAGGAGCCCCGTCCAGGGGAGCATGAGCACTTCACATCGCCCCTCTGGAAGCAGGGCGTCGGGAGCACTATTCACTGCGTTGCGGGGGATGCCACCGGCATCATTCTGGCGGCGACCGTGACGGCACTGCTGGGCCTCCCGATGTGGATCGACCTTATCGTCGAATACATTGCCGGTTTCTCGTTCGGTCTGTTCATTTTCCAGTCCCTCTTCATGAAGAAGATGATGGGCGGCACCTATTGGGAAAATGTCCGCAAGAGCTTCATGCCGGAATTCATCAGCATGAACGCGATGATGGCGGGAATGGCGCCGACGATGAGCCTGCTGATGATGGGCCGCGACATGCGCGCCATGGATCCGCTCGAATTCGTCTTCTGGGGCGTGATGTCTCTCGGTGTCATGGTCGGATTCACGACGGCCTATCCGTTCAACGTCTGGATGGTGAAGAAGAAGGTCAAGCACGGCCTGATGACCGAACGGCCGGAGGCAGCCGGCCAACAACGCGACATGTCCGGAATGAAGTCCGAGACGGGTCAAATGTCGGATGAGCAGATGAGCCACATGGAGGGACATGGGGGACAACAGAAAGCAAAAAAGTCGGGCGACCGCGAAGCGTCCCCTGGCGGGGGCCATCAGATGGGCGGCGACGCGACGACTCCACAGTTGGCGGCGCTCGCCGGCGTGACGTCGTTCCTTCTGATCTCCGGAATGGTGATACCGGGGTTTTCCGTCAACCTCGGTCTCAGCGCCCGCGACGTCGACGGCTCCATCATGCCGCCGGGGATGATCAACACCTTCGATCTGCCCGGCGAGGCTATGAAGGACATGGCCGCCGTGAAGCCGCGTCAAGTCGCTTACGTGGCGGCGCCCGACGCGAGGGGCGACAAGGTCCTTGCGCCGCGCATCGAGAACGGGGTCAAGGTCTTCGACATCAAGGCCGAGATCATCCGATGGAACATCCTTCCGGACGTGGCGGTCGAGGCCTACGCGTACAATCGTCAGGTCCCGGGACCGCGGCTGCAGGTGACGGAGGGGGATCATGTCCGCATCAACTTCCGTAATGCGCTTCCAGAAAGCACCACGGTTCATTGGCACGGACTGATCGTCCCGAATGAGATGGACGGGCCGGCCAACGTCACCCAAGACCCGGTGCCGCCGGGCGGCTCCTACACCTACGAATTCGACGTGGGCCAGAGCGGCACGTACTTCTACCACAGCCACGATCATCCGGACCGCCAGCAGGCGCTCGGGCTCTACGGGGCGCTGCTGATCGCGCCGAAGGACCCCTCGGCCGAGGTGAAGGCCGACCTCGATTACGCGATCCAGCTACAGGAGTGGCTGAAGCGCGAATGGCTGACCTATCCGGCGATGCTGATGGAAGGGGCGCTTCCGAACTACTTCACGATCAACGGCAAGGCATACCCCTCGACCGACACGGTCGCCATGAAGGTCGGACAGACCATCAAACTTCGCTTCATCGGGACGAACAACAACTTCGTGCATCCCATGCATGTGCACGGCGGACCGTTCGAAGTCGTAGCCGTGGACGGGGTGAACCTCAAGGAAAGCGCGCGATACCAGGCGGACACAGTCAACGTCGGTCCCGGGCAGCGCTACGACGTGGTCTGGACGGCACGAAAGTCGGGCAAATGGCTGGTGCACTGCCACATCCCGCATCACACAGCCAACAACAACGTTGAGCAGCACGGCGGCGGCGGCCTGATGCTTGTCCTCAACGTCCAGTAGGCCAACGGAAAACAAAGGAGAGAATGAGATGAAGACGAGCAAGGAGATGCAGGCGTGCATCGACGAATGCCTGCGCTGCTACCAGATGTGTCTCGGGACGGCGATGACCCACTGCCTGGAGTCCGGCGGGAAGCACGTCGAACCGAAGCACATCAGACTGATGATGGCGTGTGCCGAGATATGCCGAACTGCGGCGCACTTCATGCTTCTCAATTCGCCTCACCATGCGCACGTCTGCGAGGAGTGCGCCGAGATCTGCACCGAATGCGCCAAGGACTGCGAGCGCGTCGGCGGGATGGACGACTGCGTGACGGCATGTACGCGTTGTGCCGAAAGTTGCCGGGCGATGGCAGGCTAATCGATGCCGTCTTTGCAGCCGGTCAGAATATCGCGGCCTGACGAACCGTCGACGACAGTGGCTTCGTCGGAGCCAGCATCGTCGGACAATATCAAGAGTTCGATGCCAGCTTCCAAGGCCGTTTCGCCGCGAGGGCGGGATCTGCGTCTCGACCTGTTTCGCGGTCTGGCAAACTGGGCGATATTTCTCGACCATATCCCCAACAACTCGATCGCTTGGCTGACGACGAGAAACTACGGTTTCAGCGACGCCGCCGACATCTTCGTCTTCATCTCCGGGTACACGGCGGCGTTCGTGTACGCTCGAAGGATATCCGCACAAGGAATGCTCGCCGGAACGGCTCTGCTGATGCGGCGCGTTTGGCAGCTATACGTCGCCCACGTCCTGCTGTTCGTCTTCTACGCCGCGGCGATCGGCTACGTGGCACAGCGCTACGGGCATTCGCACCTTCTCGACGAATTCAATGTCGCCGGCCTCATCGAGCAGCCGGTCGCCACGCTTACGCAAGGGTTGATGCTGAAGTTCAAGCCGCTGAACCTGGATGTCCTTCCTCTCTACATCGTTCTGATGGCCGGTTTCCCGCCGCTGCTGATCGTCATGATGCGGTGGCCGAATGCGGCGTTGGCGGCTTCGATCTCGGTCTACCTGTCTGCACGTCTATTCGGTTGGAATTTCTCGGCATATCCTTCCGGCGACTGGTACTTCAATCCGTTCACCTGGCAGCTTCTGTTCACGCTGGGTGCGTGGGCGGCCCTGGGCGGTCGCGCGCGTATGCAGGTACTGGCGCGGTCCCGTGCCGTCCTTGCAGCGAGCATCGCTTTCGTCGTCTTTGCCGCTGTCGTGACGCTCGCTGACCGTTTCGAGACGACAGCGTTTCTGCCGACCGGCATGCTCGAATGGTTCGTCCCGAACGACAAGACGAACCTCGCGCCTTACCGGGTGCTGCACTTCCTTGCGGTGGCCGTCATCGTGGTTCGTCTGGTTCCGTCCGATTGGAGCGGGCTGCGATCCGCGGCGCTGCAGCCGTTGATCGTCTGCGGCCAGCGGTCCCTCGAAGTGTTCTGCGTCGGTATCTTTCTGTCGTTCGTCGGCCACTTCATCCTTGAAATGTATTCGGATGGGTTGGCCGCTCAAGTCGCGGTCAGCGCGGGCGGCTTGGCGCTCATGACGTGCGTCGCTTTCTACCGGAACTGGTCGCGTTCGCTGGACCGGCCGCCGTCATCCGCAAAACGAACCGCCGTACTTGACGTTCGTCGGCGAGAACCTTCAACAGACCAAAAGGTGGATGCTAAATGACGAGACGGTTGGGTGTTGCGGTCCTCGCTGCGGTGGCTCTATTTGGCGGAATTCTATTCTACGTGGGCTACGGCTTCTACGATGTCGGCGCGGACACGCCGCATTGGGAAATCACCCGAAGGGTAATGGAGACCGTTCGCAACCGCTCCATCGCGGTACGCGCCGGCCGGATCGAGCTACCCGACCTTCAGGACGAGCAACTCGTTTTGAAGGGAGCGGGACAGTATGCGGCGATGTGCGTGAATTGCCACCTTGCGCCCGAGCAATCGGATTCGGAAATTCGGCCCGGCCTCTACCCGAAGCCGCCCAATCTTTCCGAACAGCGTTTCGATCCCAAGACCGTTTTCTGGGTCACGAAACATGGATTGAAAATGAGCGGCATGCCGGCGTGGGGTCTCGGACATGACGATGCGACCATCTGGAGCATCGTCGCATTCGTCACCAAGCTGCCCGGCCTATCTGCCGAGCACTACAAGGACATGGTCGCGAGGGCGCCTCCGGACGAAGAGATGGAGTTCCATGGACAAGGGGGACGGCAAGAAGCCGGAAAACAATGGCAAGAAGCCCGGGGCCGGGATGTCGATGCCAACCGAGCAAAAGGGTGAACACAAACACTGAGCCGACAGCGGCCTATCGTCGGCCGAAGACAGGTGGAGGATGTGGATGGAAGACGACAACAGGTCTGCGCCGCGTCACAAAGTCCTGAAGGCCGCGACGATTTCCTTCGGGGGAGGGGCCATTAGCTGTACCGTCCGGAACCTTTCGGACAGTGGTGCCTCGCTCGAGGTGGCGTCGCCGATCGGAATTCCAGATTCCGTTGTTCTTGAGCTCGAAGGCGGCGGCCGCCGATGCCGGGTGGTCTGGCGGAAGGAGAAGCGGATCGGCGTCCGGTTTGTAGACCGGAAGGACAAGCCCGAAGTGTCGTCTTAGCTGTGCGGAAAGGGATAAGTCCGGTATATTGGTTGAGCTTGAACGAGAGTTCGGGTACCGGGCGCGAGGCCGAATGGCCTGCCGCCGAAGTTAGAACGGGTGGTTTAGCGAATGGAGCAGGCTTGGGTCGGAGATCTTATACGGCATTGGAGGAATGACGAGGCGGGGACGTACCGGACGTGGTTTCTGTGGGACGCGCGGATAAAAAATTTCCGATCTATCAGGCGCGGACTTCAGGAGGTGATGGCCGAGATCAAGGCTGACACGTTCGGAAACGCCTATCGCGGCTCATCGCTCGAAACGGTGCTGGATTCGATCGCCGAGCAGCGGCAGGTCTTCAAGGGCGCCGACCATGCATTCATGTGGAAACCGAAGCTCCGTATCCCGGACATCTACGAAAATCGGCCTAACCAGGTGGCCTTCGGGAATTTCCTCGATACCTGTCTTTGCTGCAATACCGAGGAACACGTGATCGAAGCGATCCAGAAGCTCGACCGGGCGACCATCAAGGGGCTCGGTCCCGCAGCCGCAAATCTGCTGTATTTCCTGCATCCGACGATCGCGCCGCCGTTCAACACCGCCATCGTGAGAGGATACAATGCCCTGACGGGAGCGGACGTGAAATTGGGCCGTTGGGAGCAGTATCTCGCCATGCGCCGAGGAGTCCTGGCGCTGAACTCGCAGTATCGGAATTTGCTTTCCAACGATCTCGGAGCCGCGGCGGCGTTCCTGTTCGAGGTCGGCACCGGACGCTATCCGCTTCCGGAACGTCAAGAAGACGGCTCCCTCGATCGCTGGAGGTCCGATCTCGATCAGGTCCGCGCGGAATCCGCAGCGTCTTCGAAAGCGGTGGCAGCAGCCCGTGAGGCGGACCATACCCATACCGAGATCCAAGGGTGGCTGCGGGACCTGGGTTTAGCCCTTGGATTCCAGGTGTGGATAGCCTCGAACGACGGAGCGCGGTCCTACAAGGACGGGCGGCTGGCGAACGGCTGTCTCGACCGCTTGCCCGCGGCCTTGGCCGAGGCCGGCGCTGCGGACGCTATTCGTCTCATCCACGTGCTCTGGATCGAACAAGGCGGCGATGTGGCTGCCGCGTTCGAAGTCGAACACACCACCAGCATCTATTCCGGCATCGTCCGGATGCTCGACCTTGCGCTGGGCATCGATGGTGCCGCAGCGCGCAACTTCTTCCTCGTGGCTCCGGACGACCGCGAGGGCGAAGTTAGAGCGCAGTTTGCCAGGCCGGCGTTCTCACGGGTCGCCGAACTCAACCTTCGTTATCTGCCATACAGCGAGTTGCGGGACCACCGCGACGCCATTGCCCGCTTTGGAAACGGCATCAAGGGAATCCTGGCGATTGCTCGGCTGATCAGGCCGATCATGTCGACCGCGCAAGACGCCACCGGCAATGTTTCAGGCTGCTGACTCTTGCCGACCGCAAGCTACGACACTCTGTCCTTGGCAATGCCGGCGGGATTCGGACGCGCGCGCTTCGATCCGACCTTAAGCGGCCAGCCCGCGGCCCGCGACGACGTCACTGCACCCGACTAACTCGGGCAAAGGCGCGACCGATACGCCTGTGGGCCCGCCGCGACCTCGGTGGGAGGCTTTCCGATGCAGGCGAGGGTGCGCCCGGCAAATCCCGGACGCTTTGCGAAACCGGGGGCTCCTGGGGCCCACAGCCCTCGGGAGGGAGCAACAGGGGCCGCTAGAGACGCCCCCGAACAAAGACTATTTCGGTTTCGGCCCGGTTGCGCGTTCCCGTCGGTAATCGTCGATCTCGTCGACGAGACGGCGCGCAAGAGGATGAAGACCGACGCCGTGGGTTGGCTCGCCGGCGAACTTCGTCAGCCGCGCTGACAACGGTCCGGACACAACCGCCCTCGCTTTTGCTTCAGGAGGCCATCGCGCTTCTCACCGGAGATCCAGAAACCTGATATCGCGGACGATTCAGTCGGGGACGGTTCCTAGCTTGTTCAGATCGTCGACGCTCTGCGAATTCTTGAGGAGCCCACCTACCTGTTCGTAGGACCTGGTCACCTCGCTCAATCGGCTCATCTCCTGGACGTTCTGGACATTGGATTTCTCCAAAGCGCCGACCGACAGTTTCACGGACCCCGTCGGAATATCGAGGGCAGGAGTCTGGCTCTGAAATAGGTTAGACCCCACCGCTTGAAGAGGGCCGTCGAACCGAACGAGGCGAAGGCTGCCGAGAATCCGTTGCCGGGAACTGATGGTGCCGTCGGCGGCGATCGTCAATGAGCGCTCTTCGGGTGCGATCGTGATCGGACCAGTCCGGGAAAGGATCGGCTGGCCTTCCATAGTGACCAAGCGTCCGGTGGCATCGGTGGTAAGCGCGCCGGCCCGCGTGTAGCGCTCTCCCTGCGGCGTCTGGACGGCAAAATAGCCGTCTCCGACGATGGCTACGTCGAGAGGATTTCCGGTGAGTTGAATGGCGCCCCCGGAGACGTCCGGATACTGGAATCCGGCATTCACCAACGAGACCGGGCGCTCCCTTTTTCCGTCGGCTTCGCCCTCCTTCGCCGGCGAGAGATATTCCTGAAAGGAAAGCTGGCGCGCACGAAAGCCGGTCGTGTCAGCGTTGGCGACGTTGTTGGCAACGTTGTCGAGCCTGCGTTCCAGCGCGATCAGTCTCGACAGATGAATAATCGTGGTCTCGCCCATGCGATCGCCGAATCAGCCGGTTCAGTTGGACCGAGTGTAGCAGATTTCCGAATCCCAGCGCCTCTGGAGTGTTCGGACACTACGGGGCTTGCGCCGCGCGCGAGGAGCAAACGCAACCAGATGACGAGGGCAGCGAAAGAATGCTTTGCGGCTTACATCGTTCGAAGACGCAGCTTGCCGAGCCACCAGGAAAACGAATGCTCATAGACCGGCTCGGATGGCCACGCGCAAAAGAGTCAATTGGTGGGCATGCTGATTTGCGCGACCATCCGCAAAAATTGGTTATGCGAAGTCTCAGCCATGAAGGGCAACGCGATCAGAAAAGTAACGAATGTCGCAAGGATCTTGGGGGTTTGAATGAGCGTCTGCTCTTGGATTTGCGTAAGGGCCTGGAACAGCGAGACGGCGACGCCAACGACGGTACCGACGATCAACAAGGGTGCCGAAATCACGACAACCGTGATGATGGCATCGTGCGCAGCGCTCATCACTTCGAGACCGTTCATGAAGAATCTCCCTGCTGCAATATGGTCTTTTGCATCTGCGATGGTTAACAACTGGTTAATGGCCATCCTTTGCAGAGGGTCACCGCCAGCCTCAAATAAAGCAAGCTGCTCGCGGCATGAGGCCGATGGCCGGCAGATTGTTTCCGAGGGCGAAAGGGACGCTGATCACGCGGATTTGGGCCCGCGGTCGCGAAGACCTAGATATGATCCTTGCTGAACGTCAGGGGATGTCCAGAAGATGTACAAATTAAGCACAGTGACTCGGCGAAGTGCGCTCGCGATCTTCGCAGCGGGATTGGTTGCGCGGGGGTATCCCGCCTCGGCGCAGACGCCAGCCATCCTCGTTCACAAGGATCCGAATTGCGGATGCTGCACGGGTTGGGTGCAACACCTCAAGGACGCTGGATTCACCGTCACTGTCCAGGAGACGGCGCAGCTTCCGGCAGTCCGGAAGCGCCTCGGCGTGCCGGGCGACCTTGCAGCGTGCCACACTGCGGAAATCGGGGGGTACGTCATCGAAGGCCATGTACCCGCTTTCGCCTTGCGACAATTGTTGGAGAAACGGCCAACCGCCATCGGACTTGCGGTTCCAGGCATGCCGGCGGGATCGCCGGGAATGGAGGGCGGCCCCCCCCCCGGAAGTACGACGTGGTCCTTTTCGGGGCCACCGGCCGGCGGTCATTCATGCAGTTTATCGGCTCCGAAATCGCGAGTTGAAGCGCTTCTTGGTTAACCGATAACTCTCATTTGGCCTGGAAACGCCTCTGGCGAAGATGTGAAGGGATAGTCCTTCCCAAGTTCCCTATCCCGTGGGATGGTAGGCAATGAATCTTCGCCGACTCATCGGTCGTATGCTTGCGATCTTCGTGATCGTAGGGCTCGTCTTTGCGCCGCTGGTCACGCCGGCGGCGGCAAAGCGTCTGGCTGCCGCTGAGATGACCGATATGGCCGCGATGTCGGACGCTATGCCTTGCTGTCCGGACGGCCAAAAAAGCAATAACTGCCGGGATTGTCCGCTTGTCGCGATGTGCATGCTGACCATCGCGCAGGCCGAACCATCCCCAACGGACGGTGTCCAAGTTTCCTTTCAAACCAGCCGACTGCTTTTCCCTCTCGACGACTTGATTGCGGACGGCCTCATCGGTTCCCCTCCGGATCATCCCCCTCGAATCGCGATCTGATCGGCGTCTCCACGCCGTCTGCTGCTGCGCGGTCTCAGGGCCGCGCAGTTAACGCACGCCGCCGTTCGCGGCGCATCGGGTCATCGAGGATTTGTAAAATGAAGAAGTATGCCTTCGCGCCCGCCCTCCGGGCGGCGTTGATCGCCGCTTCCTTGGCAGGTTCGGCCACGCTCGCGCGCGCCGACATCAAGGACTACGAATTCCAACTGGTCGACAAGACAGTCAAGAAGGGGGACGCAACCATCTCGGTCCGCCTGATCCACAAGCCCGACGGCAAGCCGGTTCCCGATGCGGTGATCTTCGCAAAGAGATTGGACATGGCTCCGGACGGCATGGACACGATGAAAACGTCGATCGAGGCGATGCCGAGCACGGAGCCGGGCGTCTATAAGTTCAAGGCCGCCATAACTATGGAAGGTGGCTGGCAATTGTCCCTCGGCGCCAAGGTTCAAGGCGAAACCGGGACGGTTGAAAGCAAGCTCGTCATCAAGGCCACGCCGTGATCCGCTCAGCCGGAATCACTGGCTTCGCCGCAATCCGAGCAACCGCAGCATTGCTGTGGTTGTCCCCGGCCTTGGCAGCCGAGCAGACTTTGCCCGGAGCTACCGCGGAAAGCGTCGTGGCGGTTGCCAAACGCCTCAACCCGACGGTGGCGGCGGCCGCGCTCGAGTTCGATGCAGCGGTTCACAAGATCGGGACGGCGGGCGTATTGGCTGACCCGACCCTCATTCTCGAGGCTTGGGACGTCAACCGGCAGGGCGTGGGACAGCGCCGCATAGGCATCGACCAGGAGCTCAAGCTTTGGGGCAAATACGGCCTCGAGCGCAACGTCGCCACGGCCGACGCCGATGCCGCAAAATTCCAAGGCCGTGCCACCGTGACCGAACTCATCGCGCAGGTCATTACAGCACATGGCGAATACAATGCGGCGTATGAAGCCGTTGGGGTCGCCACCGAAATCAAGCGGCGGTACGACGAGACGCTCGGATTGTTGCGTTCGCGATACGGCACGACATCGGTCGACCGGCAGGACGTCATCAAGGCCGAGATCGAAGCGGCTACCGCCGACGGCGACGTCGTCCGCCGACAAGGCGAACAGAAGGCAGCGGCGGCCAGGCTGAATGCCCTGATCGGCCGTCCGTCCCTGGCGCCCTTGGCTCCGCCGACCGGCTTTCGAGCAATCAAGGCAATCAGCCTCGCGCAGGTTCAGGCACTCGCGCGCTCTGCTAACCCGATGCTGGCGCTGGCCGGAGCCCAGAGCAATTCCGCGGCCCAGACCAAATCCCTTACCGACCTCAACTACTATCCCGACGTCACGCTCGGCGCGAAATACGTGCAGCGGCCCGGGACCGAGGATACCGGCGAGTTCATGCTCGGCGTCAAGCTGCCGCTGCACTATGAAGTCAAGGACGCCGAACAGCGGGCGGCGGGCGCGCGTCTCGGCGCCGCGCAAGCCCGCAGCGAGGCGCTGCGGCTGCGGGTCGACGGACAGATCGCCGACGCATGGTTCAGCGTCGATGCGCTACGGAAGGTCGTGCAGATCTACGCGTCGCGCCAATTGCCGCCTGCACGATCATCCCTCGACAATGCGCGGAACGGTTTCCAGGCCGGCACGTCCGATCTTTCCTCGGTCTTCGAGGCGGAGCGCAGGCTTCGCGCTGTCCAGCTCGACCTGCTGAAGCTCAAGGTAGAACTTCAAACGAAATACGCCGAAATGGAACGTCTGGCCGGAGGTTCGCTATGAGACGGCCAGTAGGTGCTTTGTTAGCCTTTACGGCGATCCTGGCCGCCGGAGTGGTCGGATTGGCCGTCGGACGTTCGAGCGCTCCGCTTCCAGGATGGCTGTCCGCCGTACTTCCCGCAGCGGCAAAGCCAAGTTCCGCTCAACCGGCTGCGACAGGACCGATCGTCTACTACCGTGATCCGGACGGCGCGCCCGATTATTCCATGACGCCGAAGAAGACGCCGTCGGGCAAGGAATATTCGGCGGTCCGCGCCAGCGAAGATGTGAGCTTCGAGGAGCACGCTCCGGAAGCCATGACTGCGAAGGGCGGCGAACGCGGGCGGATCAAATTCTATCGTAACCCTATGGGCCTTCCGGACACGTCGCCGACGCCGAAAAAGGATTCGATGGGGATGGATTATCTCCCCGTATATGAGGGCGAACAAGACGACGACTCATCGGTCAAAGTGAGCGCGGGCAAGCTGCAGAAGGCAGGTGTCCAGACCGAGGTCGCGGAGCGCCGCTCCTTGAATACGATGGTCCGCGCACCGGCTACGGTACAGCAGGACGAGCGGCGCGTGTCCGTCGTCTCGCTCCGGTTCGAGGGCTTCATCGACACCGTCGACAACGTCACGACCGGCACGCACGTCCGCAAGGGCCAGCCGTTGATGCGCATCTACGGCCCGAACCTGTCGAGCGCCGCCGCCGAATATCTCTCGGCCCTTAACGCCCGTCCGGAAGCCGGCATCAGCGGGCAGGCCCTGAAAGGGGCGCGCCGCCGCCTCGAAAACCTCGGTGCGCCCGATGGGTTTATTGCCGACATCGAGCGGACGCGCGAGGTCCCGGTCTACCTGAACTGGCCTGCGCCGCAGGACGGTGAGGTCGTGGAGCGGACGGCCGTTAACGGGATGCGTGCAGCGCCCGGAGACGTGCTTTTCAGGATCGTCGACCATGATGTCGTCTGGGTGATGGTCGACGTCGCCGAACGCGATCTTGCGCTCATCGAACTCGGACAAACCGCCACCGTGCGTTTGCGCGCCTATCCGAACCGACCGTTCACGGGAAAAGTCACTGTGATCTATCCGCACCTGAAACCGGAAACGCGGACCGCGCGGATCAGGATCGAATTACCCAACCCGGACGACGTGCTGCGGCCGGACATGTATGCCGACGTCGAAATTGCCACGGGGACGGAAACTCCAGTCGTAACCGTATCCAGCAGCGCGGTGATCGACAGCGGCGAGCGGCAGCTTGTGCTGCTCGACAAGGGCGAGGGCCGTTTCGAACCGCGGGCGGTGAAGATCGGGCGCCGCGGCGGCGGCCTCGTCGAGGTCAAGGAAGGGCTCGCCGAAAACGACAAGGTCGTCTCTTCCGCGAACTTCCTGATCGATGCCGAAAGCAATCTCAAGGCGGCGCTCAAGGGCCTCGACACCGGAGAGAAACCACAATGATCGCGCGGCTCATCGATTGGTCGGCCCGGAACCTGATGCTCGTTTTCATCGGCGCTATCTTCGCTATTGCGGCCGGGGTCTATGCCCTGCAGCACTCGGCGCTCGACGCGATTCCAGATCTCTCCGACACCCAGGTCATCGTTTACACCGAATACAAAGGTCAGGCACCACAGGTCATCGAAGACCAGGTCACCTATCCCTTGACGACGGCCATGCTCACCGTACCGAAATCGAAAGTGGTGCGGGGGTTTTCATTCTTCGGCGTCTCGTTCGTCTACATCATTTTCGAAGACGGCACTGACATCTACTGGGCGCGTTCGCGTGTGCTGGAATACCTCAACGCCGCGGCGCGCAAATTGCCCGCCGGCGTGACGCCGACGTTGGGGCCCGATGCGACGGGCGTCGGCTGGGTCTATCAGTACGCGCTGCAGTCCAAGGACAAATCGCTGGCCGATCTGCGGTCGATCCAGGACTGGACCATCCGATACGGAATTTCCAAAGCGGAAGGCGTGGCCGAGGTCGCAAGCGTCGGCGGCTTCGTCAGGCAATACAACATCATCGTCGATCCGAACCGGTTGAGATCGCTCGACATACCGCTTGCGAAGGTGCGCGATGCGGTCCGCGGCAGCAACATGGACGTGGGCGGGCGCACCGTCGAGCTTTCCGAGTTCGAATTCGTCGTGCGGGGCAGGGGGTATGTCAAGAGCCTCTCCGACCTATCGAACATCGTGCTGAAGCTCGACAAGGGCACGCCGGTCCTGCTGAAGGACGTCGCACGGGTCGAACTCGGCCCGGACGAACGCCGCGGCATAACCGAGCTCAACGGGGAGGGCGAGGTCGCCAGCGGAATCGCACTGCAACGCTTCGGACAGAATGCGCTCGACGTCATCGACAATGTGAAGGCGCGCCTGGGGGAGATGGCTTCGGCGCTTCCGAAGGGTGTCGAGATCATACCGGTCTACGACCGTTCGAACCTGATCCACGACGCGATCGAAACGCTGAAGCGGACGCTTACCGAGGAAAGCATCGTCGTCGCGCTCGTCTGCATCGTCTTCCTGCTGCACGTGCGCAGCGCGCTCGTCGCCATCGTGATGCTCCCGATCGGCATCCTGATGGCTTTCGCCGCGATGAAGGTGCTCGGCATCGGATCGAACATCATGAGCCTCGGCGGCATCGCCATCGCCATCGGTGCCATGATCGACGGCGCCATCGTGATGATCGAGAATGCCCACAAGCATCTCGAACGGGCGCCACCGGACAAGCCGCGCCTAGAGGTCCTCATCGAGGCTGCAAGCGAGGTCGGCCCGGCGCTGTTCTTCAGCCTGCTGATCATCACGGTATCCTTTCTGCCGATCTTCACCATGGAATCGCAGGAGGGCCGGCTGTTCAGCCCGCTGGCGTTCACCAAGACCTTCTCGATGGCGGCGGCGGCGATCCTGTCGATCACGCTGGTGCCGGCGCTCATGGTTCTGTTCATTCGCGGCAAGATCATTCCGGAGCACAAGAATCCCATCAACCGGTTCCTGATCTGGATCTATCGCCCGATGATCCGCGGCGTACTAAGGGCCAAGACGCTGACCATCTTTCTGGCGCTTGTCGCCTTGGCGATCAGCCTCTGGCCGGCCCGGCAACTCGGAACGGAGTTTATGCCGAGCCTCAACGAGGGCACGCTGATGTACATGCCGACGACGTTGCCGGGCCTGTCGGTGACCAAGGCGGCGGAAATCCTGCAGACGCAGAACAAGGTCATCAAGACCTTTCCGGAAGTCGAGTCGGTCTACGGGAAGGCGGGACGCGCCGAAACGGCGACCGACCCCGCGCCGACCGAAATGTTCGAGACGATCGTCAATCTCAAACCCAAGGCGCAATGGCGTGCGGGCCTGACCGTCGACGGCCTCATCGCCGAACTGGACAAGGCTTTGCAGTTTCCCGGTGTCTCCAACGCCTGGACCATGCCGATCAAGGCCCGTACCGACATGCTCGCGACCGGGATCCGGACACCGGTCGGCATAAAGGTGTTGGGAAAAGACCTGACGGAAATGGAAAAGCTCGCCCGCCAGATCGAAACCGTCGTGAAAGCAGTTCCCGGCACGTCGAGCGCTTACGCCGAACGGGTCATCGGCGGCTATTACCTCGATGTCGTCCCTGACCGGGAGGCGCTTGCGCGCTACGGTCTCATGATCAGCGATGTGCAGGACACGGTCTCTTCGGCACTCGGCGGAGAGACGATCACCACCACCGTGGAAGGCCGCGAGCGTTACGGCGTCAACCTGCGATACCCACGCGACCTGCGTAGCGACCCGCAATCCATCGCCCGGGATGTTCTCGTCGCGATGCCGAATGGGGGGACTGTCCCGCTGGGCGAGGTTGCAGCGATCAAGCTCACGCGCGGGCCTACGTCCATCCGGACCGAAAACGGCCAACTCGCGGTCTACATCTTCGTCGACATCCGCGACCGCGATCTCGGCGGCTACGTTGCCGATGCCAAGGCCGCCGTGGCCGCCAGCGTACAATTTCCGCCGGGAAACTATGTCGTCTGGAGCGGACAGTTCGAATACCTTGAGCGCGCCACCGCGCGGCTGAAGATCGTGGTGCCTGTCACGCTGCTGATCATCTTCCTGCTGCTCTACTTGAACTTCCGCCGGCTGACCGAGACGCTAATCGTAATGCTGTCGCTGCCGTTCGCCCTCGTCGGCGGATTGTGGTTGATGTGGTGGCTTGGTTTCAACATGTCCGTCGCGGTGGCCGTAGGCTTCATCGCGCTGGCCGGTGTCGCTGCCGAGACCGGCGTCATCATGCTGATCTATCTCGATCATGCGATGAAGGAGATTCACGCCGAACGGTTGGCGGAAGGCAAGCCGTTCACGCGGCGGGATCTGAACGAGGCCATCATGCTGGGTGCGGTCGAGCGCGTGCGGCCCAAGATGATGACCGTTGTCGCCATCATGGCAGGCCTTATACCGATTTTGTGGAGCACCGGTACCGGCTCGGAGGTCATGCAACGCATCGCCGTGCCGATGATCGGCGGCATGATCTCGTCCACCATTCTGACGCTCATCGTCATCCCCGCGGTCTACGCGCTGATCAAGGGGTTTGGGTTGCCGCGCGAACCGGGCTCAGCCGTCCCCGTGGACCGGAATAGCCAAGAACGGAAGACGGCAAGTGATTTCGACCGCTCGCAAGCAGCAGAGTGACGAAGCGCCGTCCCTCCTCGGCGCCAGGATGATGTGAGGGACCAGTGGGACTTCAAAAAGTGGCGGAAGAAGTTGGGCATCAACCAGATCGTGGCGGGAGAACTGCTCGGCATGAGTCGCGGCGCAGTTCAATACTGGGAAAGTGACCTCAGGCCGGTGCCACGCGCCGTCGAGCTTGCCTGCCAGGAATTGTTGCGGCGCTGGAAGCAGCGGCCTGAGGTCGATTCCCGCCCATCCGGCGATCTGGTCCTGCGATGCGAGCCGCATCCGAACAACGAGAGCGCCTTGGGCCGCGTCGTTCGGCTGAGCGAAACCCTGAACCTTTTCATGCCGCTCATCGTGGATGACGATGGAACCGCGGTCTGGGCCGGCCCCGAATTGCTGCACGAATGCGAGGAGCGGAAAAGACGCGATCGGCAAGCAAAGCGCATTGAGGCCTAGCCGAAGCGCAGCAGACCTTTCCGACTATTTTTGAGGCCGGTCATCTTCGGCTGTAACCAAATCCGCCGGACCGGCGAACTAACAGAGATACGCAAGCATGACGACCCACGAAATCGAACTCAAGGCGCTAATGCTTGCCAGCCTGGACGGCGACGCGGCCTCGCACCGCGCGCTGCTCGAGCGATTGAGCAGCCGTTTGCGGGCCTACTACAAGGGCAAGCTCGCCAGGATGGGAAGGGGTGCGGCAGAAGCGGAGGATCTCGTTCAGGAGGCGGTATTGGCGGTTCACTTCAAGCGGCACACCTATGATCCTGCCGAGCCTCTGACGCCTTGGGTCCATGCGATCGCGCGCTACAAGTTGATCGATTTCCTGCGGCGTACCCGCACGTCGCGGGCCGACGTGCCTATCGAGGAGGCCGATGCAATCATGGCGCACGACGACAATGTCGGCGCGGAGAGTAGCTACGATGTTAGGAGGCTCATGGAGCGACTACCGAAAAACATGCGGTGTTCCATCGAGGCCGTGAAGCTGGACGGGTTGAGCATCGCGCAGGCGGCAGTACGATGCGGCATCTCCGAGCCGGGGGTCAAAGTGAACATCCACCGGGGACTCAAAGCACTGGCTACCCTGATCGGCCGGGAAAAGCGGACATGAAGACTGACGAGCTTGTGGCCCTCCTGAGTACCAATCCCGAGCCGGTCGACCGCGGTTTGGTCGTTCGCACGCTTCTGGTCGCGCTTGGGGCAGGTTCAATTCTGGCCTTGGGAATCACGATCTTCGGGCTGGGCGTCCGTCCGGACATGGTGACGTCCGGCGCCTTGGGTTTCGTCGCCACAAAGGTCTCATTCGCGGTCGGGATTTTCAGCCTCGCGCTTGTCTATCTCGCAAAGCTGGCGCGCCCTGGCGGGGAGCGAAAACCTCGATCGTATCTCGTTGCGGTGCCGTTTCTTGTCATCGTGGCGCTTGCAGCAATCAGCCTCGGGCTGGCGCCAAGCTCGCACTGGACCAAGATGATCATCGGAGACGAATGGCTCGAATGCCTTGTTTCCATTCCGGTCATCGCGATCGTTCCTTTCGCCGTCGCTATCTGGGCCGTTCGACAGGCGGCGCCTACGAACCTTGCTCGCACGGGTGCTTTCGCGGGACTTGTTGCGGGCGGCGTTAGCGCGATGGCGTATGCGCTGCATTGCGCGGACGATTCCCTGCCTTTTGTAGCGGTTTGGTACGGCGGCACGATTGTGCTTTGCACCTTAGCGGGCGCAGCAATGGGGCCACGACTATTGCGTTGGTGAGCGTTTGCCGGTCACGTCAGCGTGAGCTTGTAACCGGCGAACGAAACGGTCCGAACTCATAAGTAGAAGCGCACAAGACGCGCTTCGAAGAACTGATGGAGCCGGATCATGACGAAAAAACTTCTCACGATTTCACTCTTGTTGCCGCTAATGGCGGCGTCGGCGTCTGCATTTGCCGGATCAACGATCACCGACAAAAGCTATTGGCCGAATGAGGCCAGGCAGAGCGCACAAGCCAGGACCGGTAGCTCACAAGGCGATCCGAATTCCGCGTTCGCTTACGACCGGATACCGTCACGCCTGCATTCCGCGCCAAACGTGAACGACGGCGGATCAGCCTGGCGTTACCAAGGCGGTCCCAAGTCCAGATGATGGGTGCGGCAGAAACTGATGCGCCGGTCGCCCAGACCGACCTCGACGAACCGTCCAAGATTTTGCGACCTCTCGCGCCTTCAACAAAACGAGGTGATCCATGATGAACGGTATTTCGCCCGCAATGTCTTGGGGCATGGGTCTGGTCTGCGTGCTGGTCATCGTCGTTTTAATATTGGCGGCAGTAGCGCTTGTGAAATATCTTCGTTCCGAAAACCAGGCTCGGCCGGAATGAAGATTTCGGGGACTGGGTCCGTCGGTTCAATGTGCCGGAGGTGAGCAGATATGACCCCGGTCGCATGCCGCTGGACGTTGTCCGCGGCCAAGGGGCATGGGAAATTGAGCATTTAGGCCTGTGAGCCCGCGGCGACCCCCGTGAGACCCTTCCTTCGTGTTTGGTCCCGGAAGATTGGTTGAATGGAATCGGTGTAGAAAGAGGCGTCTGTTACGTCAGGGAGCGCCTTGCGTCATGGAACTGAACCTGCACGCCAACGCTACGACCACGCCTAAGGTCCGGGCTTACATTCAGCGCAGCAAAAAGAAGATCGCGGAACTGGCGAGCGAACTCGGCGTAAGCCAGACCACAATCCGGCGGTGGCGCACCCGTACTACGGTCAGCGATCGTTCGCATACGCCAAAAAAGCTGACGACCAGCCTCTCGCTGATGGAGGAGGCGCTCGTCTGCGAGCTGCGGACGCGGCTGCAGTTGCCACTTGATGATATCGTCGAGGTGATGCGGCGCTGCGTCAACTGTAAGCTGTCACGTAGCGCGATCCATCGCTGCCTGAAGCGGCACGGTCTGAACCAAAGGCCGAAGCCCGACAAGCCTGCTGTTGGCATCTTTGAGCAGGCCACTGTCGGCTTCATCCACATTTGCCGGCCCTCGAGCGACGTAAAAGCTACGCCTTCGTCGCGATCGATCGGGCCACTCGCTACGTCTACATGGAGATCCATCAAAACCGGGATGCCAGGACTTCGGAAGAATTCCTTAAACGTTTCCTCGCCCACTTCCCGCATCCGGTGCACACCATTCTTACCGACAATGGCGCCGAGTTCACGGACCGCTTCGCCGTCGACAAGAAGAACAAGCCGATCGACAAGCCATCTGGCCAGCATCCGTTCGATCAAGTTTGTGCAAAGCGGGGCATTCAACACCGCCTGATTAGACCCTACCGTCCGCAGACCAATGGCCTGGTCGAGCGTTTCAATCGACGGATCGTCGAAGCGATCGGCCGCGAACCCAAACGTGGCATCGCCCGCCGGCTATTCCATTCTCACCTCGACCGCGATCAATTTCTTCATCGCTTCGTCATGGACTACAACCGTACCCGCCTCAAATGCCTCGACTATCTCGCGCCGTGCGAAGCTCTAGCTAATCTTCCGGGACCAAACACCTTCGCAGGGCAGGCGAGTGTAGGGGCCCTGCACGGCCGTTTTGCCAAACGGGAGGCCCCGGGGGGTGCGCAGGCTTCTCTGCGGAAAGCGTCTCGGATCCTCGGGCTGCACGGCCACGATGGCTGCGCTGCAGCAGCGTGCTTCGCGGCCAGGGGAGTCCTCCCAGCTTAGATAACAAGATCCGTAGCCTAGGCTGGTCCCGGCTGCTTCCTTGCATAATCTACCAACTCCGCAAACTTCGCCTCGAACGTAGCTTTGAATGTCCCTGAGACCTGGCCGGCCTCGAGCCAGACGCTGCGAACGAGTGGCTCACTGCGGCAGGGGACGGCGGCTTTGATTGGCCGGGACGTCTTGAACTTGCACACGATACGCCGCCCCGCTGCTGGTACGATGGCCATTGGTCGCCACCGCCGCCGCAGTTGCGTTGCCAATTTCGCTTGTTCCTGCGTGCGCAGATCTAATTGTGCCGGTGTCGATGATGCAAATCGGGATAGTGTGGATGCTTATGTCGAATAGGTTCGTGGCGATGCCAATGTGAATGACGCTCCAACATCTCTTCGGCATGATGTCGGTGATGCTCGTCGTGGACGTGGCTGTGGTCATGCTCTAGAAACTCATGCTCGTGGTCGTGCTCATGCCGCTCGGCGAGATGCAGCCAAATACCGCCGCCCATTAGCAACCCTGCCAGTGCCAACTGAGGGGTGAGCGGCTCGCGCAGAAGCAGGATCGCCACAACCGCTCCGATGAAGGGCGCCAACGAAAAATAAGCGCCGGTCCGGGCGGTCCCCAGATGCCGCAGCGCCAGCACAAATAAAATCAGACTCACCCCGACGCCGAAAAAGCCTACCAAGGCCGCAGCACCGATCACGGAAAGAGGCGGAAGCGCTGAGCCAATTGCAAGCGCCAGCCCCATATTCACGGTTCCGGCCACTAGTCCCTTAATGATGGTCGTGACGACTGGATCAGCAGCAGAAAGCTTGCGCGTAAAATTGTTGTCGAGGCCCCATGCCAAACAGGCCCCGGCAATCAGTGCTCCGCCGGCATCGATCGTGATGCTTTGTCCATCCCATGCCAGGATCACCGCGCCGGTCAAGATCGCAAGCGCTCCCAGCAAGACTTTACTGTCGACATTCTCTTTGAAGATCACCCACGCGATGGCCATTGTGGCAAGGCCTTCGAGATTGAGGAGCAGGGAGCCCGACGAAGCGGAGGTGCGCTGCAGACCCATCATGAGCAGCAACGGGGCGAGACATCCCCCTAAAATCACAACAGCGGCCAGCCAGGGCAGATCAACGCGTCGCAGACTTGCTTCAGCGACAGGAACGCCAAAAGCGGCCCGCCCAAGATAGACGATCGTCAATCCCGTTCCCGCGCCTAGATACAGGAGACCTGCCAGCATCTGCGGCGCAATCGAACCCAGGAGAACCTTAGCCAGAGGCGCCGAGGCACCGAACAACACAGCGGATGCCAACGCCATCGGAACCCCCGACCAGATTTGAGAACGAGGAGTTTCGGACATCCGTTACTCTAACATGTGTCGTCACCTAGGTTGAAATCCAACGTGACGTCGCTATTCAAGGCCCAATGCCCATTTTCCTGCAAGCTGTACCGAACATAGGCCGGATCATGATCTCCGATGAGTTCTGGATCAAACAACAACGGCCCACGAAGTCGATGAAAATATTGCGCCGCACACAGAGGCGAACGGCTTCTCGCCGGCAGTCGCTAAATTAGTATTTCTAATAGCGTCCTTGCACGTGCATCTGGCAGGTCTTCCCTCATGGGGGTGCTTCCGGCGATCGCGGCTAGGATCGTCCTGCCCAACCGCTCCTACTAGCTCACCTGTTTTAACCGCTTGTGGCCTAATTTGAGTTTCGTAGTGGCCCGTTATGGAGTAAGGATCCCATTGGTTGCTTGCTTGCGGAGGCTCCAATGTGTCGCATCCGCTTCCCAATGTTGGTAATGGCGTTCACGGCCGCAACATGGTCAACTTGCCAAGCCATCGGGTCTTTTCAGACTAAACCGGCGTTTCCCGTGGTGATGGTTGGTGTAGCATCTCCGTCAACCGTCAGATTGCCCGATGTGTCCGCACGCGATCTCGTTGGCGGCTGCGGTAGGGGTCGCATCCGCGATCATCAAACACATGGTTGCCGTGGACCGGCCGATATCAGGTAAGGCATCGGCCAGTAAAAAAATCCTGTCGAAGCCCGTTGCAGTCGAGCCGGGTTGTAAGAGTGTTGCATTCTGAGACTTTATTACGAGAGGGCTTCCTCGCCGACTGAAACTGCCGCACTGGTCTACGGCAGTTACCGGATGTTGACACCACGAGGCGGTTGCGCCGGTGGCGCCCCCTCGTTGAGGTGAGGTAAGGTATGGTCGATGGGTGGTCGCTTTTGGACTGACCACGGCAACGGCCTTGCCGATATGCCTCGTCTCCCGAGCTTCGCCCAACGCGACCCTTTCGATCTCCCACAGGCCGGCTTGGTTGCGAAAGATCGCGGCGATTTCACGCTGGCGATACGCTTGTTTGATGAGGCGCTTCAGCGTGACCTGTTCTCTGAGGCAATTTAGTTTGCCGGAAATCGGGTGTGCGGAAGGGGATTCCTTGCAAATTTGATTTGTCATTCACGCGCCTTTGAGAGCTTTGGCGAGGGACCAGATGCGGCCGCCGGCACGACGGGAGAGCAGGATCATTCCGCGGCTCGATCAGATCATCTGAAGCATCCGCTGGCGGCGCTGGGGCGCACGGTGGAATTGGGGGTTCCTGGAACGGGAGTCTGGGGCGGTCTACACCGATGATCCGGGCCGCCCGCCACTGCCGACGCGATTGATGGCGGGGCTGGGGTGATCCTCAAGCGCGCCTATGACCTCTCCGATGAAGCGCTCTGCGAGCGCGGGGTTGAGAACCCCTACTTTACCCGCAGCCTCCACGCCATGCACTTGAAAGACGTGCTTGGCGAGAGCCGATGGTGGTAGGATGCATTGTGGATTACTCCTCTCTTTGTTGCTTCGGCAACACTCTGCCACATTTGATGCCGTCGAGTGGGTGTCATCCACACCATCATCGTGATGCTTCATATGCTGATAGTCGCACTGGGATTAACCGAGAGCGCGATCAGAATTGCTTAGTATTGCGAATGCACGCGAAAACTGAGCACCGAAACTGGGCCTCGGTCGCGATTGTACGCTGGATTTGCGATGAGCTGATAGTCCAGCGTAACCTTCGTGGAAAATACCGGAAAACTATAATAAGTCTCGAATATTTTTTCGCTGCCCGGATTTGGCAGCTTGCCATCGCCAACCAGGATTCCAAGTCCGCCGGCATTGAGAAACGCTTGGTGCACGCCGGAAATCCCGTTGACGACACCGGCTATGCCGAACGTATCGTTATCCCGCCCCCACTGCTTTCCGGAAATCGATAGGCCGGCGGCGACGGTTCGATCGACGTCGGTGAATTCATAGGGCTCCTTACTGCCATCCGCGACCCCGGCTCGGACAAACAGGCCGACATTGGGGATGAGTTGCTGCTCTAGATTCATGCTGATGCCGCCACGGCTTTGGTAGCGCCGCACGGCGGCGATATCGGCGGGTCCTCCGTTCACTGCAGCCAACTGGATCGCGTCCTGGAAGCTTCCCATCCGGCCGCGTGTCAGAAATCCGCTGATCGCGATTTTCCCGGGTTGATCCCAGATGGCATATCGCCGCTCGATCTCGCCGACCCACTGGAACTGTCCGAACTGTGAATCGAGGTGGGTGGCATTCGGTGCGATGGATAGATCGAATAGGCCGGCGCGCAAGGTCCAGGGACCTTGGTACCATTCCGCGGCCGCGCCGACGGTGTAAGCCCAGGCGTCGGCCGCATAGTCGAACGTTCCGGTGTCGATGATGGTCCAGTTCATGAAATCGACGCGAGGATCATGGGCGTATTTATTGGTGTCGAAGATATCGCCGACGCTGAATTTTCCGACAGTGAACACCAACCGATCCGAAGTCTGCGACCCGGAAAACTGGTTGAGCCCGGCATCGACTTTCTGAACCTCGCCGCCGAGGTCGATGGTCTGTCGCAGGAATGCCCGGTGCAGACGCGTGTACGGGTAACTCGCCCCGACTTTGTAGGCCTCGCCGCTTGGGAAACCCGCTGCGCCGACCGATTTGCTCAGTCCAAAGCCCTGATCTATTTCCGGATTGACCCATGCTTCGGCGCCCTCCCAGAGCCGGACGCCTGCGTACAAGGTTACGTCTGCAGTCTCGCGGCCGATATTCGGTGCGAGACTGTTCTGGCCGCTGTAGGGAGCCCGAAATGGAGGGGCATACTGATTGACGTAGGTGGCTTGGGCGTGGAACGCGACGCGGTCTGTTTCCAGAGCGGATGGGCCCTTGGCCAGGAAGTCCGATATGTGAGCGTTATCTCCACCGATCCGGTAGTTCACACCAAGCCGGACGCTTTGCATGGCGAGGTCGGATGCGAACACCTCCGCTGCGGCCGGGAATGTCACGCCCTTGCGGCCAAATCCAGTCGACAGATACTCGGCTTTTGCGGTCCAGTTGCCGGTGAGCGGAATCTCGATGCCCGCTCCCGCGGCCCACCCCAATCGCCACAGCAGCCTCGTGTCCACGGTTCCCGGCGTTGCGAAACCGCCAGCGGGAAAACCGGTCACCTGATCCCGCGTTGCCTGATTGTAGGTCCAGGCCAATCCTCCCGTTCCATAGAGGAGAAAATGCTCGAACGCGTAGCCGAGGCGAGCGCGGGCACTTCCGTAATGGATGACCGCCTCTCCGTAGATCACTTGGCCGGTCAAGGGCGAGGTGACCGTCTGACTGCCACGCACGGAAAAGGGTACCTGCACGTCCGAATTCGGAAAGCTAGCGTCGGCCTCGAAACCCAGCATCCAGCGAGACTGAAAAACGTAATTATACCCACCCTGCAGTCCGGCGAAATAGCTGCCCGTTCCGCCCATGAAATCGAAATTGAACGGAAAATCGAATGATCCATTCAAACCTGGACCGCCGGCTCCCGGCGCAGTTGCGGACCAGTTTGAAGAGCCTTTGATCACCCCGGCATGGGCGCCGATGTACCAACCGTTCCAATCGTAACCAGTCACCTCCGCAGCCTTCGAGACGTAGGGCAAAGGTGCCTTGACCGGAAGGTTTACGGGAAGGTCACCTGCGATCGCGACAGAACACGTCGCAAGCACTATCCAGGTGCCACCCAAAAAGTTGGACACTCGCTTCATAACGCGCCCCGTTACCCAACGCTAAAGTAGACCAAAGAAAGATGACATCCATCCCAAAGCATTATTGCAACTAATTCGCAATTGCAAGAACGAATGGGCATTGAGCGACGCCCGCACTCTTCAATGGACGAGATCACTGCTTCTCAGACATGGTGAAGACTGTTATTCCAACATAAGTCCGATCCCCAAGCCGGTTTTGGCCTGCGTGATCAGTTGTCGGATGATGATCCGAATCGGCGGCCGTAACGTCAAAAGGCGTAACGTCAAAATGACGAGAACGACATAACTCGTCGCCAGCCCCTGTTAACGGTTCGATCAATTGATGTGACATCCTGCTCGACCTTTTGGCGCTTCGCTGGCCGCTCAGAGCCGACCATGCCTCCGAACCGCTCCAGCCATCGCGCTACTTATAAGACAGCTCGAAGACCGCTATGTGAATCCTGCGCTGTCGTCGCGTAGCGAAAGATTGTGCTCGCCAGCCGAAAAACTCCAATGGCTCCCCGACATCGCGCATTTTCGACGGCGGTCCGTATCACGCTCCCGCCGCTCGGGGCCGAACTTGTTGAGTTGCGGCGACGGCCAAGCCCAATCGCTTGCAACCGGAAAGTTGTTCAATAGCCGCTAAGCCAAATTCGAAGGCTGTTTGCGCAAAGGCCTCAAGCTGCCAGTGTCATCCCAGTCGCGTCTCACCGTCGATCAGGGATCGTTGACAAATGCGCATCTGATCCATCGCGGTCCTCTTGGCCGGAGAACAATCAGGCAGGTTCGCATTGCAAGCAACCGTGGCGCCGACGACCCCAGGATCGCCTTGGATGACCGCACCGTCAGGCATAGAGGAAGATCAGGAAATCCCGGGCAATGAATGGCTGGACTGACTTGTCCTGCAGTCCGCCGCCGAACGCGAAAATATAACTCATGCCAGTCAGGCAGCCTAGGGTGCCAATGACCCTTTGAGAAGTAGTAGCGGATCGATTCGACGGCACTTGGTCATATTAGAAACTCAAGCTAAATTGAAACTCGGAAAGACCGATAATTGTGCTCCCTGATAATGCCGTACGGAGTGCATTGGAGTGACTAGATGATTGATCCAGCTCCCGAGCTCCCGGATAACACGCTGATTGAAAGTGTACGACTTCCGCAGAGAATTCGAAACCTACTGAATTCGGCCGGTCTAAAAACCGTCGGCGAGGTTCGCGATAAGGCAGATGCTGAATTTTTAAGTTTGCCGAGTGTCGATAAGAATTCGCTGCAATATCTGCGAAGGACCCTCGGGCTTCCGTCGTCACAGGGAGTTAGCTGCCTCCCATCGGAGCTGCGAGACGGCGATGATGAAGTCAAGTAAACGACTTCATAAACAAGCATGACTGTTGCTAACTTGCGCGATCCTTTCTCAAGCTGCGCTCCAATCAACTTTCGCTGGGCTTCGGCGCATTCGCACATGGAACTATCGGTTGGGTGGCGTCTGACTGCAGCGGTGCGAACGGCGGTAATATCACCTTTCGACCGACTGGCGCCGCGGCATTAGCGCGGATGTTTACCCGGTCCGTCTCGGACTCACTCGCTCATGATTCTCAACCGGCCAGTCACGGGCCCAGATCGAGACGAGCAAGGACGTAATCTACAAAGCTGCTCCGGAAGAGGTCGTGTAAGGCAACGGGCCGACGTTTCTCGCCGGCCCGATCTGCGTCTTACTTTATGCCTTCGTGCTGCCAATGGGCAGTGACTTCCGCGTCGGATTTTGTCAAATGGACGTGCTGGTCGACGTGATCGATCCAGCCAACGGGAATAAAATGATGGTGAACGCCGTCGGGCGAACTCTGTTTGGTCAGCTTGATCTTGTCGGAGCCTTCAAGATGGTCGACTTTGCCGACTGTCTTTTTGTCGGAAGAGACGACGTCCATGTGCTCTTTGATCTGCGAGGTATCTGTCATGGGAAACTCCTTTGGTATAGAAATTAAAAACTCGCTAACGGGGATTAGGTTGCATTTCTGGAAAGAACGTCTCTTACCCAACTCACCGGCGCGGCCGACAGAGCGGAACTCTTAATGTCCGCTTGGATGTACACGCTGATCCCGGCCGTAGCCGTCGTGGTCGGCGCCGCCGCGGCGGTCTGGCGGAAGCCGTCGCCCACATTCGCTGGTGCTATCCAGCATTTTGCCGCCGGTGTGGTGTTCGCCGCCGCCGCCGGAGAGCTTCTGCCCGACATCAAACACCGTCAGTCAGCTTGGGCAGTCATCCTGGGAGGGGCGGCCGGCATTGTGCTTATGCTACTTATCAAGCGCCTCGGCGAAATGACTAAAGGCACGTCCGGTCTCATCGTCATGGTAGCGGTGGATATCTTCATCGATGGACTGGTGTTGGGCATCGGTTTCGCAGCGGGCGCAAAACAAGGTTTTTTACTGACGGTTGCGCTCACGACGGAAGTCTTGTTCCTCGGCCTTTCATTGACCGGCGAACTGTCCGAGTCGATTCGAAAGCCTGCAAATGTTCTCGCCGTCGTTGGCGGGATCGCGATCTTGTTGCCCCTTGGTGCCTCCGTCGGCATCCCGGTTAGCCATCTTCCAAACTTTTGGATCGCGGCCTTCTTTTCATTTGGGTTGGTTGCATTGCTATATCTCGTCACGGAAGAGCTGTTGGTCGAGGCGCATTCGGCTCCGGAAAAGCCGTGGGTCACCAGCCTGTTCTTCGTAGGCTTTTTGCTAATTCTGCTGTTAGATGAGCTCGCAGGCTGAACACCGATCCGGGTCGTCGCCTGTCGCCCCCGGAGATTAATGCGTGCAAACAAGCCTTCTACGTGAGTGGCTCACCAAAGTCGGGTGGGAGATCGCGCTGGCGGTTGCTCTAGCGGCAGTCCTTGCAGTCAGTACGGGTGGCACGCTCTCGCTTGCCCTTCGTTACCTGGCAGGCTTCAGCGGACTGAACTCGCTCGTGCAGGTAGTTCTAGCCGTTGCGCGACGGCGGCCGCTAAGCGCGCGCCTTTCGGAGTGGGACGAAGCAATCGCGCTTGCGACGCTATCGGCTGGATCCCACCTCATGGCCGGCCACATCGACACGATCACATGAAAAACGTGACGCCCATCGCAAGTGCCGCTGCGGCCATGGTGGCGGTCGCGATCCAGCCGAGCCCCGTCAACCAACCACCGATAGTGAATTGACCCATGATCTTCGTGTTGGCGGCCATCAGCATCATTAAGGCCATCACCGGCACGGCGACGATGCCATTGATAACGGCGCACCAAATAAGCGCCTTAATAGGATTGATCGGGGTGAAGTTGAGCAGCACTCCAACGGCCGTTGCCATCACGATAGTGGCATAGAAAGCCTTCGCTTCTTGGGGCTGGCGGGCCAGACCGATCGGCCACTTGCGAGCTTCGCCGACCGCATAGGCTGCCGACCCGGCGAGTACGGGAATGGCGAGAAGGCCTGTGGCTACCACGCCTAGTGCGAAGATCGTCGCAGCGTAATTTCCCGCTATTGGACGAAGCGCCTCGGCCGCCTGGGCGGAAGTTTCGATGTTCGTCACGCCCGATACGTTGAGCGTTGCAGCGGTCGTCAGAATGATAGTCAAGGCGATGAAGTTAGAAATCCCCATGCCGATTAGGGTATCAATTTCGATCCGCTTGATGGCGTCGGGACCCTGTTCGGGCACCCGCTTAAGGACCTGTCGCTGCGGCACGGCGCGAATATCCTCCGCCTCTTGAGAGGCCTGCCAGAACAGCAGATAGGGACTGATCGTTGTGCCGAAGACGGCAACGATCGTCTGGATGTACTCGGTTTTCCAGGTGAGCGACGGCATGACGAACTGGCGCAGCGCTTCGCCCCAGTGCACGTCCACCATGAACAATGTCGCCACGTAAGCGAGCAGCGCGAGCGTTAGCCATTTCAAATAGGATACGTATCGGGTGTACTGTAGCAGGACCTGCAGGCCGATGCAGATAGCGCCGAACAGCGCTACATAGAACGTTCTCGAACCGCCGAGGACTAAACTCGTAGAATCGGCCATGGCACCCAGGTCGGCGCCGATGTTAATCGTGTTTGCCGTGGTCAGCAGCGCAACAAACGTTTGTAGGAGCCAGTTTGGATAATGTTGGCGCAGATTGCCTGCCAGACCACGGCCCGTCGTCCGTCCGATCCTGGCGCTGATCATCTGGACCGCCGCCATCAGCGGGTAAGTCAATAACATGGTCCAGCTCAGCGAATACCCGAACTGGGCGCCCGCCTGACTGTAGGTGGCTATGCCGCTCGGATCGTCGTCCGAGGCACCCGTGATGAGGCCCGGACCGAGGGCGCCGAGCAGCCGCGGCTTGCTGCGGCCGACGACGGGACTAGGACCGGCTTTGGCGGCGCTTTCCGACGAATTCATCCAACCGGCCTCAAAGATCTCAAAAAACTAGGTCCAATTACTCTCTAATACGCTCAAGGCACGACCAAAGTTCCACAATGGCCAAGACGCCTTCATTTGGAAGACGAGGTTGTAGAAAAATGCGCTGCCGCCAATGTATTTTGCTATGTTCTATCTGAACGATCCTTCCACATTAGGCCGAATCTAGCAAAGGTTGACAGGTGGCGTCCCGAAGCCAAACGGCTGTTTTTATAATTGGACTTCTGACGATGACCGCCTTAGTGGCGACCGTCGCCGGTATCTTGCTACATCGCGCATTTCCAGACCACCCTTGGGTTACGGTCGTTGGACCGGTAGGCGCAGCGTTGACGGTGATCGGGTTCGCAAAGAATTTTTTGCCTAGGTGACGCGCCGGTGCGTCGTTCGCTTTCTCGCCTAAAAAAATTCGCCCGGCGCAGGAAGTTTTTTTCCTCGTGGGCCGAATTCGTTTGCAGAATTGGCTAGAAATAAATCGCCGAACGCGCTCCGCAGTCGGGTCGGAGGATGTAAATCGGATTGATGGATGTGTTCGCGTGGTACGCAGTGAATTAACCGAAAGCCACCCGCATCGTTAGCGAACTGCTTCGGTATGTGAATGCGTTTGAGATGAGTTTCCATCACTATCTTCAGAACGCCAAGTAAACACCAATTGGTGGTCGTTCGTCAGGACCCGGTAGCCTTGAGGTTGTGGCCCCTGCGCGATGGAGAGCAAATGTTGACCTATTCGCTTGGCTTCCTCAAGGTACAAGGAGCCGCCTACCACTCGATCAAGAATTACCGGGCAGTCGTGCACAAATCCCAGAATTTCAATCGTGAACGGCGCTTTGTCGGTCATTCTTCGAATATGCGGACGTTAACAGCCCAGTTCAAGCCAATAGTCCAACACGATCGGGACCCAAACTACCGCACAATGTTTTTCAGTCGGAGAGTTCTCGATGGAACCCCCCTGCTGGGCATCCCGTTCCGATTTTCGTGAATTGGGGGTCGGCATCCACCCCAGCGCGACTTCCGCCCAGATCCCTCGGCTTACAGGCGCACCGTTTTTCAACTTAATCGTGCGCGTTGGGGCCGGCCGAATTGTCCTAATACCGCACCGCACCCGACCCCGGTTCTAAGAAGACAGCGCTGTCCTTCAGCTATCAATTGGTCTCCGATCCTGCCTACAATGCCCGACTAGACCAAGTTTGATCGTTAAGGGACGTATGCATTGGAGCTCTGAATTGCTAAATACCGCGGCAAGACAGGAAGCCCGAGCACGATCCGAAAGGAACGATTCCCGCTGGCCCGATCACCCAAGGAGGTGTAGCCGCCGCCTCCGCAAGGTACGATCCGATGCGTAGCATATTGTTGAATCCCGCCAGATTGATCCTTTTCGCCCTGACCACGGCGCTGGGCGTTGCGGTATGCTTGGTCCCGCCCAGTTTCGCGCAACGCGATCCTCTCGATCTCGCTCAGGCCGGCTTCGTTGCAAAGGATCGTGGCGATTTCACTGTGGCAATACGCTTGTTCGACGAAGCGCTTCAGCGCGGCCTGTTCGCTGATAAACAGCGTGGCCTCCTGTTGTACAGCCGGGGCGTCTCTTATGAAGCGCTCGGAATTCGCGACCGCGCGTTGTCGGATTTCGACGCGGCCGTCGCGCTGCTTCCGGATTTCCCTAATGTCTACCTCTATCGAGGGATCATCTGGGGCGAGAAGAGCGAATACCAGCGCGCGATGCAGGATTTCCTGACGGCCAGTAAATTGAATCCAAGCGATCCGCTTGCTTTCAATAACCTTGGAAACGTCTATGAAAAATTGGGAGATATTGATCTCGCCATCGAAAACTTTGGCCGCGCGATCCGCTTGCAGTCCGACTACGCCCAAGCCTACTACAATCGCGCCCATGCTTATGTGTTGAAGCAAGACGAAGAACGCGCCATCGCAGACTACGACAAGGCGATCTTGTTGCAGCCGACTTACGCCGAAGCGTATGTCAACAGGGCAATCGTGAAATTCTTGCTCCGAGATGTCCAGGGCGCTCTAGCCGATCTGGATACCGCAATCAAACTCAATCCGCGCGACGTCTCCGCACGGTCAAATCGAGCAAACGTGAATCTGGCAATCGAAAAATATGGTGAGGCGTTGACCGACTTCGATCGCAGCTTGGCGTTGGATCCCGGCAATGCAGCCACGTACTTGGGAAGGGGGCGGGCGCATCTATTCTCAGGCGCCATCGACGATAGCATTGCGGATCTTAAGACAGCCGTACGACTGCGCCCTTCGAACCCCTATCCCGTTATTTGGTTGCACATTGCCCGGGTTCATAAAGGGGAATCCGACCGCGAAGAATTTGCAGCGAATGCAATGGCCGTGAAACGCGGAGCGTGGCCGGGGGCAATGCTGGATATGTACCTCGGGCTTCTCGATGCGGACAAGGTCAAAGCTGCTGCCCAACAGGGCCCAAGCCGCGAAAAGTCCAAACGCCAATGCGAAGCGAATTTTTTCCTGGGCGAACTGGCGCTGCACAACGGCCAAATCGAGCAAGCGAGAGATGCTTTGCGCGAGGTGACGTCTACCTGCGGACCTGCGGAAACGGTCTACAGCGCGGCGGTGGCGGAGGCCAAGCTGTTACCGCGGCAATAAAGTGCCTTGCGAAGGCCGGGCTTCTACCACCCAGCTGCGCACCCGCCGAAGCGCACTTCCCCTATTGCTTGACATGTCAGTGGAGGCGTTACAACGGTTTACGATGCCGCGAGAATGGCCCGCGCCGGTCTAGGTGGTGTGAACTCTAGGGATTCCCTTTTAGGAGTTTTCCAGCACGTCTTCCCGCACGAGCGCTCGGACCTGAGCCATTGGCGCAAGCGGCTTGGCGACAAGCTGGAGCTGCTGCTGGCCGAGAGCTTGCGGGTGGCGCATGGGGCCGGCGCGTTACGCAGCCAGGACCTCAAGCGGGTCACAGTCGACACCACGGTGCAGCCGAAGGCCATCACCTTCCCGACCGATGCCAAACTGCTTCATGCGGCCATCAATCTGGCGATCAGGCATGGCGTCAGGCTTTGGAAATCTTATTCTCGCGTCGCCAATTCCGCCGCGATGATGGCGGGCCGCTATGCCCATGCCAAACAATTCAGGCGGCATCAGCGGCAGTTGCGTATCCTGAAGAGCCGGCTCGGCCGGATCATCCACGACATCGGCCGCAAGATCGAGAACCATCCAGCACTAGAAGAGGCGTTCGCCCTGCCGCTTGGCCGGGCCACGCAGATCCGCTCGCAACAGCAGCGCCAGCGCGGCTGGAAGCTTTATTCCTTCCATGCCCCCGAGGTGGAGTGGAGTGCATCGGCAAGGGCAAGGCCAGCGCGCCTTACGAGTTCGGCGTCAAGGCCTCCATCACTTTATTTCGTATGACCTCCGAACAACCTACCCAAAAGAAGCCACACAGAAGCGCGGCGTGCTGGACGTTTCTTCAAAGCGAGCGGCGCGTGGATCAGTGCCCGTCACTCTCGATCGTGAATACGGCTTCACGCAAATTCATGCCCCCATGAAGGAACTGAAAGAAGATCATCACTGCCTGATCGAGCGTTCAAAAGAAACGGACGAGTGTGGCTTCTACAGTTAAAGCAGCTCTCGCTTCGGGAAATAATACTCATAGATAAAAGCCCGCAGCGATGCGGGCTTTTCGTTCTTATCGACGTTCGTGGCTGTTGTCACCCACCCCGATGCTCACGCCCGGGACTTGAATACCGATCCCAGGCTGTCCGTGCTGCTGCGGGCGTTCCTCGTGGTGCTCTCGCCGTGGCTCTTGATGACGGTCCTGCTGAATAATCATGGCGGGTCGGTCATGAGGGCGTTCCTCGTGATGTTCGCGCCGAGGTTCACCATGGCGTTCCTGAATAATTACGACAGGTTGGTCATGATGCTGTTCCCGGCAATTGCCATGTTGATCACAGACCATCTGGACGCGCAGCAGGCCGGTATCGGCCTGCGAAACGCCCTTGGTAAGGGATCCTGCCTGGACACCGCTCACGAACAGCCCGACAGCACCAGCCAAAAGCGAAAACGTAAGTGTGTTCATATTCATTCCCCTTTGTGGTTGATCGCTACTGCCTTGAAGTACCTTCGGGCTTCATACGACTCTCAGTGATGGCCGCCGTGATGACCGCCAAAGCCGCCGCCGAACCCACCATGATGACCGCCAAAGCCACCGTGATGACCGCCAAAGCCGCCAAAGCCGAGGCTTATGCCCGGGCCTCCGTACCCATATCCATACCCGCCGCCGCCATAGTACGGCTGTGCGTAGTAGGGTTGCGCGTAGTAGACCCGTCGAGGGGCGTAATAGCCGTAGCTCCTGTAGACGCGGCGATGCCCATAGTGGCGATAGCGACGATGGGCACTGAAGTCGGTTGACTGGCTCGTTCCGCTGGTTGCGGTTACCGTCTTCACCGAGTTGTCGGCATTTGCTGCGGAACCACCGAGAAGCGCGGCTGCGCCGACGGCAATTACGATGGCTAGTGTTCTCATTTTCCACTCCTATGGTGAACTGTGGAGGGGTAATTGAGTCCGGGGAGTTTCGTTCCGGCCGTCAAACCTTTATTTTTGCGTAAGTAGTTGAATATCCATTCATAATCAAGAACGTCAAGCAAAGATACGGCCTACCCGTGTCCTGTACCGTCGCACTTCACGCATGGGCCGATCCTGGAGCCTTTGCAAAAATTGCACGGCTTACCCTCATACCGTTTCCCGCTTCCGTAGCATTCATTGCAAGCATTGATCCTTTGCCGTTGCACCTCGGACATGCTGCCATTGTCCTTCACATTATTTAGGCGAAATTCATTTCCGACCACTGACGCGATTTTTCGATCATGTTCAGGTTATCCCATGAACCTCAAACTGATTTACCGGGCTATCTTGGAAACCCGACTGCTATGGCAATCATCGAGACCGGCTAATGCCGCTGTGGACGCCCTCTATGACTTGCTCCCGCGCCACCGATCCGCTGGACGCTCTCGAAAGAGAAGTTCAAAAGCCTGGTGCTGCCTCCCCTCGAAAATAAAGCGAGCGGAAGCAAGGTCGAGTTTGAATTGTAACTATCTTTGAATGATTTTCTTTAGCTGCGCTTCCCATTTATCCACGACCTCACGCATTTCTTTCGCGAAGTCGTATCGCCGATAGACTGACACGATACCGGACTGACTACCGGATACGTGGTTCAACAGACGTTCGGTAACGTGTATGGGCGTTCCGAGGGCCGCAAGATTCGTCGCGAACGTGCGGCGCAGATCGTGCAAGGTCCACGGACGTTCTCGAGAGCGCTAGAAGCCCTTGAATTGCGTCCCCCACCCCGCGTACGGGATGATCCCACTGAGCCTACTCGCCGGAAACACGTAGCCGTCCGTTTCCGGCACCGAAGCAATCACCATCTGCGCCATCCTCCCTATGGGAGCACGAACGCGCGGCCGTTTTTCGTATCGGGCGAATTGATCGTGCCAACGCCGAGATATTCCCGCTGCACCAGTTGAAAAATGTCCGAATATCTTTGAGGGCATGCGGCGGCTTCCGACTTGGCCGTAAGCCGCCGCATTGATCGAGGGCTTCTGGGGGGCCCACAGCGGCAAAGCTCGTTGACGCAAGCTCGCTAAATCGCGCGTCGACCGCTCAGTGCGACAAGCTGCTGGTCGTCATCATCACGTTTGATGAGGGATTTTAATGGGGGCTCTGGGTTCAGAGGAATGCTCCCGAAACACACCCGAAATCGCCGGGCTCAACCCGGCAAAACAAAGATTCATAAATATATCTCCATAGCTTATCGTTCGCGGACGGACGCTAGGCTAGAGATTTTCACCGATCGAATGAGGTGGATCAGAGCACCAAACTATTTTCTTATAGTCAAAGCCGATCTCGATTGTCGGTTTGACTACGGCAAAAAAAGGGGAAATGTCGAAATCACGAGGCGTGTAGAGTGACGAGTCGCGGATATGAAAGATTTCCTTCCGCGCATGATCGCTTTCCAACGGAGTAATAACAGGCAAAATGGGGTAACCAACATCCATGAACGCTTGGGCGATAAGGGCGGAACAGATGAGGCGGGTGGGATCACCCGAACCTAACGCGATCATTCGGCGCCGCCAACGCTTTGGCACCGGAAGCGGCACCAGGTAACGCCCAAGATCGATCAGATTCTTGAGATCGTATTTGAGCCCGATCCGCGCAACTGCGAATTTACATACCGCTTCGCAGTCTTCGGGGGCCAACCCGACGGGTCGACATATACGAGTATGAAATTTGGAATACTTCGACAGAGAGACGCAGGTAATGCCATAGTCCAGATTGGACTCCACCAATTCGCATTCGCCTGGCACCGTCGATCCTACGTAGAGCGCAGCGTGAGACCAGGTTGACTGCGTGAGGTACTTGATAATTCCGGAGATGCGATTGTTACCCTCAATGAGCAAAATATCGCCGGGTCTAATGCAGGCTTGGAGCGCTTTCGGATCGGCCGGGGTGAATGGCTCATAGCTGGACGAGGGCTGCTGCAGATAGGCGGCGATCAGGCGCCCCAGGAGATCGAGGATCCATTTCATGGCGCCAAGTTCCGGTTGCTACATGGGCCAAGCAAGTCGAGCCATTCATCGTTCGATGACACACCAATGTTAGCCTCCTCGCCCTGTCAGGTAAAATGGCTTGAAGAGGGGACTCGCAACTAGACCACCGATGGGAGTTCTGGCGAACTAATCCGGTACGTTAGCCAACTTGCTTAGCTCAGTCGGGTCCTGTAAATCTTTCAACAATTTGCTCGCCAACTCGTACGATCTGTTAATTTCGATGAGTCGGCTCATCTCTATGGTTGGCTGAACGTTGGATTTTTCAGTCACGCCCTGCAAAACCGTCGCCGAGCCAGCCTTCACCGCCTCTGGTACGCGATCCGAGCTAAAAAGGTTGCCGCCCACCGCCTGAATGTTTGCCCGCGCAGAAAAACTCGCGAGTCGCAATCGGCCCAGTCCCCAAGCTTGGTCGAAATCCTACCCCCTGCGTTGATATTGATCGCTCCAGCTTGGACAGGCACGTTTACCGTGCCGCTGTCGGCTAAAACCGGCTGCCCGTCCATGGTCACCAGCCGGCCAGTTCCATCCAGGCTAAATGACCCGTCTCGGGTGTAGCGTTCTCCCTGAGATGTTTGCACCACGAAATAGGCGTTGCCTTTGATTGCCAGATCGAGAGGATTTCCCGTCGTCCGTATCGCCCCGGCTGACGTGTTCGTAAAGGCAAACGCCGCATCCACCAGAGAGAGGGGACGCTCAGGTTTAATTCCGATCTCCTCCCCCTTTTCAGGCTTCAAATATTCATGAAACGAAATTTGCTGAGCGCGAAAACCGGTAGTTTCGACGTTCGCAACGTTGTTTGCGGCAACATCGAGCCTGCGCCTGAGGGCCATCAAGCGCGAGAGATGGATGAGTGTAGTTTCGCTCACTGCTGTCCCTTCGGAAGCGAATCACGCGCCATTCAATTCTCTGATACAACGCTGACTGCCTAAACTCCGCAATGCGGCATCTTGCAGCGCAGACCGAGCGAACGATCAAAGTGATTACTTGCGATATGGTTGCGTTTCCCGGTACTGCACGTCTTGCCAGCCTCAAAAATGGTTCCGCATCTCTAGACCCGCAGGGTCGGCTCTGCCATTCGGATCTCCTCATTCTCGACCTGAATGGTCACGTGATCGATCTTGAACTTTTCTTCCAAGATGGCCTTTACGCCCTTCAGGACCGCGGCTGCGTATTTCATGTCGGACACGACGACATGTCCGGTGAATGAGTCCGTCCCCGATGTGATCGTCCAGACGTGCAAATCGTGAGCGGCAACGACGCCTGGGATACGCAGCAACGTCTTCTCGAGCTCCGGTAGATCGATTTCGGTAGGTACGCCCTCCATCAGGATATGGACCGCCTGGCTCAACAGCTTCCAGGTGCGCGGCACGATGAAGAGGCCGATGCCCGCGCCGATGATCGGATCCGCCAGCGTCCAACCGGTGTACATGATAATTAGCGCCGCAGCGATCACGCCCAACGATCCCAGCATGTCGCTGAGTACTTCGAAGTAGGCGCCCTGGACATTGAGGCTCTCCGATGATCCCACAGAGAGCAGCTTCATACTGAGAAGGTTCACGACCAATCCGACGGCCGCAACGGCCAGCATCGGGCCACCCAGTATTTCCGGTGGAGAGCGAAAACGTTGGTAGGCTTCATACAAAATGTAGACGGTCAGCAGAAGGAGCACCACTGCGTTGACCAGCGCGGCAAGAATCTCGGTCCGTAGATAACCGTAAGTCTTCTGCGGCGTAGCAGCCTTTTGCGCGAAATGGATCGCAAACAGCGCCAATCCGAGGCCACCGGCATCCGTCGCCATATGCGCGGCATCCGCGATCAGCGCGAGACTACCCGTCCAGATCCCGCCGACGATTTCGGCTGTCATGTAAGTCAACGTCAGCGCCAGCGCCGCATAGAGCGGCTTGCGGTGACGTCCCGCCGCTGACGGAATTGCGCCTCCGTGCGAATGACCTTTACCCACCGCGATACTCCCAAGTTTTGCGAAATCGGTCGCCAGCCGGCACAGCTAGGGCAAGGCGGTTGTAAAATCAAATTTCCGAAAACCGAGGAGTTCCCGGGCCTTGGGCTAACATTGTAATAGTGTTCGCCAATGGAATTTGCTAACCGGAGAATATGGAACGTCAGGTCGGTCAAAGATTGACAAGACTGCAGGCATCCGGACTTCGCCGGACGCTGTTGATGTTGCTTGCTTTTTCCTATCTTTTCGTCGGTCTGGCGCATTCTATTTCGTGCACAGACGAGGCTGTCGCGGCCACTATGTCATCTGACATTGGCAGTATCCCGGACAATGGTCCGGATGAGGATGGCTCGAAGAAATCGCCCGTGGTCGCCGGGCATTGCTACGTGTGCGCACCGGTGCTGATGCCCGCCGTCGTCCCGGATGCGGGGCCTTCCGCACGTCCGGTCAAACTGGCATTCGTATCGCCAAAGCTCCAGTTTGAAGACCATCCTCGGCTTGATACGCCGCCGCCAAAACATCTGACCTGAGTATCGCCGCTGCGCGGTCTGGCCGCGCCGTCGTTCTTCGTGCTTTTCAGGTCGTTTGTATGTTTTTGGTCCGAGATGCTCTGCGCCTGACATGCGCATTTCTTGTATTTACAATCCCAGTCCAGGCTGCCGAACGTTCTTCGCGCGCAATCTCCCTGCCGCAGGCATTGCAGCGTGCATTGGCGGCGAACCCGCGCTTGACGGCGGCCGAGCGCGATATCGGCATCGCGGGGGGACTTCGAATCCAGGCTGGTGTGCTTCCCAATCCAGATGTTTCGTTCGAACTCGACAACGCGTTGGGGTCGGGGCGCTATAAGGGCTTACGCTCGGCTGAAACCAACCTGCAACTCAGCCAACTGGTCGAATTGGGCGGCAAGCGGGAGGCGCGGATTGCGGCGGGGGAGGCAGGCATCGGCGCCGCCGTCTGGCAGCGGCGGGCGACGCGGCTGGAGGTGTTGTCCGAGACCGCGATCGCTTTCATCACCATCATCAGTCTGCAACGCCGCATCGAAATCTTCGACGAGCAGATCGCAAGCTTCGACCCGCTTATCCCATTGCTGCAAAAGCGCGTCCAGGAAGGTGCTTCCTCGCCGGCCGAGACTCTAAGGGCGCAAGTTGCAGCCGACCTTTTCCGCGTCGAGCGCGAGCGCGCCAAAACCCAGTTGGCCCTGGCGCGCCGTGATCTCGCGATACTCATGGGCGACAGCAGCCCGCACTTCGGCAATGCTGTCGGGCGGCTCAGCAATATTGGTCAGCCGCCATCATTCCAATCAATTGTCCAGGCCATCGAAGCCAATCCGCAGTTATTGCGCTGGACCGCGGTCACAGCACAACGCAATGCCGAACTCCTCATTGCACGTCTGAAAGCAATTCCCGACCCCCGCATCTCGGCTGGCTGGCGCCACTTTGAGGACACCAACGACAATGCGGTCCGGCTTGGTGTTTCGATTCCTATTCCGGTGTTCGACCAGAATACCGGCAACATCATCGCCGCCCAGGAATCGCTCGCGAAGACCGGCGCAGAGCGGGCGATCAACAAGTTGGTCCTGATCAGCATCGTCGGCCGGGCCTATGACACGCTGACGGGCGCCCTGGCCGAGATTAAACTGCTGCGGTCTTCAGTCATTCCCAATGCGCGCAGCGCTTCCGAGACGATCTTCAGCGGCTATTCGCAAGGCCGTTTCACCCTGCTGGAACTGCTCGACGTCAGGGGGGCGCTGTTGCAGGCGCTGCTGCGCGAACAGGAGGCACTGCAGAATTTCCATGTTGCCATCGCGACCATCGAAGGTCTTGCCGGTAATCCGTTTACGCTAACCCGCGAGAGCGCACGATGATTAAGGGACTGATCCGTTATTCCATCTTTATCCTGCTGGCCGCAGCGCTCGCCTATGGCGGCTACCGGATGCTGCTGCCGGCGACGTCGAAGACGACGCCGGCCGAAAAGGCCGAGAAGGAAGAACATTCCGATAGCGTCGCCTTGAGCGACGCCAAGATCGAGGCGGCCAAAATTGAACTAGCGAAGGCTTCACCCGGCGTGCTGAGGGACAGCCTCCTCTTGAACGGCATCGTCCAGCCGAACCAGGAATCGCTCGTCCAGGTCACGCCACGATTTCCCGGGATCGTCCGCGACGTGCGCAAGCGGATCGGCGATGTCGTCCAGAAGGGTGACGTCCTGGCGGTCATTGAAAGCAACCAAAGCCTAACGCAGTATGAACTGAAGGCGTCGCTGGCGGGCACCGTCATTGATCGCCAGATCTCGCTGGGTGAGTTCGTCTCCGAGCAGAAATCGGCATTCGTGGTAGCGGATTTGTCGAACGTCTGGGTGGATTTCTCTGTCTACCGCCGTGATCTGAAACGCGTGAGCATCGGTGATCAGATACTCATCGATCCCGCCGACGGCGGGCCGGCGATAGAAGCCAAGGTTTCTTATTTATCGCCGGTCGGCAGCAGCGACACCCAAAGTGCGATCGCGAGAGCAATCGTAACCAATTCCAGCCAACGACTGCGCCCGGGACTGTTCATTACCGGACGACTGACGTTGTCCGCAAAAAAGGTCGGCGTCGCGGTGAAGTCGTCGGCGCTGCAGACGGTGGAAAATCGCACGGTCGTGTTCGTCCGAAACGGCGAGAAATTCGAGGCCCGCGACGTCGAGGTTGGCGACCGTGATCCGCAGATCGTCGAAATCCTTTTTGGCGTTCTCGATGGCGATGTCTACGCGGCGCAGAACAGCTTCATCGTGAAGGCGGAGATGACCAAGGGAGCGGGCGGAGATGAGCATTGACAGCAGCAAGACGTTGATTACCGCGTTGATCAGGCCTCACATGGAAGGCCACGTCGTTCGCGCGCTCCATGACCTTCCGGATTTTCCCGGCTTCACCTTCGACGAGGTGCGGGGGCAAGGAAGGGGACGCGGACAAGGGGGCAGCTATGTCTCGACCGATACGGACCTGACATATCACCAATACCTGGAATTGAGGCTGGTCTGCCGGTCCGAACTGGCCGACGAGATCTGCGGGCTCATCGCCACGGCAGCATGGACCGGCAGGAAGGGCGACGGCGTGGTGTTCACGACGCCTGTCCACGCGTTTGCCCGGATAAGAGAGATCGGCCGCCGCCCGGAGAAGTCCGATGCTTGAAGCAATCTTATCCTTCGCCATCCGACAACGATGGCTTGTCATGATCGGCGTACTGATCATGGCCGCCTTCGGCGCCTGGAATTTCACGCGCCTGCCGATCGACGCCGTGCCGGATATCACCAATGTCCAGATCCAGATCAACAGCCGGGCTCCCGGCTATTCGCCGCTCGAAGTCGAACAGCGGATTACGTTTCCGATCGAGACCGCGATGGGAGGGCTCCCTCATCTCGAGAGCACGCGCTCCCAGTCCCGTTACGGCTTGAGCCAGGTCACGGTCATCTTCAAGGACGGCACGGACATCTATTTTGCCCGGCAATTGGTCAACGAACGGATTCAGCAGGTCAAGGACCAGCTTCCTCCCAGCATCGAAACGGCCATGGGGCCGGTGTCGACGGGCTTGGGCGAGATTTACCTGTTTACCGTGGAGGCAAAGCCGGAGGCCCGCAAGGCGGGCGGCGGCGAGTACACGCCCAGTGATTTGCGGACGATCCAGGACTGGATCATCAAGCCGCAGTTGAGAAACGTTCCCGGCGTGATCGAGGTCAACACAATAGGTGGCTTCGAAAAGCAGTTTCACGTGCTACCGGATCCCGCTCAATTGATGGCCTACAAGCTCAGTTTTCGGGAAGTGATGACGGCGCTGGCATCGAACAACGCCAACGTCGGCGCAGGCTATATCGAGCGTAACGGCGAGCAGTATCTCGTCCGCACCCCGGGGCAGGTAGCGAATATCGAAGAAATCAAGGAAATCGTGATCGGCTCCCGGAACGGCGTACCGGTCAGGGTTTCCGACATCGCGGACGTCAGGGAAGGCAAGGATTTGCGGACCGGCGCGGCGACAGTGAACGGAAATGAGGTGGTACTCGGAACCGCGATGCTGCTGATCGGCGAGAACAGCCGGACGGTGGCGCAGCGGGTGGCGGCCAAACTGAAGCAGATCGGCCGATCGTTGCCCGACGGCGTCATCGCCAGGGCCGTTTACGACCGAACACGACTGGTCGAAGCAACGGTCGCGACGGTCGAGAAGAATCTGGTCGAAGGCGCGCTGCTAGTGATCGTGATCCTGTTCATGATCCTGGGAAACTTCAAGGCGGCGATTGCCACGGCGTTCGTCATTCCGCTGTCCATGCTGTTCACCATCACCGGCATGGTCGAGAACAAGGTCAGCGCCAATCTGATGAGTCTCGGTGCCATCGATTTCGGCATCATCATCGATGGTGCCGTCATCATCGTGGAGAACTGCCTGCGCTTGCTGGCACATGAACAGCAGCGATTGGGGCGCGTCCTGAACCGACAGGAGCGGTTCGAGACGATTTTGGCGGCATCGCGGGAAGTCATCGGCCCGAGCCTGTTCGGCACGCTGATCATCGGTGTGGTCTACCTGCCGATCCTCACACTCACCGGTGTCGAAGGAAAGATGTTCACGCCGATGGCATTGACCGTGCTGATGGCGCTCACCGGCGCCAGCATCCTGTCGCTGACGTTCGTACCTGCCGCCGTGGCCCTTTTGGTGACCGGCAAGGTGTCCGAGCATGAGAACTGGTTCATGCGCGGTGCGCGTCATGTCTATACGCCGTTGCTTTCAGCCTCCATTCGCAACAAGTACGGCGTCGCCGTGATCGCAGCACTGTTGATAGTCGTCTGCGGGATAGCTGCGTCCCGGATGGGCGGCGAATTCATCCCCAGCCTCGACGAAGGGGACGTGGCCCTGCAGGCCATACGGATCCCGGGAACCAGCCTGACGCAGTCACTGGAAATGCAAGCGATGGTCGAGAAGCGGCTGATCAAGATTCCGGAGGTGAGGGAAGTGTTCGCGCGCACCGGCACCGCGGAGGTCGCAACCGACCTGATGCCGCCGTCGACGTCGGACGGTTACGTCATGCTGAAGCCGCGAAAAGAATGGCCCGACCCGGAAAAGTCGAAGGCCGCCGTCGTGTCCGAGATCCAGGAAGCCGCCGAAGAAATTCCGGGCAACGTCTATGAAATCTCGCAACCGATTCAGCAACGCTTCAACGAACTGATCTCGGGTGTCCGCAGCGACGTCGGCGTGAAGATATTCGGTGACGACCTTGATGTGCTCGTCCAAACTGCTGCTCAAGTTCAGGCGGTCCTTCAAAACGTCCAGGGGGCGGCCGACGTCAAGACCGAGCAGGCTTCCGGACTCCCGGTCCTTACCGTGAAGCTCAATCGTCAGGCCTTGTCGCGATATGGAATAAATGTCGGCGACGTGCAGAATCTGGTCGAAATTGCCGTCGGCGGCAAGAACTCCGGGATGGTCTTCGAGGGCGACCGCCGTTTCAACATCGTCGTCCGCCTTCCGGAGCATCTGCGCTCCGATATCTCCGCACTGAAGGCGCTTCCGGTGCCTTTGCCTCCGCTGGAGAACCCGGCAAAGGCCATTCCTGCGAGGCTCGGTAATTCTCCGTTGTCCCAGATCCGATACGTCCCGCTGTCCGAGCTTGCCGAGATTGATGTAGCGCCGGGTCCCAACCAGATCAGTCGGGAAGACGGGAAACGGCGAATAGTCGTGACGGCGAACATAAGGGGCCGCGACCTTGGGTCCTTCGTCACCGACGCTCAGAGCCAAGTGGAGCAAAAAGTGAAGCTGCCGGCGGGCTACTGGATCGGGTGGGGCGGTCAGTTCGAACAACTGGTCTCGGCCACGCAGCGCTTGACCATCGTCGTACCGATAGCCCTGCTTCTGATCTTCCTGCTGCTCTTCATGAGCCTGGGATCGATGCCCGACGCGCTCCTGGTGTTCAGCGGCGTCCCGCTTGCCTTGACGGGCGGAATTATCGCGCTTCTGCTCCGCGGAATCCCCCTGTCGATCAGCGCTGGCATCGGCTTCATCGCGCTGTCAGGCGTAGCAGTGCTCAATGGTCTCGTCATCATCACTTTCATCGAAAAGCTGCGCAACGAGGGTCATCCGCTCGTCGAAGCGGTCAAGGAAGGCGCGCTCACTCGGCTGAGGCCGGTCCTGATGACCGCACTGGTCGCATCTCTTGGCTTCATTCCGATGGCGATAGCAACCGGCGCCGGCGCGGAGGTGCAGAGACCATTGGCGACCGTCGTCATCGGCGGAATCATCTCGTCGACCATTCTCACCTTGTTGGTACTGCCGGCCCTCTACGTCCTGTTCAGGCGGGAGGACCTGGAGAACGGCGAATCGAAATCACCAGCCACCGAAGGAGCAACGTCATGAAATACGCGCTGTTGTTGATTGCCAGCCTGTTCTTTGCAGCCCCGGCTTTTGCCGAAGAGTACGAAAAAGGGCCGAACGGCGGCCTGATGCTCGATGTGGCGGGTATCGACGCCGAACTAATGACTTCCGGCAATTCCGTCACGATCAACGTCTTCGATGCGAAGAACCATACGCCGATCGCCACCAAGGGCTACAGCGCCGCGGTGCTCATCGTCGGCGGGGCGGGACGGGAGACCGTTACGCTTGCCCCTCAAGGCGAGAATTCGCTGAAAGGCGATGCAAAGAACCCGATAGCGGCGGGCGCAACGATCACCCTTACGATCAAGACGGCCGAAGGAAAATCGGGACAGGCCAAATTCAAGAAGTAGAAGCCGATGTGCACCAGGACGGCGGGATGTTGAACCAATTAAGGGCTATGTACGGTCGCCGCCGCATAGTTGCGGCTTACCTAAATATGAGCGCAGTCGGCCGGGGCGCCGGCCGTTTACTCTTTGTCGTGGCGCTGTCCTTGATCGCCGTCCTCGCAGCTGACGCGTGGCGCGGCCTTCGAGCGGAGGTGCCGAAAGCAAGAATTGTCGGCCTGGGCGCCACAACATGTCAACGGTTCAACGACGACGTCAAATCCAATCCCCTGCTTCGCCGAGACTATCTAGCGTGGGCGCAAGGTTTTATGAGCGGAATCATATTGAGCAGGCCGCCGGGTGTCGATGAGGGGTTGGATCTCAATCCAGTAACTTTCGACCTCATCAATCAACTTCACTTCCTGGAAGATCACTGCGCGCGGAATGTCTCGCTGGAATTTTCCGACGCTGTCGAAGCCCTGTACAAACGGCTGCGTCAGGAAGGCAAGACGTGATCGGGGAACTGCCCTGCAAATGCTCACCCGCACTACAAGAGGCCTGAGTCATGACCGACGCGCCACATACCGTCAAAGTTCGTCTCCGTGTCGAAGGCATGGACTGCGCCTCGTGTGCCATAAAGATTGAAACTGCCCTGCACCGGTTGGCTGGAGTCAGCGATGTGGTCGTCTCGGTGCCCGCTGGCACGGTGATCGTAACGCATGATCGAAGGGAACTGGAGGACAGGATCCGTGATCGGATTTCCGGCCTTGGTTACCAGGTAACTGGTAGCGAACAGATAGGCGTCAAAACGCCTCCATTTAAACAAGGATGTAATAATCAATCTAGCGATGGTGGGCAAACCCATTCGCACATCCACGACCACACTTCGAGTGGTCAGCTTTGGTGGCAAACCCGTAAAGGGATGCTTACCATCGCTTCCGGATTGACCTTGGCGATGGCCTACGTGCTTGGGAAGTTGATGCCAGCGACGGAGCGTTGGGCCTTTTTGCTGGCAATGCTGGTCGGTCTGATCCCGATCGCAAGGCGTGCGATCTCGGCGGCAAGGGCGGGCACGCCGTTCTCGATCGAGATGCTGATGACTATCGCTGCAGTCGGCGCAGTGATCATCGGAGCGACGGAAGAGGCGGCAACCGTCGTCTTCCTGTTTTTGATCGGTGAGCTACTGGAGGGCGTTGCCGCAAGTCGAGCCCGGGCCAGCATTCAAGATCTGACCAGGCTCGTTCCGAAAACGGCTCGCCTCGAAGAAAACGGTCAAGTCCGCGAAGTACCCGCGGACAGTCTTTCAGTTGGCGCTACCATCCAGATACGACCCGGGGACCGTATTCCGGCGGACGGGGTCATCTTATCCGGAGAGAGCACAATCGATGAAGCGCCGGTGACGGGCGAAAGCATGCCGGTTCGAAAGGGCCCTGACGAAACCTTGTTTGCCGGCACCGTCAACGGCGATGGTTTGTTGCGGGTGCGCGTGACCGCCGCTGCGGCGGACAATACCATCGCGCGCGTGGTGCGTCTCGTCGAGGAGGCGCAGGAGTCGAAGGCTCCCACGGAGCGTTTCATCGACCGGTTTTCCCGATTCTACACGCCGGGCGTGGTTGTGGTGGCTGCATTGGTTGCCGTTTTGCCACCCTTGGTGTTCGGCGGAGTCTGGTCTGCTTGGATCTACAAGGGTCTGGCCATCCTGCTGATCGGTTGTCCCTGCGCGCTCGTCATCTCGACGCCGGCCGCGATCGCCGCCAGCCTGTCCGCCGGCGCCCGCCGAGGATTGCTCATGAAAGGCGGGGCAGTTCTCGAGCAGATCGGCAAGGTCAATGTCGCGTGCTTCGACAAGACCGGCACGCTCACCGCCGGCAAGCCCCAGGTCACGGACATCATCGGCTTCGCGCGCAGCGAGGCTGATGTCCTGCGCTTCGCGGCGGCGCTTGAGTCGGGATCAAGTCACCCGCTCGCTACCGCGATTTTGTCCAAAGCAGCGGAGCAGCAGATTTCGATTCCCTCAACGTCCGGCTCCAACGTTATGGGGGGAGTTGGCATTCGTGCCACAGTCGAGGGGGTCGAGGTCTTCGTCGGATCGCCCAAGGCCGCCGGTGAAGGCGCCTTGATGACGGCCGAGCAGAGATCACGAATTGTCGATCTCAGTCATCAAGGAAAGTCAGTCGCACTGGTCATTGTTGAACATCAAGTTGCCGGAGCAATTGCGATGCGCGACGAGCCTCGTCCAGACGCCCTTGCCGGACTGAAGGCACTCACCGATATGGGTATTAAGACAGTCATGCTGACCGGGGACAATCGGCACTCGGCCTCGGCAATCGCCGAGCAACTCGGAATCGAGGTCCAGGCGGAGCTGCTGCCCGAGGAAAAGCAGCGGATCGTCAGCCAGTATCAAAGAGCCGGCTGGTCTGTCGCCAAAGTCGGCGACGGAATCAATGACGCACCGGCGCTGGCGGCCGCCGATGTCGGCATCGCCATGGGAGGGGGCACCGACGTCGCGTTGGAAACGGCCGATGCGGCGGTGCTGCACGGGCGGGTTTCCGATGTTGCCGTAATGGTCGACCTGTCGAAACGGACTATGACCAACATCCGGCAGAACATCGCGGTCGCGCTCGGGCTGAAGGCCGTCTTTCTCGTCACCACCATCGTCGGGCTAACCGGGTTATGGCCGGCCATCCTTGCCGACACGGGCGCGACTGTTCTGGTGACGATGAACGCTTTGCGCCTGCTCCGCTTACCCCAACCGAGCCGTCCAAGTCTTTAGGAAACCCGCAATTGAGTGCTTTCTCGTGGCTTCGCACCCTCAGTAATTCCATGTTTCAAACATTGAGCCGGTTATCCATGCCAGAAGGGACGCACCATGCGGCGGCCAAACTCGCAGTCGTCGCCCTTGTCTTCGGGGTGACAACGGGCGCCGCATTCGCAGCTACAGGCGAGTCCGGCGGGACTACAAGGTTCGATTTGGCGCTGCTTGTCCGGATCGGAGTTGCCGTCGCGCTGGCCTTTCCCATTGGATGGGAACGTGAGTTTCGCGGTTCGGAGGCCGGCGACCGCACCTTCATGCTCGTCAGTCTGGGTGCAGCCGCATTTACCGCCGTTGGGGTTGAGAACTTCCCGGCGACCGCCGAGAAGGTGATGGCGGGCGTCGTTACTGGCGTTGGATTTCTGGGTGGAGGTATGATCCTTAAGGACGGGGGCAATATCCGTGGCTTGACTACTGCAGCCGCCATTTGGGCAACGGCGGCAGTCGGCATGCTCGCTGGGGTCGGCGAACTTCTCATAGCCGGACTTGTGACCGGGATGGTGATCCTGATTCTTGAGTTCGAATTCCTACCCGTGATCGGCCGGCTCGACGCCCGGCGCTGGCGGCCAAAGAAAATCGAACGGGAAGGAAACGGACGTGAACTCTAATGGAAACAGTACGCACGCGCCAGAAACGAAGCGGTTGCAACCATTTTCTAACGCTTGTTTGCAACCACAAAGCCGAATGTCGACGAATTTTACGCTTTCGGAGGAACGATGACCAACACCAGCGTTCAGAACAATCTGCCGGAACTTACGGACGGAACGGACAAAGATCAATTGTCCAGGCCGAAGTGTGGCTTAGGCTGAATGGGCCTGCATCCTCAGCGTTAGCAGAACAGATTTTTTATCTAGAATTACCTTCCCTCTCACCTTGAACAACTCAATCTTAGCACATGATTTAATAGGAGACAGACAATGGGTTTCGATCAGTATCACGAACCGGCGGATGAACTTTCGCAGGAAACTCGGACCTTTGCGCGAATGATAACATCACTGATCGAGGAGGCTGAGGCCATTGGCTGGTACGAACAACGGATGTCGCTCGAAAAAGACAAGGAAGCCAAAGCCATTATGGCGAACGCGCAAAAGGAGGAGTTCAAGCATTTTGGCATGAACCTCGAATTCCTTCTTCGTCGCAACGAAGACTGGCGGACCGAACTCCAAGGCATCCTATTCACGAAGGGAGATATCGTGAAGCGCGCCGAGGCGGCTGAGAAAAAGGTCGATTGATCCCTCTTGAGGCGGTTTCGATGGTGGAGAAAAGGATTATCTCGCGGAAGAAGGTGTTGAAGGCCGGCACGATCGCGTTCGGGGGTGCCGCTATAAATTGCACCGTCCGAAATTTGTCGGCCACAGGCGCCATGCTGGACGTCGAGAGCCCGCTCGGGATTCCGAGACAATTTATGCTGGATATCGCGGCGGATCACTTTAGGCGTGAGTGTCAGGTAGCCTGGATTCAGGAAAGGCGGCTCGGGGTCATTTTCCTGGTCGGCGCCAATCCGGAAAGCTGATGTATTTCGGCGGATCGTAGGACGTAGTGATGTTGAAATTCGTCGTTGGGCTGATGTTTTGCCTCGCCGCGGCCGATGCTCAAGCCAGAGCCTCCGGCATCGCACAGGGCGGATGGTCCAACCTGTCGACCGAGCAAATGAGCCGTTTTCCGGCGGCTGTTCGTCTTGCGCTCAAAGACGCGCAGAATCTATGTGGCGGCGAAACGACGAGAGTCCGGACTGGATTTCTACGGTACTTACCGGGCTCTGAGGGGCAAGAATTCACGACGATCCACTTCGAACACTTTGATTGCTCCGGCAAAGATTTGCTCTGCTCGACGAGCGGGTGCCTTCATCGACTGTTCATTACGACAAGTGGACGCATGCGCGAGATATGGCGAGGCAATATCCGCGAGATTGATATGTCTAACGAAAATGGCATTCCGTCGATCGACTTTGACTGCGGCCGAGGTGGCTCATTTTGTCACTTTCGGAGAAAGTGGAATGGCACGCGGTTGCAATGAGTATGCGACGCCTTGCCCACCATTACGGGCTGGTGGATCCTGCTGGGGTTGGGCTCAACGACTCGGTTGCTGTGCTCATGCCTTCGGGAAATCTAGGCGAAGATCGCATGCTGGAACGACGCGAAGACTAGTGACGACGATGCGATCGACCACGCCACGTTACAAAGTGAAGCTAGGAAACCACGAGTTTGCGTTTGATCTGGACAATTTCGTCTACGGAAGCTGGAATGGATGAGTTTTCAGGCGGCGGACTGTCCGCGGCCTGGGCCGCGCGCCGCAAACCCCAAGAGTGGATTGCCGCTGGGAAAGGAACTTCGATGGTAATGCCCGTGAGATGGATATTGTGTGCCGCGCTTACCAGCTATGCGAAGAAGCAGGACAGCCCCAGGGCAGGGACCAAGAGTTTATCTTCATGCGGAGCGAGAGATGCAGGGAAGTTCTGAGAAGAACAAGTCGTCGGACGAGCAGGCGGATTAGCTAAAGCGGGTCTGGCCGTGCGAAAGAAATTCCATTTCAACAATACGCGTAGTTTTGTGGCCGACACGGGCGCTTTGCAATTGGCCGAGGCGGAATCACATTCGCGGCGCTGGCCTCAGCTAGATTTAGACGCCGGACAGCACAACCCAGGAAGGCCCCGGATCTCGCCGAGGCCGTTCCAGCGCTAACGACACGGCTCTATTTTTGAGAATGAGAGTGCGCTGTCGTCGTGTGTTTATGAGCTTGTTCGCTGTGCTCGTGAGCCGCATTTGCGTGATGGGTAGCGTCCGCGTGCTCGCCGCGCGCGTGATGATGCTCGGCCTGATGATGGTGATGGGCTGCCGCATGGTGATGGGCGGCGGCCGTGTGATGATGCTCTTGAGAGGGGTGCTTCGGTGATTGTGCCATTGCAGTTCCTGAGGAGGTGGTTGATGTGACTCCAACAACCACTGTCGCGGCTTTTAGTTCCTGCGGGACAGCCGGAGGTCGCACCAGCGGGTGCTGCATCGCATCAAAAGAATGACGATCTGGCGTCGCAGGACCTCGTCTTATAGTAGCGGTGTCGGCCAAAGAAACGCAGTGCGCCGAGGGGTTTGTCGCCAGCTGTTAGCAACGATTGCCTTATTCACACGATTGCACGAAACCTAAGATCGCAAATGAACACGATGACGATCAATGGCTATTTGGTGCTCTCCCTCCCGACTCGAATGTCGGTATCGGTGGTTGCGCCTCCCCGCTTTTTACCTTCCTCCGGCCCGAATGGCCTGGGGCCAAACTGGATTTCGCAGCCGGCGGCAGCTCCGCGATCCCCGAGATTCTGCGCCAGCGCTGGATTATTTTGATTATTTTGGTGAGTTTGTGGTGAGTTTTTGCTTTCACTCACTTTAGGACGCTTGCGCTAATATAAGGCATTGATTTTGTGGCGTACCCGACACGATTCGAACGTGTGACCCTTTGCCTTCGGAGGGCAACGAAGGACGTCACGACCAAAGGGACAACCCATCGAACGGCCAGATCTGCGATATCGAAGTTGCCGGCGGCCCAGTTCTCGCATCGCGCGCGCGAGCTTGAGGATCTGCCGCGTCGCCAAATGGGCAAGGGGCAAGGGGCAAGGGGCAAGGAACAAGGAACAAGGAAGAAGGAAGTAGGCGACGGGGATACAACAGCCTCGGGTGAAGACCTTGGCATACGTCCCCCCGGACCCAGACGTGCTCTGAGCCTCCCGGTGCCAGCCTTTTCGATCATTGGCTGCCGCGCGGTCCTTTTGACCGTTCCGCGCGCCACGATCTTAAGTGCGTCATCGGCAGCGGTCGTTGCAGCACCTTCGCCATATCCCAGGGCGCACACAGTTATATTATAGGAATATATTCCATAATGAAGGTTATGCGAATCAAACCACTGGCGGTGGCGCGGCCCTCGCAACCTCTTCCGGCAGACCTTCACATTGATTGGGGGTCGGCATAGACGATGGTCGCGCCGCACTCGCCCTTCCGGACATTGCCACCAAGACTGAGCGCCTGTCGGAACATGAGCCAGCTTTGGCCGGAGAACTCGCGCTCGATCACAGCGCCCCATAGGATCAGGACATTAATTTGGCATCTGCGCCGCCCAACGCGTGTGGCGATCCGCCCATGCCCCACCCGCCCTTTATGTCCTCGATACTATCCGCGTGAGAGGCCAGTACCGCGCTGACCGGACGAATATCGAGAACGTGGGCGTCCGCGCCACTTTGCGCGGATAGCGCGTGGGTGACGGCCACGATGGCAACTTCCGGCTGCTCGCTCAATGCGAGGCGAAGTCCGAGCGTGCGGTGAGGTCGCGGATCAGGATGTCCGACAGCGGCTTGTGACCGTCGCCGTCCTCATCCTCCGGGTCCAAGGTGTCACCCCCGGGTTCACCGTCATGGTTGAGGATGACGAAGGCCCCGCAACGCGGGATGTTCGCGGAGTCGTAGGCCTGCCGCTTCGCCTCAAGCCGCTCGATCTCGGCTTCAAGCTCGCCGAAGGCGGCGATTTCCTCCGCGCCGAAGCCGCGTTCCTCGGCCAGTTTCTTGAAGGCCTCGAACTGATCGGCAGGATGCAGCGGTTAGATTATGCGTCAAGTGTCCTGTTAGCTGGA
>NZ_JABFDP010000028.1:0-119137 GCF_013179005.1 Bradyrhizobium denitrificans | reverse complement strand
CTCTAGTTATGGGTGGTCCAAAGTTCGGTCTCACTGCAAACCCAATAAGACTCTAGATACTACTGGATGAAACTTCGGTGGTAGGCCACACGCGCGAAATGAATGGTGCCTCCGTGCATCAAGTCTTCCTTCTTGCGTGCCAAGGCAGAGAAGATTGCGCGATCAAATTCATATACTGCAATCGCATTTCTTAGATGCATAAAGAGACGCGCCCCTCCGCTATGTGCAATCAAGGAGGGGCGCTCAATCTGGAAACTCTCACCTACAGAGCTGTGGCAACAAATATTAAGCTGCGGTTCGCAGCGTTCGGCGGCGATGCGGCGCGTGGCGCCGGAAGATCATCGTCATCAGAAGAGCGAGCAGCACGCCGGACAAGCCGACAACGGCCCAAACCGCCTTCGAAGCGATGGCTAGCACGTCGTTCACGATCCGCGTGATGAACGTCTCGACCTCGTTGATCTTGTCGTCGACGAACTTCTTCGCGTTCCGGATCGGTGCGGTGAAGAAATTACCTGTGTCTTGGCCAGCTTTCTCCAGCGTTTTGCCAGTGTCCTGCGTAGCTTTCTCGATAGCGTGGCCGGTGTCGTGGGTACCCTTCTCGATCGCCTTGCCCGTGTCGTGGGTACCCTTTTCGAGGGCGTTACCGGTGTCATGGGCGGCCTTCTCAAGCGTGTTACCGGTATCGTGGGCTGCCTTCTCCAGGACATTGCCGGTGTCATGCGTGGCCTTCTCGACCGCGTTACCGGCGTCGTGGGTTGCCTGCTCCACGGCGCGGCCAGTGTCCTGAGCAGCCTTTTCGACGGCGTGGCCCGCATCATGCGCGGCGTTTTCCACAGCATGCCCAATCGGAGCAATGGTCCTGCTCCAGAAATCCGCCCTTGCAGGCGACGACAGAGCGGTCGACCCGAGAACCAGGGCCCCCGTCAGAGGAATAACGCCAAGCGACTTCGTAGAAATCCGCGACATCATTTTCTCCCAATTTATAACGTAGGGCTGCTCTAAGGCCTACCCTGTGGTTCGTCCGAATGGACCGAACGCCCATAGGTTGAAGCAGGGAACCTGACTGGAACATGGATGGATCATTAAGCTTCCGTTAACTTGGCTGCCTGGGGCTGTGCGCGCTCTTGTGCGTTGCCAAATGACCGCCGCGTAACTCGGCTGGATGCGGAGCTGCGGACTGTCACCGACCTAATTGCCTCGTTCAGAGCATTATCTTCGAATAGAAATCGCAACTTATGCGCAGATTGCAGCCGTCTTGAATGCAGCAGGGAAGCGTGGCAATTGGAGCTTGAGGCGGATATCAAGCGGCTCGGTTCCCGTCCCCGCGAAATGAAGAATCTGTCGGTTGCGGCAAAATATCGCAGCAGAACAGACCTGCCACAGGCGTGGCGGTCGCAGCGTTCCTCACGACCAGTGTCCCCGAAAATAGCCTGCGCCTGGCCCTATGTTGCCGAGCGTCGCAGATATTTCCCGTCCGTACGGAACGCGCCGGTTTGCCAACCGTGGAAATAGTCGTTGTAGCTCAGTGGCAAAGTTCAGCGATAGAAAACTGGCAAACAGTTTGAATTCCTACTCTTTGGAGTCTTCCTAGGGAGCGCCACTTTCCAAGCAAGCCATTGAAAAGCTGAAAACTCTGAGCGATCATAAGCTTAGAGAGACCGCCCTGCTACACAACTGTAGCCCGCATGGGTGGTCCACAATGGCATTGATGAGCTACGTTCAGCGACGGCGTTCAGGCGTATACGAATTCCGCAAGCGGCTGCCTCAAGCGCTCGCCGGTAAGGATGTCCCTCCGCATATCCGCGCGGGCTTTCCTGATCTGGTCAACGCCGCCACCGGGAAGTTTAAGCACGAGTTCGTGCAATCGCTTCAGACCAAGGAAGCCGCAGGCGCCAAACGGCAGGCGCATCGGATCGCATTGCGTTTGACGGCGAGGATTGATGAGGCATCCCAAGCCATCGCAGTCCCGCCAACACCAACCTCCGCCAAGACTGTGAACGCAAAGGAAGTGGGGGAGGCAGTCTATAGGCGCCTTCTTGCGGATGACGAGACGGAGCGCCTTTTGGGGGATGACCGCAGGCTCATAGGCTTAGACCGTGCCGAGCTATGGCCCGACCTTGAGCCTCTCCGACCGGCCTCCGGATTCGGCATGCAGATAGATCATGCCGCCGTCTATGAGGAGGAGACTGCGGAATTGGCGAAGGAATACCGCGCGGCATACGCACGGCGCGACCCCTCCATTGTGTTCGCTGAGACTATGCGATCTACGCGCCGTCCCATCACGCGCCCGGCAAGGTGCAGGCGACGGCGGCTGTGGCCGCAGCCGATCGTGACGACGCGCCGGCAGCTTGGTCCGTGCAACCACGACAAGTGGCCGATCATCACGGTTGACGGATCGAAGCGCGAGGGCTGCGAGTTTCACCGATCGCAAAGATGGGTCTTCGCGCAAGGATGGATCGTCCGCCGGCGGCGCGACGTTCGTTGTTCGGCGTCAACGGATCGCTGCCGTCGACGAGTGCGCGCCGGTTCAACCCGACCGAATAGGGCAAGGCCCGGGGTGGCCCGGGCCCTTTCCGGTACGTTACTTCTGCTGCTGGCTCTTTGCGTGCGCCTGCTCGCTGTGCTGGCTGGCCGTCTGCGAGTGCTGCTTCGCGCTGCTGGCGTGCTCCTTGCCCTTCGCGTGATCGCCCTTGCCGTGCAACTCGGCGGCGGAACGATGGGCCTTGGCCGCGTTGTCGTGGTGCTCGGCCGCCTTGTTGTGCTCGTCTCTTGCCATGGTGAACTCCTTGGTTGTCGTTTCCCCAGCCAGGACGAACCGCGGGATGCCAAGAATGTTCCAGAGGGTTAAGGATGGTCCAGAGGGTGGTAGCCTTCCGCGCCCGCATGACATTGCGCTCATGCTCTCGATCGAGCCGCGCTGCACCATTTGATGTAGCGCAAAACGAGAGGCGGTTTCCCCCGTAAGACCTTGGCATGTCCATCAACCAGGATGGGTGCTGTGCCGAGTTCGAACCTCGCCAGATTTGATCCAAAGGCCTTTCTCGACAAGATCTGTGCCGGCCAGAAGGTCCTGAGGGTTCCCAGGGGGCAAAGCGTCTTCGTCCAGGGGGATCCGGCCGACACGCTGTTCTTTCTCCAGCAGGGAAAGATCAAGCTCGCCGTCGTCAACGACGTCGGGAAGGAAGCTGTCGTCGGCATCGTCGCTGCCGGGCAGTTCTTTGGCGAAGGCTGCTTGACGCGGCAGGCGCTGCACAACGGCTCGGCCTGCGCCCTGCAGGATTGCGTGGTCATCGCCATCGCCAGGAATACCATAATCACGGCGCTTCGCCGCCACGCTGAGCTCGCGGAGATGTTCATCGCGTTCCTGCTCGCCAGGATCGGCCGGTTCGAAGCGGACCTGATCGACCAGCTCTTCCACAGCAGCGAGCAGCGGCTGGCGCGGCTGCTCCTGACCATGGCCAATTATGGCCGTGGCGGAACGCCGCAGCCGATCATTCCGAAGATCAGCCAGGAGACCATGGCGGAAATGATCGGCACGACGCGGTCGCGCGTGAGTCATTTCATGAACAAGTTCAGGAAGGCGGGCCTGATCGAATATGACGGGGAAATCGTGGTCTATCCCGCGCTGCTGCAGGCGGTCCTCAACGACAATCTGCAGGCCGAGCAGCAGGTCTGATGTCCGACCTCCGATCACGATTCAGCGCCAGGCTGTGGTCTGTTTTGCACAGACGGAACTCCGTCCGCATCGCTAGCTAACACCATAGCTCACCGGCGAGTTTTGGATGTCGTTTCGCCGCAGGCGAGAGGCTCGACGCGCTCGTGACGGGCTGGGGGTGTTGAGTAGGAGGGGACGATGTTCAAGCAGCAGTTCTCCAACGCGTCTGACGCGTGTGCACTTGCCGAAGCCATCGTGGATACCGTGCGGGAGCCGCTGCTCGTCCTGGACCATGATCTGCGCGTGATTGCCGCCAGCCGTTCGTTCTATCTCACCTTCGCCGCGTCCTCGGAGGCGGTGCTGGGAAAACCATTCTATGAGCTGGGTGACGGCGCCTGGAACATTCCGGCACTGAGGTCGTGGCTGGGCCAGATGGTCTGCAACACCACGGCGCTGAACGATTTCGAGGTGGAGCACACGTTCCCCGGCGTCGGACCGCGCGTCATGCGCCTGAACGCCCGGCAGGTGTCCTACACGGTGGGCGCCCACACCACCATCCTGCTCGGCCTCGAGGACGTGACCCGACAGCGCGATCTGGCGCGGCAGAATGAGGAGCTGCTGCGTCAGAAGGATGTGCTGCTCGAAGAGTTCCAGCACCGCGTCGGCAACAGCCTGGCGATCATCGCCAGCATCATCTCGTTGAAGGCACGGTCCGTCAGCTCGGAGGAGGCGCGACGTCATCTCGACGACGCCCGCGATCGGGTCATCTCGTTCGCCAACATCCAGCAGAGTCTCCACGCCTCCGCGCGCAGCGGGGTGGTCGCGCTGGGCCCGCATTTCGCAAGGCTCTGCCAGGCGATCGCGCAATCGATGATCGCCGACCACCAGCGGATCAGGATCGAGACCCGTGGCGGCGGCAAGGCGACGACAAGCGAAGCCGAAAGCCTCGGACTGATCGTCACCGAGCTCGTCATCAACTCTCTCAAGCATGCCTTTCCCGAGGACGCCGCGAATGGGCTGATCGTCGTGTCCTACGAGTCCTGCGGCGCCGGCTGGACGCTGTCCGTCTCAGACAATGGAACGGGCAAGACGCAGGTGAACGGCCGGGTCAGGGGCGGGCTCGGCACCGGCATCATCGCGGCCCTCGCCAAGCAGCTCGGCGCCGACGTCACGACCGTGGCCGGCCGGCCTGGCACGATCGTCACGGTTCGGCGCGCCGCTGCGGCGACACGCACCGTCTCGGCTGGAGCGAGCCCGTCGGCCGCTTCCCGGACCAGGGAGCATGCCGAATGACGCCATGAGGCGGCGTGATCGCCGTGCCGTGGGGATCATGATCCTCACCAAGCCGCGGCCGGATCTGGCGAACTCAGGCCCACGAAGCGCCAGCCTCTGGCGCCGATCCTATTGTAGCCGAACCGGCAAATTGAGCGGCCCACGGAATCCAAACCCATGCCACTGCACGCTCGCCGGATCGGGCAGCGTCATCTTGGGAAACCGCTCGAACAGCATTGGCAACAGAATCGCGCCGACGGTGCGGCGGGAGAGGTGGGCGCCGGCGCAGTGGTGGGGGCCGTTGCCGAAGGATTGGTGCGGGTTGGGGTCGCGCAGGGCGTTGTAGGTCTCGCCGTCCTCGAACAGGTCCTCGTCGCGGTTGGCGGAGGCCTGGATGGTCATCACGGTGTCGCCCTTCGGGATCAGGCAGCCGCGGATCTCGGTGTCCTCCATCACCAGGCGTGAGCTTGCCTGGATCGGCGCCACCCAGCGCACGCCTTCCTCGAAGGCGGAGCGCCATTTGTCCTGCGCGCGCACGGCTTCGAGCTGCTCCGGATTGGTGAGCAGGCCGTAGAGGATCGTCAGCAGCGCGTCGCGCGGCTCGTTGATGCCGCCGCCGATCGCGATCTTGATGTTGGCGATGATCTGGCTGTCCGGAATCGGGCTCTTCGCGTTCACCATGAAGGACAGCGCGGAGGAATCCGGTTCATTGCGCACGCGCGCCATGTTGGCGCGGATACAGCGGTCCATCTCCGCATTGGCGATGTCGGTCGCGTCGAACGGCCCCGGCGTCCAGCCGAAATTGCCGGCGCCGTCGATCAGAGTCTGCGACCAGCGCTGCATGTCCGCGTCGCTGGCGTCCGGAATGCCCATCACATGCGCCAGGATGCGCGCGGCCAGCGGGCCGGCGAGCGCAGGGAAGAGATCGACCACCTCGCCGCGCGGCAGGCGGTCGAGATAGTCAGCGGCGAATGTCGTGTAGAGCGGCACCCACTCCTGCTCGATCGTCTTCGGCATCAAGGCCGGCATCATCGCCATGCGCTCGGCGCGGTGCTCATCATGGTCCTTGCGCATCAAGGTATGCGCGAGAAAGGCGCGCTTCATCGGCGTGTTCGGATCGTCGGACGAGAACAGTGCCGCGTTGTCCTTCACATATTTGGTGTCGGCCGCCTTGGTGAGGAACGTCCGGCCCACCGACTTGACCCGCAGCACCGGCGCGTCGCGCCGCAGGCGCTGATAGATCGGATAGGGATCGCGCGTCAGCTCCGCGATGGTGATGGTCTCGTCCAGGGGAGCCAGGCTCGCGATCGGCATGGGGCGCTCCTGTGGGATGCGGGTCAGCGCGTGTCGTGCCCGAAGGATAGGGGCGGGACCGGACCCGTGCAATGCTGGTCCGATGCGTTGGCCGGCGATCTGCGCCTGTCATAAACCAATGTTGACCTCGCCCGTTCCGCGACGTCAGCGGGTCCGCAGGGCGGAACGGTCTCGCGATGTTCTTTCGATGGCAGTGGCTGACGGGCGAAGAATGAACCGTGGTGCTGCGGCGCGGTCACGGAGCTCGCGACCTGCAGACGATCGCATGGTCTGCCGCAAGTTCGTCTCAGGCTCTATCCCCGACGCCATGGCCGGGCTCCGTCCCGGCCATGACGGCAGGGCGGGCGTCGAGAGACGCGCAGAAGTCCGATCGGTGGATTTGAGCGCGCCGGCGTGCCAGCGGGTGCGGAACGCCATCCGCGAGGCGGCGCGGACATCGTCAGTAGCGGCCGCCGCTGCGCTCCTGTTGCTTGATCCAGTCGGACAGCGTCTTCGGCGCGGCGGCGGCGGCCCGCGCCGGCTTGGCGGCCCCTGCGCGGCCGGTTCGGCTGGTGGTGTCGGCTGCCCCGCGCGCGCGCGTCGCGGCGTGGGCGGCCGAGCTGCCTTGCGCCGCCGCGGCGAGCTTCTCGGCTTCCTCTTTCTCCAGCCGCAGCTTGCGCAGGCGCTCCATCTTCTCGCGCTCCGGATCTGGCGGCGGTGGCGGCAGCTCGCGCAAGCGGGCCTCCTCGGCTGAGATCAGCAGGCCCTTGATGGCGGGCTCGCCAAGGGCCTTGCAGGCCTCCAAACGGTGCAGGCCTTCGACCAGCACAAAATGGTCCTTCTCGCGGCGGATGAGGATGGGCTCGCGCTGGCCCGCCTCCAGGATGCTCTCGGCAAGCTCCTCGACCGCCTCCGGCTTCAGCGCCTTGCGCTTCCTGTCGGGGACGTGGATCTTGTCGATGGGGAAGCTTTCCGGTGCGGGCACTGTTGGAACTCCGTCATAAGCGCGCCGGTCCGACCTCACGGTCGAACATCGTCACGATGCCGGATCCGGACCGAGGCATCGCGGAGGCGATGGAGACGCGGGCACGCGCGGATACAATAGGGACATTCCGCCGGCGACCGCAAGGCGCGCGCGATGTCACGGTTCGGGGCTGCCGGGCCGCCGAGGGCGTCATCCTGAGGGTTTCACACCGCAGCCGGAGCTGCACATGGGCCATGAGCCGCGTGCTTCTCCATGAACACGCCTCTCGGCGTGTTCATGGTCCGGTGTGCAGTGCCTCGGCTTTTGCCCCTCGTGGAGAGGGAAGCTGCAGGCGGGGGGCGCCACCCATGGCGGCAAGCGGGACGGCAGTTCCATCTTTCGCGCTGAGATGCGCTGCACACCGCTGCAACCGAAAGTCGTTCGCGCGTCAATGGGTGCTGCTATGCTGCATCGCCTCACAGGAGATGTCACTCATGAAGACACGCACGCTCGTTGCCGCCCTCGCCGGGATCAGCCTCGCCTGGCCCGTCGCAGCCTTCGCCCAGGACGCACCGGTCGAGCAGCAGCTCGTCGATGCCATGAACAAGGTGTTCGGCGTCCACGCCGGCTTCCGCGCCAATCACGCCAAGGGCGTGGTGGTCGAGGGCAAGTTCAAGCCGTCGGCCGAGGCGGCGAGCCTGAGCCGGGCGTCGCTGTTCAGCGGCGGCGAGATCCCGGTGACGGTGCGGTTCTCGGATTCCACCGGCGTGCCGAACCTGCCCGACGGCTCCGACGACGCCAATCCGCATGGGATGGCGGTGAAGTTTCACCTCGCCGACGGCAGCGACATGGACCTCGTCATCAACTCGCTGAAATTCTTTCCCGTCTCGACCGGTGCGGAGCTGCGCGACCTGTTCCTGGCGATCGCCGACAGCGGGCCGGGCGCGGCCAAGCCGACCAGGCTCGAGCAGTTCATCGGCAGCCATCCGTCGGTGCCGGCCGCGCTCGGCACCATCGCGACGCCGGACAGCTTCGCCAACGAGGCGTATTTCGGCGTCAACGCCTTTATGCTCGTCAACAAGGCCGGCGCCAGGCAGGCGGTGCGCTGGCAGATGCTGCCGGAGAAGGTGGTGCATCTCGACAAGGCCGACGCCGCCAAGCGCGCGCCGGACTTCCTGATGACCGAGCTGCCGGCGCGGCTGAAGCAGGGGCCGGTCGCATTCCGCTTCATGGCGCAGCTCGCGGCCGCCGGCGACGACACCAAGGATCCCGCCAAGCCGTGGCCCGACGACCGCAAGCTGGTCGCGCTCGGCACGCTGACGATCGACAAGGCGGTCGACGACAGCGACGCCGCGCAGAAGAAGCTCTTGTTCCTGCCGGGTCAGCTCACCGACGGCATCGAGGCCTCGGACGATCCGATGATCGACATCCGCAACGGCGCCTACGCCATCTCGTTCTCCCGGCGCAATCCCTGATCTCCCTCCACGCCGTGACGCAGGCTCGATTCAGATCCTGCGTCACGCCGCGCGCCGCCATGATCATGGCCGGGATCGGCCGCCGCCGAGGCGCGACACGCTTTCACCACGCTTGACCGATGATCGCCAAATCCTCGTGCCGGCTGCGCCACACCACGCGCATCATCGCGGCGAGCTGACGGCCGAATTGGCGCGCGCGCGGCGCGTGTCGGCGCGTGATGTTGTGAGTTGCATGGGCCCGCGCGCCGCTTCGGGGGACGACACGTCGACGACGCAGCGTCGCAACTCGTGAGCCGACCGCGTCACGCGCGGCGATCAGTTCGCCGGCACGACTGACAGGCGCGGCGCGTTTCGTCCCTTCACACATGCTCTCCGCCGCATCTGCATCGGTGCGGGCCGCCGCGCGGAGGTGATGACGCGGCACGATGGTCGTTTGTCGCCAGCGTGGTTTTGCCAGAATCCTGCAGCGGCCTTGCAACACTCGGAGTCGAATTTTGCGCGCGGGAACGGCGCGACGCGCATTCCATCGCGCTGACATTTTTCCAATTAGTTCGCGACACATTCTGATCCTCCTGATGCGGCCGTCGTTGTTGCGGCATGTGTTCAGGAGTTGTGAGTTCAATGCGTCGCGTATTTGGCGTGTGTCTTTGCCTATCGACTTTCGCGGGAAGTACGACATCGGTCTGGGCGACTGATCTCGCTCTGCCTCCTCCGCTCCCACCGCCCGACATCGTCGCCTACAGGTGGAGCGGCTGTCATGCCGGCGCCAATGGCGGCTATGCCTGGTCGCGTCAGCAGCAGACCTGGAGCCGCAGCGCCAATGCCGCCGCAGCGCCTGTCCCGGCGGTGTTGCAGCCCGCCGCACCGCCGGCCGGCAATGCCGGCAATGCACCGCCAGCGAACCCTCCGGCGGCCAATCCGCCGGTCGTCGCGAAGCCGGTGCCCACGCCGCCGAACATTCCGAACACTGGCGGCGGCAAGCCGCCATACAAGCCGCCGGTCTATGGTCAGCACGGCGACAAGGGATGGTGGCAGCCGTCGAACCATGATCACGGCGGCAAGGATCATGATGGGTGGCAGTACGGCCACAAGCATGGCAAGCCCGATCGTGATGATGGTCATTATTGGCCGCAATGGGGGACAAAGGACGGCGGCAGCAAGTACGCCGACCATGACTGGGGATGGCATGCGCCGTCCACCAAGGACAGCAACTACTCCTCCAAGGACAGCAACTATAAAGACGACAGGCACGCCGGCGAGGGCTGGTCGCAGCTGCATTCGAGCGGCTACGCCGACAGGCTGGCCTGGCTGCGCCACGACGATCACGAGCGGCCGGGCTATGGCTGGTCGTCACAGCCCGCCGCCGACAAGCACGAGGCTGAGCTCTGGAAGAGCCATGGCGGCAAGGACAATTGGGGCAAGGATAACTGGGGCAAGGACAATTGGTTCAAGAATGATTGGGCCAAGCATGACGGCAAGGATGACGGCAAGCATGACCATGGCGGTTACGCCTGGAAGCCGGTGCCGCCGCACAAGCCCGGCTGGCCGCCGAAGACCCCGCCCGCCAACAACAATGCCGGCCAGCCGCCACAGCAACCGCCGGTCCAAGGTAACAACAATCAAGGCAACAACAATCAGGGCAACAACCAGGCCAATAATGGCGGCGCTACGCCGCAGAACCCTGCGCCTGTCGCCGGTGCCGTCGCGCCGCTGCCACAGGCGGCGCTGCTGCAGACGCCGGCCAATGTCGCGAGCAATGGCGGCGACGTGATCGGCGGCGTGCAGCTCGGCTGCGACTATCAGATCGACCGATTCGTGCTCGGCATCCAGGCGATGGCCGATCTCGGCATCATCAACGCCTCCACCGCGGTGGCGCCGCAGCTGACCTTGAACGCGCGGACCAGCAATCTCTATACGGCGACCGTGCGTGCCGGCTATCTGGTGACCCCGGAGGTGCTGCTCTATGCGCGCGGCGGTGCGGCCTGGACGCGGACCAGCGTAACGGCGGTCAACGCCGCCAACGGTCAATCCGCAAGCGCGGCGTTCAACCGCAGCGGCTGGACGGTCGGCGCCGGCGTCGAATGGATGTTCGCCCGCAACTGGTCGGCCTTCGCCGAATATGATTATGCGGATTTCGGCACGGTGACGGGCAGGTTGCCGGGCGCGGCCGCGGTGACCGGCGGGCCCGATGTCGTCAGCCTGAACACCAAGATCCATACCGCGCTGGTCGGCGTGAACTACCGGTTCGAGATGCTCGCGCGCGCCGGCCGCTGAGGCCGCGTCCGTTTCGATCGAGAGAAGACGACAAGGCCGCCTGGGCTGGTGCAGGCGGCCTTTTCGTCACTTGTGCGGGCGGCCGGCGGTCTGGCGGCCGCCGGTGGTGATCGCCGATTCCGCGCCTGCTCAGCTCGCGCGGACGGAGACCAGGAACTTGCCGACCTCCTCCTTGAGACGGCCGCTGTCGCGCGACAGCAGCTTCGCCGCCGAGAGCACCTCGGAGGAGGCCGTCCCGGTCTGCGTCGCGCCGCGCTGGACATCGGTGATGTTCGACGAGACCTGCTGCGTGCCCTGGGCGGCCTGCTGAACGTTGCGCGAGATCTCCTGCGTCGCCGCCCCCTGTTCCTCGACGGCGGCGGCGATGGTGGCCGAGATCTCCGACAGCCGTTCGATGGTCTCGCTGATCTCGCGGATGGCGCCGACGGATTCCTGCGTCGCCGCCTGGATGCCCGCGATCTGCTGGCCGATGTCGCCGGTCGCCTTGGCGGTCTGCTCGGCGAGCGCCTTGACCTCGGTGGCGACCACGGCGAAGCCGCGTCCGGCATCGCCCGCCCGCGCCGCCTCGATCGTGGCGTTGAGCGCGAGCAGGTTGGTCTGGCCGGCGATCGTGTTGATGAGCTCGACGACGTCGCCGATCCGCGCCGCGGCCTTCGACAGCTCGCCGACACGGCCGGTCGTGGTTCGTGCCTGGCTGACAGCCTCGTTGGCCATGCGGGCGGATTGCTGCACCTGACGGCTGATCTCGGTCACCGAGGAGGCCATCTCCTCGGTCGCCGAGGCCACCGACTGCACATTGGTCGACGCCTGCTCGGACGCCACCGCGACTGTCGTGGCCAGGGTCTCGGCCCGCTCCGCCGTCCGGCTGAGCGTTCCCGCCGACGTTTCCAGCGTGCTCGACGCCGCGGAAACGGTCTCGACGATGCCGCCGACGGAGGCTTCGAACTGATCGGCCATCACGTTCATGGCGCGGCGGCGCTCCGCGTCGGCGGTCGCCTGATCCTCCGCACGTTGCGCGATGCTGTGCTTCAGGTCGCCTTGCATGGCCTTCAGCGAGGTCGCGAGCGCGCCCACCTCGTCGGCCTGCTCGATCGTCAGGGTCTGGTTGAAATCGCCCTTGGCGATGCCGTCGGCGAATTCGGCGCAGTCGCGGATCGGACGGGCGATGCTGCGGGCGGCCACCGAAATGAGGAAGATCGCCAGCGCGGTGATCACCACGCCGACCCCGAGCTGCCAGACCGTGCTGGCGGTCGAACGGCCGCTGAGCGAGGCATCGAGCTGCCTGGCCGCGGCCAGCACCACGTCGCGCGGCTCGGAGATGACGACGGACCACGGCGTATCGGTGCGGCCGAACTGGATCGGCGCGTAGATATCGATGTTGGTCACGTTGGGATCGTCCTGAACCGCGCCTTTGCCGGCCCGCACGATCGCGGCGCTGTCACCCCAGTGCGGATCGGCGGCAGTGGCGGCCTTGCCGATGACGCTCTGATTGGCGCTGTTGGCGACGACGAGCCCGGTGTCGTTCAGGATCACGACCTTGCCCTTGCCGTCGAACAAGGAGGCGTTGATCTTCTCGGAGAGCTTCTGCACAAAGTCGAGATTGTAGTCGGCGCCGGCGAGACCGCGGAACTTGCCGTCGATCATCACCGGGACCGACATCGTGGCGAGAAACACCGGTTTGCCCTGAACGATATAGGGCAGCGGCCCGAGAATGTTCTCTTTCCCGGTCGTGCTCGGATTGATGTACCAGGCGCCCTTCACGAGGCCGTTCGGATGGCGTTCGCTGCTGTCATACTCGACCAGCGGCTGGACGGCGATGGCGCCGCCAGCGCTTCTCGTCCAATAGGGCAGGAAGCGGCCGGTCTGGTCGGACCCGAACTCCTTGCGCGCCTTGAACGCGGTATCGTTGCCATCGAGCGCATCCGGCTCCCACGCCGAATAGGTGCCGTTGAAGGCCGGGTTGAGCTCGAGCACGTGGCGCAGAACGGCGTTGAGCTGTGCGCGCCGGGCGCTGGCGGACGTCCCGCTCTTGTCGTCCGCCAGCACGGCGAACGAATGGGCCATGGTGCGTGCCGCGTCGAACCCGACCTCCAGCTCGGCCTTGATGACGTTGGCCTCGGCGGCCGCGCGGTTCATCAGGCTTTCTTTGGTCTGGCGATCGACCAGCTGCATCACCTCGTGATTGACGTATTGGTTCATGCTCTGGGTCGAGAACAGGGCGTAGCCGATCAGGATCACGCAGGTCAGTGCGAGGCACACGCCTGCAATAAGGGCGATCTTGGTCTGGATGGAGCGTATTGCCGCAAAGGATGTCAGGCGCATATTTCTCTCTCTCGGTGGCCATCGCACTGCCAAGCCTCGGCGGTGTGATGCGCGTGTGCGGGAACCATCCGGAATTCGAATTAACGGGGTTTAAGGAACCCGTCCTGGTTGCGGTCTCTGCGGCCGTTTCGGCCGCGAGAGTGTCGCAGCCCTGCGACACCCAGTAGTCTTTCGGGAAACGCAGAGATTGCTATCTTCCTATTAATGCACGCTAGGCGAGATGTAGCTGAACAATCCGGCGCGCACGGCGCAGCGAATCGATTCGTCGACGCTGCGCGCAGGTGCCGGCTTCGCGGCGTTCCTTGACGTCGATCAAATTGGGGTGCTGTATTCGCTCTAGCATGACAACTAACGACCGTTTGGGAGAAGGCCAGGAGGAGGGACATGGGGCGCTCGCCCGAGAGTGCGCATGCCGACCGCGTGCTGGATACCGTTGTCAAAGGTGATCCCAGGAAGGCTGATCCAAAAGCTGATCCAAAGGACAAGGCCGAGCCCAACCACGACAGCAAAGACGACCCCAAGAACGCTCCGGCGGCGGCTGTGTCCGCGCTGGCGGCGTCATGGCGCCGCTCCGGCCAGCTGCATGCGCTCGATCCGGCCACCCACGCGCCATCCTGCCGCTTGACCGCGGCCGAAATCGCCGCCGCGCGCGAGCGGCTCGGACGCCTGCTCGCGATTGCCCAGGCCAGCCTCGAACGGCTGTTCCTTGCGGTCGGTGGGGTCGGCTGCTCGGTGCTGCTGGCGGATGCCGAGGGCATCGTGATCGACCGCCGCGGCGCCCGTGGCGACGACTCGACCTTCGAATCCTGGGGGCTGTGGACCGGCGCGGTATGGAGCGAGCGGCATGAGGGCACCAACGCGATCGGCACCTGCCTGGTCGAGAAACGGCCGCTCACCATCGATCGCGATCAGCATTACCTCGCCCGCAACACGCGGCTGTTCTGTACGACCGCGCCGATCTTCGACGAGCATGGCCAGCTCAAGGCGGCGCTCGATGTCTCGTCCTGTCGCGCCGATCTCACCGAAGGCTTCGGCCGCCTGATTGCGACCACGGTGGCGGACGCCGCGCGCATGATCGAGGCGGAGAATTTTCGTCAAGCCTTTCCTCATGCGCGCATCGTGCTGACGCCGGACAGCGAGCGCGAGATCAACTCGCTCCTCGCAGTCGACCGCAATGATCTGGTGATCGGTGCGACGCGGTCGGCGCGCCGTGCGCTCGGCCTGTCGGCATCGGCGTTGTCGCGTCCCGTTCCCGCCGGCGATCTCATCAAGGGCGCGCGTGCCGAAGGCGACGACATCGATGCGGCCGAACGCGCCGTGTTGAAGCGGGCGCTGGCGCGCGCCGGCGGCAACGTCTCGAAGGCCGCGAAGGAATTGGACCTGTCGCGCGCGACCCTGCACCGGAAGATGAAGCGGCTCGGACTCGAGCGGTGATCGCGCGAGGATCCGCAATTCGCCGCCGACCTGTCGCAGGACTGCGACACTTCAGCCGACCGGTTGATGACGCCCCCTGGTCTCCCGACACCGTTTGAAGGAGCCTCTCCTCAACGCCGTGTGCATCGGCGTGAATGGGAGAGACAAATGACCAAGGTTGACGTCCATGCGGCGCTCAAGCCGCCTTTTGCTGCGCGTTACGACAATTTCATCGGCGGCGCCTGGAAGGCCCCCAACGCCGGCAAATATTTCGACAACATCTCGCCGATCACCGGCCAGCCGGTGTGCCAGATCGCGCGCTCCGATGCGTCCGATATCGAGGCCGCGCTCGATGCCGCGCATGCGGCCAAGGATGGCTGGGCGCGCACCAGCGTCACCGAGCGGGCGCAGATCCTGAACAAGATTGCCGACCGCATGGAGGCCAATCTCGCCAAGCTCGCGTTGGCCGAGACATGGGACAATGGCAAACCGATCCGCGAGACCACCGCGGCGGACATTCCGCTCGCGATCGATCATTTCCGCTATTTCGCCGGCGTCATCCGCGCCCAGGAGGGCTCGATCGCGGAGATCGATCATGACACCATCGCCTATCACTTCCACGAGCCGCTCGGCGTGGTCGGCCAGATCATCCCGTGGAATTTCCCGATCCTGATGGCGGCGTGGAAGCTTGCGCCGGCGCTCGCGGCGGGCAATTGCGTCGTGCTCAAGCCGGCCGAGCAGACCCCGGCCTCGATCCTGGTGCTGATGGATCTGATCGGCGATCTCCTGCCGGCGGGCGTGCTCAACGTCGTCAACGGCTTTGGGCTGGAGGCCGGCAAGCCGCTGGCGTCGTCGAACCGCATCGCCAAGATCGCCTTCACCGGCGAGACCTCGACGGGGCGGCTGATCATGCAATATGCCTCGCAGAACCTGATTCCGGTGACGCTCGAGCTCGGCGGCAAGTCGCCCAACATCTTCTTCAAGGACGTCTGCGCCGAGGACGATGATTTCTTCGACAAGGCGATCGAAGGCTTCGTGATGTTCGCGCTCAATCAGGGTGAGGTCTGCACCTGTCCGAGCCGCGCGCTGATCCATGAATCGATCTATGAGCGCTTCATGGAGCGCGCCTTGCAGCGCGTCGGTGCCATCGTGCAGGGCAGCCCGCTGGATCCGGCCACCATGATCGGCGCGCAGGCGTCTGCCGAGCAGCTCTCCAAGATCCTGTCCTATATCGAGATCGGCAGGAACGAAGGCGCGCAGCTCCTGATCGGCGGCGAGCGGAACGTGCTCGGCGGTGATCTTGCCGGCGGCTACTACGTCAAGCCGACGGTGTTCAGGGGCCACAACAAGATGCGCGTGTTCCAGGAGGAGATCTTCGGCCCGGTCGTGTCGGTCACCACCTTCAAGACCGAGGACGAGGCGCTGGCGATCGCCAACGACACGCTCTACGGCCTCGGTGCCGGCGTGTGGAGCCGCGACGCCAATACCTGCTACCGCTTCGGCCGCAACATCCAGGCCGGCCGCGTGTGGACCAACTGCTATCACGCCTATCCCGCTCATGCGGCGTTCGGCGGCTACAAGCAGTCGGGCGTGGGACGCGAAACCCACAAGGTGATGCTCGACCACTATCAGCAGACCAAGAACATGCTGGTCAGCTACAGCCCGAAGAAGCTCGGCTTCTTCTGACGGCTGGGGAAGGAGCCGGTCGGGCATGAGCGCCCCGGCCGGCTTCTTGCTTCTGAAGCCCGGTCATCCCGTCGCATGGGAGCGTTCCGAACGGCTTCACCGCCGCGGGGATCCCGCTCGACATGCCGTGACTGTCGGTCGCGTCAGTGCGCGCAACCTTCAATCCAATCGCGCCAGCAGCGCCGCGCGGGCTTCGGAGATGCGCCGATACAACTCGCTGCTGCCGCCGGCGTCGGGATGCGCTGATTTGGCGAGCCGGCGGAATGCGGTCTTGATGTCGGATGTCGTCAGGCTGCCTTGCAATGGCAGCTCGAGGATGGTGCGGAAGGCGACATCATCTTGGTTGCGTGTGAGCTGATCCAGCAAAGCGCTGCGCGCGGCCCGCGCCGCGATGCGCAGCTCATCCTGATCCTGGCGCCAGCGCTGCTGCGACATCACCAGACAGGCGCCGAACGCGATGCGGCCCTGTGTCTCCAACTCGTCGAGGCTGAACGGTCCGACGACGTCATAGGGCGGCGCGAGCGATACGCGCCGTCCGGCCGCGCCATCGTTGACGGGGCCGAGCCGGACGCTGTCGACGATTCCGATCGACCCGTTCCAGATCACCCACTCCGCAGCGCTCGTCATGCTGCCGCTCTCGTTGATGGGGCCACCGGTCCGTAGGCCCGCTCCCATGGCCGGACCTGGCCTCGGCGGTAGCTTTCGAACACCGGGTCAGGCCGACGTGCGGGCCGGCTTCAGCGGACCGACATCGACCTGGATCTCATCGCCCGCGACCTGCAGCGGATAGGAATGCAGCGCATTGCGCACGAGATGGGTGACGCATTTGCCGCTTGCGCCGTCGAAGCCCCATTGATGGTGCGGGCAGGTGACGGTCTTGCCATCGAAGGTCGCCTCGGTCAGCGGCACGTCGGCATGCGGGCAGCGGCCCCGCCAAGCGGTGAGCTCGCCGCCCGCGGGCCAGAGCAGCAGCACGCTCTTCTTGCCGAGTTGATACAAACCCATGCCACCCTCGGAGATGGCGCTTGTCGGACAGATTGCGGTGAAAGCCATTCTGATCGCCTGCTGATGGGTGACGTCAGGCAGGGCCACGCAAGTTCCGGACCAGCGGAAACAGCGAAACGGGTCGCGCGCCTTGTCGCAAATGCGACAACTCCTGGGTCACGCTTGCCGCGAGCGGCGCGACCAGCTCACATGGTGGAGCAAAAAAACGCCGCCCGATGCGGGCGGCGTTCTCGATGCTATCAGCTGCTGCGCGGAGCGATTGCGTTGGCTACTCCTTCCGCTCCGAGGTCCAGCCCTTGTACTCGGCGACATTGTCGCGCGTGATCAGCTTGGAGGGCAGGAGCTCGACGGTCGAAGCGGGCTTCTGGCCGTTGAGGATGCTGACGCCGATCTGCACGGCGCGGCGGGCCATGAAGAATGGGTCCTGCGAGGCCGAGGCCTGGATCTGCGGCGAGGCCGGGTCCTTCAACGCGGTCTCGATGTCGGGAGCGCCGTCGACCGAGGTGATGATGATTCCGGAGCGCTGCTGCTGGCGCGCGGCGAGGTCGGTGCCGATGGCCTGCGGATCGTTGATGGCGAAGATCGCGTCGATCTTCGGGTAGCGCGTCAGATAGCCCTGCGCGACGGTGAGGCCGCCTTCGCGCGAGCCCTTGCCGTCCTGGTCGCTCGACAGCACCTTGATGCCGGGCGCCTTGGCGAACACGCTCTTGCAGCCATTGACGCGGTCGATCACGGCCGACACCTGCGGTCCGTTCTGGATGATCACGTCGCCTTTGCCGCCGAGCTTGTCGACGATGTACTGGCAGGAAATCTCGCCGGCCTGCACGTTGTTGGTCGTGACGGTGGCATCGGCGCCTTCGGCGGCGGTGTCGACCGCGACCACGAGGATGCCGGCCGCCTGCGCCTTCTTGATCGCGGGGCCGATGGCCTTGGGATCGCCGGGGTTGAGCAGGATCATGTCGACGCCCGCGGCGATGAAATTGTCGATCTGCGTGACCTGCTTGCCGAGGTCATATTCGAAGCCGACCGCGGTGATCTTGACGTTGGGATTGGTCTTCTTGGCCTCGAACTCCGCGCCCTTGGACAGGGCGACGAAGAACGGGTTGCCGAGCGAGCCGAGCGACACGCCGATCGATTTCAGCTCCTTGGCCGAGGACGGCGCGGAGCTCATGACAAGCGCCAGTGCGGCACCGGCGAGCGAAATGGACTTCAACATGGTGTTCCTCCCTGGTCCTTCTTCAATCCCTGCGCACGGTGGACCAGCAGCCGTGGAAGAAGCGTGAGGCGAGCGCCGGCGGCGGCCGCCGATGGATAACTCTCAGGTACGGGCCGAGCCCTGCAGGCGATAGCGGTCGAGCGCGACGGCGCCGATGATCACGAGCCCCTTGATGACGTATTGCCAGATGTCGGACACGCCGACCAAGATCAGCCCGTTCGACAGCACCGCGATGATCAGCGCGCCGACCAGGGTGCCCCAGATCGAGCCGATGCCGCCGACGAAGGAGGTGCCGCCGAGGATGACGGCGGTGATCGCGTCGAGCTCATAGGATTGGCCGAGCTGCAGGCCGTTTGCCGCATAGAGCCGGGCCGCCTGCATGCCGCCGCCGAGCCCGGCGAGCAGGCCGGACATGCCATAGACGAAGATCAATACCGCCCAGACCTTGATGCCGGCGAGCCGCGCCGCGCTCTCGTTGCCGCCCACCGCATAGATATGCACGCCGAGCACGGTGCGGCGGAGGATCAGCCAGGAGCCGAGGATCACCAACAGCGCGATCACCGACAGCCATGGGATCGAGACCACGCCGGGGATGAGCGTCAACGACGCATTGCCGATGAAGGCATAAGGAATCGATGGATTGAACACGGTGGTGTCGCTGCCCATCAGGCGGGCCAGACCGCGCACCGCCGTCAGCGAGCCCAGCGTCACGATGAAGGGCGGCAGCCGGAGCAGCGCGATCAGCGCGCCGTTGACGACGCCGAAGGCCAGCCCCGTCAGCACCGCGGCCGGCAGCCACAGCGTGCCGAGATCAGGCATCTTGGACAGCGTCAGGCCGGCCATGGCCGCGGCGGCCAGGATCGAGCCGACCGACAGATCGATGCCACCGGTCAGGATCACGAAGGTCATGCCGGCCGCGAGCACGGTGTTGACCGCGGCCTGCTGCAGCACGATGCCGAGATTCTGCCCGGTGAAGAAGCGTCCTTCGGACAGCATGTGGAAGCCGATGCACAGGATCAGCAGCACCGGCAGCATGCCGGCGGCACGGATCATCAGCCGCAGCCGCTGCTGCTTGCTGTCCGGCGCGGCCGGCAGGCCGCCTGCGGTCGCCGCCTTGGCTTGAGCGGGGCTGTTGTCAGGCATGGACGTGCTCCGTCCCGGTGGCCAGTGCCATGATGTCTTCCTGGGTGATGGGAGTTGTTGCGCTCTGTTGCAGCTCGCCGGCGAGTTGGCCGGAGCGCATCACCAGCACGCGGTCGCAGATGCCGAGAATCTCGGGCAGGTCGGAGGAGATCACCAGGATCGCGGTACCCGACTTGGCGAGATTGTCGATGATCGAATAGATCTCGGACTTGGCCCCGACGTCGACGCCGCGCGTCGGCTCGTCCAGGATCAGCACTTTCGGCGCGGTTGCGAGCAGGCGCGACAGCAGCACCTTCTGCTGGTTGCCGCCCGACAGGCCGCCGACAGTGACGCCCGGATTGGGCGCCCGGATGCCGAGCGCGCTGAACGCCTCGTCGGCCCGCAGGCGCGCTTTGTCGCGATCCAGAACGCCGCCGAGCCGCGCATCGCGCCCGATCACTGCGAGGTTGATGTTGTCGGCGCAGGACATGTCGAGGAACAGGCCGAGCGCCTTGCGGTCCTCGGTGAGATAGGCGATGCCGGCGTCAAGCGCGTCGCGCGGCGTCTCGATCTCGATCCGCTCGCCGTCGAGCGTGACATGGCCGGTCGTCTTCGGCGTGGCGCCGATGATCAGATGAGCGAGCTCGGTGCGCCCGGCGCCGATCAGCCCGGCGAGGCCGACGACCTCGCCGGCATGCACGGTGAGCGAGCAGCCCTTGACGCGATGGCCGTCGCCGAGATCGACCGCGGTGAGCACCGGGCGGTCGCGCTTGGCATGCGGATCGTGATCCTTCTTGTAGAACGACGACACGTCGCGTCCGACCATCATGCGGACGATGCTGTCGGCGCGGATCTCCGGCTTGTCCAGCGAGCCGACGAGGCGGCCGTCGCGCAGCACGGTGACGCGGTCGCCGAGCGCATAGACCTCGTCCATGCGGTGCGAGATATAGATGATCGCGAGCCCTTCGGCGCGCAGCTGGCGGATCAGCGCGAACAGTTTCTCGCTCTCGCCGGCCGAGAGCGATGTGGTCGGCTCGTCCATGATCAGGATCTTGGAGCGCGCATGCAGCGCACGGGCGATCTCGACCAGCTGGCGCTGGCCCATCGACAGCTCGGCGACCAGCGTCGAGGCTGCAAAATCAGCACCCAGCCGCGTCAGGATCGGACCGACGCCCTCGCGCATCGCCCCGCGTGCCAACAGGCCCGATTGCGATACTTCGCGGCCGAGATAGATATTCTCCGCGACCGTCAAGTTTGGCGCCAGTGACAACTCCTGGTAGATGATGGAAATGCCCGCGGCGCGGCCGCCGAGCGGTCCCTCGATGCGCACCGGGTGCCCGTCGATCCGGATCTCGCCGCCCGGATCGGGCCGATAGGCGCCGGAGAGAATCTTCATGAGCGTGGATTTGCCGGCGCCGTTTTCGCCCATCAGAGCATGGACTTCACCGGCATAGACGGTCAGATCGACCTTCTGCAGGGCCTTGATGCCGAAGAATGATTTCGACACCCCGCGCATCTCGAGGATCGGACCGCTCATCGTGCCTCCCAACGCACGTCCACTTCATTGCCGCGGCTCGTTGATAGCAGGCGCGGGGGTCGGCATTAAACTAGAGGCTGTTGCCGAATACAATATCAAAGACAACGGGCTATCGCAGGTTGACGTGATCAGCTGTGGCGCTTGCGAACGGGGTTCAGTCCTGGCGCCGATAGAGCCGGCGCCACTGCGGCAGCCGCTCGGCATAGTCTGCCGCGAGCCTGTGATCCGGCGCGAAGCTCCGCACCCGCGCCGGCGGCGTGCACACGCTCGCGATCGTCTCGCCGGTGACCGCGAGGCGCGCGAGCCGCGCCGCACCAAAGGCTGCGCCGGTCTCGCCTTCGGCGAGCCGGTGAATCGGGATGTTCAGCACATTGGCCAGGATCGCAAGCCAGAGGTCGGAGCGCGAGCCGCCGCCGATCGCATCCGCTTCCGCGATCGCCAGGCCCGTATCGGTCAGCGCGTCGCGGCAATCGGCCAGCGCGAAGGCGACGCCTTCGAGCACGGCCTGTACGATCGCGCTGCGGTCGGTGGCATGGCTCAGCCCGTCGAGCAGTCCGCGCACATTGGCGTCGTCATGCGGCGTCCGCTCGCCGGCGAGATAGGGCAGGAAGCTGACCGGCGACGGCGCTGCGGGGCAGGCGCCGAGCGGCGCCAGCAGATCAGCCTCTGAGGCGCCGAGCAGTCGCGCGATCCAGGCAAGGCAGGAGGCGGCCGACAACATTGCGCCGGCCTGCAGCCACAGCGCCGGGACGGCATGACAGAAGGTGTGGACGACGCGATCCGGATTGGCGTTGACGGTCTCGACCGGCGTGATCACGGCGCCCGATGTGCCGAGCGTGATGAAGGTGGCGCCGGGCCGGATCGCGCCGATGCCGATCGCGCCCGCCGGATTGTCGCCGGCGCCTCCGGCGATGAGCGGGCGCTTCGTCATGCCCCAGCGCGCCGCGAGCTCCGGGCGCAGCCGGCCGGCCGGCGCGCAGCCTTCGACGAGGCGCGGCATCTGCGCGCGTGACAGGCCGGTCGCCGCGAGTCCCGCGTCCGACCAATCCCGCTTATGGACATCGAGCCACAGCGAGCCCGACGCGTCGGAAACGTCCTCGATCGCCTCGCCTGAAAGCACGAGCCGGACATAGGCCTTCGGCAGCAGCACGAGGTGGATGGCGTCGAAGATCGCCTCCTCGTGGTTCGCAATCCATACCAGCTTCGGGGCGGCGAAGCCGGGCATCGCCTTGTTGCCGGTGACCTGCCGCAACGCGGGCCAGCGCTGTTCCAGCACAGCGCATTCGGCCGCCGCGCGGCCGTCGTTCCAGAGGATGCAGGATCGCAGTGGCGTCATGCCGGCGTCGAGCAGCACCGGCCCGTGCATCTGGCCGGACAGGCCGATGCCGTCGACCTCGGCCAGTGCGCCGGCATGATCGGCCTTGAGCGCATCCAAGGTCGCGAACACCGCGGCGATCCATGCGCCGGGATCCTGCTCCGCCCAGCCGGCGCGGGGAGAGTCGATTGTCAGATTGTGGCTGCGGCTCGCGACCACGCGCTGGGCATCGTCGACAAGAATCGTCTTGACTGCCGACGTGCCGAGATCGATGCCGAGATACATGAGGTCTCACGCCCGCGTGCCGGGGGATGGAAGGGCGGGGAGCGATAGCAGAGTTCCGACGGCTTTGTCATCCGGGCACGCGTCGTTGCAACCTATGACAGACGAGATCATTCGAGGAGTTGAAGCATGCAGCCATCCGCCCCGCCGACCGTACGCGCGCCGCGCCTCGCCGGACATTACGCACTGGTGACCGGCGCCGCGCAAGGCATCGGTCGCGCGATTGCGGTGCGCTTTGCCGAGGAAGGCGCGCATGTCGCAATCAATTTCGGCGGGCCGTCGCCGTCGGGGGACGAGACCCTGGCCCTGGTGCAGGCGGCCTCGGCAGCCCATGGCCATGGAGCGCGCGATCACTTCACGGTGAAAGCCGATATCGGGGTCGAAGCCGACATCGCCGCGATGTTCGAGACGGTGCTCAAGCGCTGGCCGCAGCTCGACTGCCTCGTCAACAATGCCGGCTTCCAGCGGGAGTCGCCGAGCGAGGCCCTCGACGTCGCGACCTATCGGGCCATCCTCGAGGTGAACCTCAACGGCGCCGTGCTATGTGCACGCCATGCACTGGCGCATTTCGTTGCGCGCGGCGGCGGCAACATCATCAACACGTCGAGCGTGCACCAGATCATTCCGAAGCCCGGCTATCTCGCTTATTCGATCAGCAAGAGCGCGATGGCCGGACTGACCCGCACCTTGGCGCTGGAATTCGCCGGGCGCGGCATTCGCGTCAACTCCGTCGGCCCCGGTGCGGTCGACACGCCGATCAATGCGGCCTGGACCGGCGATCCCGTCAAGCGCGGCGTCGTCGAATCCCACATCCCGATGGGACGGGTCGCGAGCCCGGAGGAGATCGCCGGCGTGTTCGCCTTCCTGGCCTCGTCCGAGGCTAGCTACATCACGGGGCAGACGATCTATGCCTGCGGCGGGATCACGCTGTTCGGGGAATTCCGCGACAATTGGGCGAGCTGACCGCGCGGCATTGTCTCGTCCCGAGACAGCCGCGCGTCGGATCGCCACGCTGCGATTTGCGTTCTCTTAAGCAAGATCGCTGCATGGCAGCTCCTCGCAGTTGCAGCGAGGTTTCGTTAAGGCGCGGGTACGATAGTGCGCGCGTTGGCGAACGGAACTGTGATGCAACGATTGGACTCGGAAACTCGTCGCGAGCTGGCGCATCTGCTTTACAGCTCGATGCCGCTGGTCGGGACGATCTCGGCCGGGGCCGTCGTGATCGGGGCCGTGATGGCGTGGGTCGCCCGCGATCCGGGCTATGCCGCCATCACCATGGCGCTGTTGGTGATCGGCGTCTTCCGCGTCGTCAAGCTGTTGATGTTCGCAGCGCGTTTCGATCAGCTCGACGACGCCGACATCATCCGCTGGGAGCGTCTCTATGGCCTCGGCGCCGCCGCGTTCGGGCTTGCGGTCGGCGGCTTGTCGGCCCGCGCCTTTCAGATCGGTGACGGGCCCGGCATCTGGATGTGCTTCGGCCTGTCGATGTCATTCTGCGTCGGCATCGTCTCGCGCGTCAGCCCGTGGATCGTGATGAGTTCGTCCGCGGTGCTGCTGATTCCGACCGTGATCGCCTGTGTGCTGCAGCCGGAGCCGGTCTTTCGCATGGGCGCTGCAATGCTGGTGCTGTTCTGGATCACCCTGCGCGGCACATCCTACCGGCTCACCGCCGCGTTCACCGAGCGGATCGAGGCGCAGCAGGCGCTGCGCCGCCAGGCGCATCAGGATTTCCTCACCGGCCTGCCGAACCGGGCCGCCTTCATCGCGGCATTGCGCGGGCTCGATGGCCCCGCGGCGATCATCGCGATCGATCTCGACGGCTTCAAGAGCATCAATGACGCGTTCGGCCACCAGGCCGGCGACGAGCTGCTGTGCCAGGTCGGCGCGCGGCTGCGCCAATGCCTCGGTGACAGCGGCCTTGCGGCGCGGTTTGGCGGCGACGAATTCATGCTGCTGCTTCCGGTTGCGGCAGCGCAGCCGGGCCGCGATGCGGCCGGGGCATTGGCGCGCCGCGTTGTGAGCTCGCTCGCCGATCCATTTGTGCTGGCTGGAACCCGCGTGCAGATCGGCGCCAGCGCCGGCATTCTGCTCGCCGAGCATCGGACAGCAGAAACCGAGGCGCTGATCGACCAGGCCGATCGCGCGCTCTACGCCGCCAAACGGGCCGGCGGGCACCAATGGCGCTGGGCCGATGAGGAGCCCGCCGACACCGATTGGACGCGGGCTGACGACACCCCGGCGCTGGCGCCCGCGGTCTGAGCGCAGCGCCGGCGATGTTGCCGCCATCGCGGGGCAGGGAGCCGGCGTTCACGGGTCGCCTTGGCAAGTGCGCCGCCGCATCGTACTCCTGCCTGTAGCCTATCGAGAGAAGACAGGAGGAGGCCCATGCGGAGCGTCAGGATCGGCGCCGGCGCCGGCTATTCCGGCGACCGCATCGAGCCCGCGATCGAGCTCGCCGAGAGCGGCGCGCTGAACTATCTCGTGTTCGAATGCCTCGCCGAGCGCACCATCGCGCTGGCGCAGCAGGCGCGCATCAAGGATCCGAACGCCGGCTACGATCCGATGCTGGCGGCACGGATGCAGGCGGTGCTGCCGATCTGCCGGGCCAACACGATTCGCATCGTCACTAATATGGGCGCCGCGAATCCGACCGGTGCCGCCGAAGCGACGCGCGTGCTGGCCCGCAGGCTCGGCCTGACCGGGCTGAAGATCGCAGCCGTGACCGGTGACGATGTGCTGGCGCGGCTGAAAACGACGGATGTCGCGCTCGGCACCGGCGACACGATGGCCGGGCTCGGCAACCGCGTCGTCTCGGCCAATGCCTATGTCGGGGCGCGCGCGATCGCCGAGGCGCTCGCGGCCGGCGCTGATGTCGTGATCACCGGGCGCGCCGCGGATCCGGCGCTGTTCCTCGGTCCGCTGATTCATGAGTTCGGCTGGGCGATGGATGATTGGGACCGGCTCGGCCAGGGCACGGTGGTCGGTCATCTGCTCGAATGCGCGGGTCAGATCACCGGCGGCTATTTTGCCGATCCCGGTGTGAAGGACGTTCCGGATCTCGCCCGGCTCGGCTTTCCGATCGGCGAGGTGCGCGAGGATGGCGAGCTGATCGTCACCAAGGTCGCCGGCTCCGGCGGTTGCGTCACCGCCGCGACCGTGAAGGAGCAACTGCTCTACGAGATCCACGATCCCGCGCAGTATATCCAGCCGGACGTGGTGGCGGATTTTTCCGAGGTCACCGTCGAAGAGCTTGGCCCTGACCGTGTCAAAGTGGTGGGCGGCCGTGGCAAGCCGAAAACCGGCTTGCTGAAGACCTCGGTCGGCTATCACGATTGCTATGTCGGGGAAGGCCAGATCTCCTATGCCGGCCCTGGCGCAGTCGCACGCGGCCGCCTCGCGCTCGACATCGTGCGCGAGCGGCTGGCGCTGACCGGCGTGCCGGTCAGCGAGTTGCGCTGTGACCTGATCGGCGTCAACGCGCTGCATGGCGATGGCCACGCGCAAGCCGGCGAACCCTACGAGGTCCGCATTCGGGTCGCTGGGCGCACCGCGACGATGGCTGATGCACTCAGGATCGGCAACGAGGTCGAGACGCTCTACACCAATGGTCCCGCCGGCGGTGGCGGGGCGTGGAAATCGGCCCGCGAGGTCATTGCTGTCGCATCCTGCCTGGTGGCCGAGGATGCGGCCGAGCCCTGCGTTGAGATGCTGGTGGTTTGAGTTTTCCGGGGCTTCACGGCCCGCATCGGCTCGCGCAAGCTGTGGCCATGCTGGTGAAGGCTCCGATCAGAAGCGAGAACTCATTCGATGTATGACCTCATTGTCGTCGGCGGCGGCTCCGCGGGAGCGGCGGTCGCAGCGCGTCTGTCCGAACAGCCGGAACGGCGCGTGCTGCTGCTGGAGGCCGGCGCCGACTGGCGCGCGGACGAGGTGCCATGGGAGATCGCGACGCCCAATCCGATCCCGATCATCCATGATCGGGCCTTCCAGGAGAAGTGGCAGTGGCCGCAGCTGATGTCGCGCCGGGTGGCAGGCCAGGAGATGCGGTTCTACTGGCGCGGCAAGGGGCTCGGCGGCAGCTCGATGATGAACGGCCAGATCGCGATCCGCGGTGTGGCCGAGGCGTTCGACCAATGGGCTGCCCAGGGCTGCACCGGATGGTCGGCGCGTGAGATCATGCCGCTGTTCTCCGTGATCGAGGACGACCTCACTTATGGCGATCGCGACGGGCACGGCCAGGGCGGTCCGCTGCCGGTCTATCGGGCGCCGGCGGACCAGTGGGGGCCGATCGACGGTGGCTTGCGCGATGCGGCGCTGGCGAGCGGCTATCCCTGGTGCGACGACCTCAACGGGCCCGATGGCGAGGGCGTCGCCTGCTATCCCATCAACAGCCGCAACGGCCGCCGCATCTCGACCAACGAAGCCTATCTGGAGCCGGCGCGAGGCCGTTCGAACCTGGAGATCCGCGGCCGCGCGCTGGTCGATCGTGTCCTGATCAGCGATGGCCGCGCGACCGGCGTGCGCGTGCTTCTCGACGGCGAGGGCGCCAGGGAGATCGCGGCGCGCGAGGTCGTGCTATGCGCCGGGGCCATCCACAGCCCGGCGATCCTGTTGCGTTCGGGCCTTGGACCCGCGGCCGAGCTGCGGCACATGGGCATCGCCGTGTTGCGCGATCTGCCGGTGGGACGGCACTTCTTCGATCATCCCTTGTTCCGCACCACCATCCAGCTGCGCGAGGCGCTGCGTCCGACCGACCGCGACACGCGCCACACCAATTGCTGCGTGACCTATTCGTCCGGCCTGGCCGAGGGCGGCAAGCGCGACATGATCCTGATCGCGTTCAACCACCGTGGCATCGGCGTGCCCGGCGCGATCGGCGCCGGCCTCTTCAACGCCTTCTCGCGCGGCACGCTGAAGCTCGCCTCGCCTGATCCCTCCATCGATCCGATCGTGGACGAGAATATGCTCGCCGATCCCCGCGACATCGCGCGGATGCGGGACGCGGTGAAGCGGCTGGCCGTGATCACGCAGCAGCCGGCGCTACAGGGTATCGCCGATTGGATCCGCCTCGGCGATACCGAACTCACGCTGCCGCAGGCGGCCGCGCTGCCGGATGCCGAGCTCGACGCGCTGCTGCGCCGGGTGACCGGCGATATTCAGCATGCCGCCGGCAGCTGTCGCATGAGCGGCTTCGCCGACGCCGATGGCGTCGTCAATCCCGACGGGACGGTCAAGGGGATCGGCGGCCTGCGCGTCGCCGACGCCTCGATCATGCCGGCCGATTGTCGTGCCAACACGCATTTCACCACGGTCGTGATCGGGGAAGCGATCGCGCGGATGATGCGGAAGAGGACGTAAGCCTCAGGCGATGGCGAAGCGAAGCCCGGCGCGGGCGCGCCCGCCGGAGATCGCGATCGGCGTGCCATCGGCGCGCCAGCACGCCGCACCGGTCAAGCCGCCGTCATCACCGAAGGCGATGGCATTCATGCCGCCGGCCACGATCGGTTCGCGCTTGATCGCATGGCCGCGTGCGGCGAGCTCCTGCGCCACGCTGTCCGAAAACGCCGGCTCGAGCTCGAGCTCGCCGCCTTGCGTCCACAGCCGCGGCGCCTCCACCGCTTCCTGCAAGGACATGCGGTGGTCGATGAGGTTCACCAGCGCCTGCAGCGCCGAAGGGAAGATGCGCAGACCGCCGGGCAGGCCGAGCGCGTAGCGCAAGCGCCCATCGCGTGTCGCCATCATCGGCGCCATCGAGGTGAAGACGCGTTTTCCGGGTGCAATCGACAACGCGCGGCCGGGATGCGGATCGAAATTATACATGTAGTTGTTGGCCGTCATGCCGGTGCCGGGGATCTGCACGCAGGCGCCGAACAGGCCGTTGATGGTCTGGGTCGAGGCGACCACATTGCCCTCGGCGTCCGCGACGGTGACATGCGTGGTGTTCGCGGATTCGGTCGGGGACAGCCCCGGACCGAAGTGTCTTGCCCGGCCGATCTCAATCTGGGCCCGCCGCTCGTCAGCATAGGTCTTCGATGTCAGGCGCTCGACCGGCACGTCGACGAACGCCGGATCGGCGGTGGCGACCGCGCGATCGGCAAAGGCGATCTTCAACGCTTCGGCGAGCAGATGCGCGGCATCGGCCGAGCCGAAGCCGAGCGCGCCGATATCGAAACCTTCGAGGATGTTGAGCATCTGCACGATGTGCACGCCGCCTGAGGAGGGGGGCGGCGGACCGATGATCTCATGGCCGCGATAGGTGCCGCGGACCGGCGCGCGCTCGATCACCTTGTAGGCGGCGAGGTCGGCCATGTCGATCAAGCCGCCGGACCGAGCCATATCGTCGGCCAGCGCGGCGCCGAGCGGCCCTTGATAGAGCGCGTCCGGCCCGTGCTCGGCGATCAGCCGCAGCGATGCGGCGTAGTCGGCCTGGATGACGCGCGTGCCGGCCCGCACCGGCTCGCCGCCGGGCAGGAACAGCGCCGACAGAGCTGGATCCCGCGCAAGGTCGGCGGCGACCAGCCGGACGCAGTCGTTGAGATACGCACTCGCCACGAAGCCATGCTCGGCGAGCCGGATCGCCGGCGCCATGACCTCGGCGAGCGGCAGCCGACCATAGTGCGTCAGCGCCTCGCACCAGCCCTTCAGCGCGCCTGGCACGGCGACGGCGAGCGCGCCGACGACGTTACGGCGGTCGCGGGTTTCGCGCGCGAGCGCGATCTCGTCGGACACCGGGTCATACATCGCGGGCGTCGCGCGCAGCGGTGCGGTGCTCAGCCCATCGAGCACGATGTGGCGGCCATCGGCGAGGCGGATATGCGACAGGCCGCCGCCGAGCAGGCCGACCATCATCGGCTCGACCACCGTCAGCGCAAACAGCGCCGCCACGGCCGCGTCGATCGCATTGCCGCCGCGCATCAGCATCTCGGCACCGGCGCTCGAGGCGAGCGGATGGTTGGTCACCACCATGCCGCGCGAGCCTGTCGCCGGCTGCTTCTCGCAGGTGAAAGGGGCGATGCGCGGCGCGGGTGAATTCATCCTGATTCTCTTCTGTCGAACGGCGGCGGCCGGTGCCGATCATCCTGACCGATCCCACGCGCCGAGGAAAGAGCATCGCTGTCGGACCGAACTGATAGTTGCGCGCCATGCATGCAGCGGAGGGCATCGATCTGTCCTGTCGCGTTTTCATCACGGCGCATCTGTGTTAGGCCTGCGCGCAGTTCCACTTCGTGAGCCTGCTGACGGCATGTCCCATTATGATCTGATCATTCGCGGCGGTCGCGTGCTCGACCCCGAAACCAAGCTCGATGCGACGGCCGACGTCGCCGTCAAGGACGGGGCCATCGCTGCGGTCGGCGATATCGCAGGCGGCGCGGATCAGGTGATCGATGCGGCGGGGCTCGCCGTCGTGCCCGGCTTCATCGATCTGCACGCGCACGGCCAGTCGCTGCCCGCCGATCGCATGCAGGCCTTCGATGGCGTCACCACGACCTTGGAGCTCGAGATCGGCGTGATGCCGGTGGCGCGCTGGTACGATGAGCAGGAAGCGATCGGCCGCACACTGAATTACGGCGCGGCGGCGGGCTGGGTGTTTGCGCGCATCGCGACGATGACCACGCAGCAGACCGCATCGAGCATTGCCGGCATGGGCGAGGCGATGCGCGACAAGCGTTGGATCGAAGAGGTCGCGACGGCTGCGGAGACGGCCGAGATCGTCGAGCGCACGCGGCAGGGACTGGACCAGGGCGGCCTCGGCATCGCTTTTCCGAATGCCTACGCGCCCGGCACCGGCATCAAGGAATTGTCCGAGCTGTGCAGCCTGGCCGCGAGCCAGGATGTGCCGACCTATACCCACATCGTCTATATGTCCAACGTCGATCCGCGCAGCTCGGTCGATGCCTATACGCGGCTGATCGGGCTGGCCGGCTCGACCGGTGCCCACATGCATATCTGCCATTTTAACAGCACCAGCCTGCAGGATGTCGGGCGCTGTGCCGAGCTGGTCCGGACCGCGCAGGCGCAAGGCTTGAAGGTCACGGTCGAGGCCTATCCCTATGGCACCGGCTCGACGGTCGTCGGGGCTGATTTCTTCGCCGATCCCGCCTTTTGCCAGCGCATGGGCACCGGCTATGACGCTATCGAGATGGTGGCGGAGCGGCATCGTCTCGGCAGCCGCGATGAGTTGCTGCAGCGGCAGCAGACCGATCCCGGGGCGCTGGTGCTGATCCACTTCCTCGACGTCGCCGTCAATCCGCGCCATCGCGACCTGCTCGATGTCTCCGTGTTGTTTCCCGGCGGGGCCATCGCGTCGGACGCGATGCCGTGGATCCTGTCCAACGGCACCGACTACACCGGCGAAGCGTGGCCGCTGCCGGACGATGCGGTGTCGCATCCGCGCTCGTCGGCGACCTTCGTGAAGTTCCTGCGCGAATGGGTGCTGGACCGCCAGGCGGTACCGCTGCTCGACGGCCTCGCCAAATGCACGCTGATTCCGGCGCAGATCCTGGAGCGATCAACGCCGGCGATGCGGCGCAAGGGACGGCTGCAGGCGGGATGCGATGCGGACATCGCCGTGCTCGATCTGTCATCGTTGCGTGATCGTGCCGACTTCCTCAACATGAACCGGCCGTCGGAAGGCGTGAGACATCTGCTCGTCAATGGCCGCGCCGTGATCGCCGGCGGACACCTCGTCCGCGACGCACGACCGGGCCGGCCGGTGCGGCGGCCGGTCCTGTCATGATCGTCCCCGTTCTGCTGGTGGCCGGCGCGCTCGGCGCCGGCAAGACGACCTTGCTGAATCATCTGCTGGCCAATCCTGACGGCCGGCGCATCGCCGCCGTGGTCAACGATTTCGGCGCGGTCGATATCGACGCGCAACTGCTCGGGACCGTGACCGAGGAGGTGATCAGCCTGAAGAACGGCTGCATCTGCTGCTCATTGCAGGGCGACCTGCTGCGCACATTGTCGGCGGTGATCAAGCGCGATCCCGCGCCCGATGCGATCGTGATCGAGACCTCGGGCATCTCGGATCCGGCCGAGATCATCCGCAACCTGATGGATCCTGTGATCTTCAAGGTCGCGCCGCTGGAGACTGTGGTGACGCTGGTCGATCCGCAGCGGCTGCGCGACGCGCCGGAGCTGGAGCAGGATGCGCTGTGGCGCTCGCAGCTGCGCGCGGCCGATTTCGCATTGCTGACGAAGACCGATCTGCTCGACCGCGTGGCGCTGGACGAGGTCCGTGCCGTGGTCGGTCGGCACAAGCCGCAATCGGCGATCTTCGAGGTCGCGCACGGCATCGTGCCGCCCGATCTGCTGTTCAGCCGCGAGCTGCGCGCGCCCCGGGCTATGCCGCGGCAGATGCCGGTGATGTCCGAGCCGTTCGCAACGGTGACCTGGACCTCACGTGCACCGCTGTCGCTCGCTCGCTTTCAGCAGGTGATCGGGCAGCTGGCGGCCCGGACCCTGCGCATCAAGGGGCTCCTGCTGTTCACCGAGCATCCGGGGAAGCCGATCCTGTTTCAGTCGGTGGCGACGCGCGGCACGCTGGCGCCCGCGCCGCTGCCGCCGGCCGACGGACTGACGGCGCAACTGGTGCTGATTGGGCGCGAGGGGGAGATTGCCGCAGATCAGATTGATGCGGTGATGCGCGGCATCGAGATGTCATAGCACCGGCAAGGCGAACGCTCTCAGCCGGCCTGACGAAGCTGTGCGGTGTCGGCGTCGGCCCAGCTACAACGGCCGCCACCGGCGCGCTTGGCCGCATAAAGCGCCTCGTCGACCCGGCGCAGCACCTCGTCGACCGTGTCGTCCGTCAGCGGCCGCTCGTTCACGAGCAGTCCGGCGCTGGCGCCGATTACCATGGGGATATCGGACAGCAGGAACGGCATCGACAAGGTGCGGACGGCCTCGCGCGCCAGCGCCATCGATTCATCGCGTCCTTCGGCACCGTCTGCGACCGGCTTCAGCAGCATGAACTCGTCGCCACCGAAGCGCGCGGCAAGGCCGCCCGAGCCGACGCAGTCCGACAGCCGCGTCGCGACCTGGCGCAGTAGCTCATCGCCGGCATGGTGACCGTGGCGATCGTTGACCGGCTTGAAGCCGTCGAGATCGATGGCGATGATCGCGACGCTGCCCGTGGTGCGCTCCAGTGCGGCGAGGAACGCGGCCCGATTCGGCAGGCCGGTCAGGAAGTCGTGGTTGGCCTGGCGGGCCAGCGCATGTTTGGCCTCGAGTCGCTCGATGAACGCGGTGCTGAGATGGCGCGATGCTTCGCGGATCGAGAACCAGAACAGGACGAGCATCGCGGCGCCGAGCTGGTAGGGCAGCTCCGGGCGCATCAAGCCGGCCACCAATGTGGGCGCGAACAGCACGGCGGTTGTCGTCAGCACCACCCAGGGGCGGATCGCCGCGCGCGAGACCATGCCGACGCAATAGGACATCGACAGTCCGAACGCGATCCACGCGCCCGGCGCATCGTTGAGCTGAAAGGCCCGAAAGGTGAGGGCGCCGAGCGCGAGCCCAAAGGCGGTTGCGCCGGCGGCATAGACCTTTTCCCAGAGCACCACGTCCCGGTCGGAGAGGCGGGCGCTGCGCTGCTTGTAGCGGAGCAGGCTGACCACGCGGCCGATCGCGTTGACGATGATCGCGAACGTGATCGCGATGTAGCCGGGGTCGCGATGCAGGACGGCCAGCGTGACCGATCCGGTGATCGCGGCCGCGTTGATCGACATCACCTGTGGCAGGGACGTGTACAGGAGCTCGACCAGCTCGCGCCGGATCGCCGGGTTCGGATCAACGAATCTGGAAGACTGCCCATGTCCCATGGAACCACCATGAGACACCTTTCCTAACAGTTGATGGGCGGCCACATCTCGCGCGACGAAGAGGTTTGCGATTACCTTAAATCTTCGTCAACGCAAACGTCGAAGCCTCACGGAGCGCGGCTTGGATCGCTGATGGCATAGACCGGCGTCGCTGTTGCCATTCTCGGGGACATGGTGGTCGCGGCGGCGACCTTTGGCGGCTCGGACTTCGGCAGCTCTGCCTTAGTCTCCGTTTTGGGCGGATCAAGCTTCAAGGGGCGGAGCGGCTGACGCTTCGCCATCGCATCCAGCACGGCCCGGTTTGCCTTTTCCAGCCGCTTGGCAGCAGCGACGTCGGCGAAGGCACGATCGAATTTGCGCATCCGGTAGAAAACGATGCCGCGATCGATATAGGCCTCTTGATAGCGCGGATCGAGCTGGATCGCGGTGTCCAGATCGCTCAGAGCCGCCGAGAGGTCGCCTTTCTGGAACGAAGCCATGCCGCGATCATGGAAGGCGCGCGCATCGTTCGATGGAGCGTTGCCGGGGAAGGCTGCGTCCGCATTGCACGAAGCAGCAGCGCCCGGCGCGCAGGACGAACGCTCCTGCTCGGCCGAGTAGACCGCGTCGACCTTGCTGACCCGAAGCGGCAGGGTCTCGGCAGCTGCCGGTGCACCGGCGTTTGCGGCGGCATTGGCCGGCGTCTCGACGGCGGCTCCCGCGGGCGCCTCCGCGGTCGTCGTCGCCTCCGGCGTCACCGCAACCGTCTCGATCGGCTTGGCAGGGACTTCATGCGGCTTGAGCTTGTTGGTCGCGACCACGATCGGCTTTAATGGCGCGACTGAAGCCGCCGACATATGGGTGAACAGGAGATAACCGGTCAGCGCCACGGCAGAGGCGCCGGCCAACGCCATCACGCCGGATGCGACCTTGTGCACCTTGGCCGCGACGGCGAGCTTGGACTCCTGCTGACTCTCGTCCTGCGCGGCCCCGAGCAGGCGGTCATAAGCAGCACGCTGCTCCTTGTCGCCGAGGATGTCGTGAGCGCGGACGATCTGCCGAAACCGCAGCGCCGTGTCGGGATCTCCCGCGTTGAGGTCGGGATGGCTCTCCTTGACCGCCTTGCGGAACGCTGCCCTGATGTCGTCAGCGTCGTCGTCCGGAAGAGCTCCGAGCAAATCGTAAAGCGTCTTCATGATCGATCTCGCTGCAGGTTTCCCTCGTCTCCGATCGAAATTCCCACGGCGAATTTACGCTGGAGCACTCGTACTAACACTTTCCGCCTTGCACGATGCTGGGCCAATTCGGCGGAAAAATGACTGAAAATGGCGAAATTCGCAGCCAATTCTGCCGGGTTTGGAACCATGAAACGCTTGAACCTGTCTGGGGTCTCGCTGTTGCAGCTTCCGGCATGGTGAAGAAAAAGTTTGAAATGACGTTTAACGCGAGGGCCTATGGCCTCATCAAATCGCGTGACGTGCAGCACATTCCCTGGGGCGTGCCGGCCGTTATGGTCCGCATGCAACGAGCGATCGCGGGATCGGCGAGGTGATGTCATGAGACGGAGGGCTGGGACAATCGCAGCGGTTGCATCGTTTGCGTCACCTGCCGGTGTCCGCGCGCAGCGAGCGGCTCCGCAGGGACGTCATGCCACCCTGGTGGACGCGTGGGCGAGGCCCGGCGCTGCGGCTGCAGTCTTTGTCGGCATGGCTCCGGACCGGCCGGTGCCGGACCTGTCCGGCCGCTGAAGAGCATGTCCTGCCGGCAGCGGACCACTCCTTTGCGCGCGGCAGGCGCGCACGTCGCCCGCTTGCGGGGGCGGCCGGCCGGCCGCTATACCGATCGCATGAGCGATTTTCACGGCGTCTTTCCCTATCTCGCCTCACCGATCAGCGCCGACGGTACGATCCGCACCGATGTGCTGGGACGGCTTTGCGATGACCTGATCCAAGCCGGCGTGCATGGCCTGACGCCGCTCGGTTCGACCGGCGAGTTCGCCTATCTCGACCGCGCCCAGCGCATGACCGTGGTCGAGGCGACCATCGACGCGGCGAAGGGGCGCGTTCCGGTCGTCGCCGGTGTGGCATCGACCGCGATCGCCGACGCGGTGGCGCAGGCCAAGGCCTATCAGAAGCGCGGCGTCAGCGGCATTCTCGCGGTGCTCGAGGCCTATTTTCCGGTGAGTGATGCGGGCATCGAGGCCTATTTTCGTGCCATCGCCGATGCCGTCGATGTTCCTGTCGTCATCTACACCAATCCGCAATTTCAACGGTCCGACCTGTCGCTCGATGTGATCGCGCGCCTCGCCGAGCATCCGCGCATCAACTACATCAAGGACGCCTCGACCAATACGGGACGGTTGTTGTCGATCATCAACCGATGCGGCGATGCCCTGAAGGTGTTCGCGGCGTCGTCGCACATTCCCGCTGCCGTGATGCTGATCGGCGGCGAGGGGTGGATGGCCGGACCCGCCTGCATCATCCCGCGCCAGAGCGTCGAGCTCTACAATCTCTGCAGGGCGTCCTGTTGGGATGATGCGCTCAAGCTGCAGAAGAAGCTTTGGCGCGTCAACGAGGCGTTTGCCCGCTTCAATCTCGCCGCCTGCATCAAGGCCGGGCTGGCGATCCAGGGATATGACGTCGGCGACCCGGTGCCGCCACAGGCCGCACTGACCGCCCAGCAGCGCAAGGTCGTCGAAGAGGTGCTGCGCAGCCTGGGGTGACACGCGGATGACGGCCCGGCTCTCTCCGGTGTCATTCCGGGACAGCCCGAAGGGCTGAGCCCGGCATCCCGTCTCCGCGGCGCCTCGGCCGGCCAGGTTTGGCGACGCCGACCCCCTAAAACATTGTTTGTGGCCATGGATTTGGGGCTCGCGCTGACGCCCGTCCCGGAATGACGGCAGCGGTTGTGTCGACCGGCAAATCCGCTAAAAAGCATGCAATTGCATTTGAACTTACCCAAGGACTGACGAATGAACATTCTTCCCAACAATATGCGGTTCGGAGCGGGGCAGCCCGTCAAGCGCCTGGAGGATCAGCGGCTGCTCACCGGGAAGGGGCAGTTCATCGACGACAAGCCGGATGACGGCGCGCTGTGGCTTTACGTGCTGCGCTCGCCGCATGCGCATGCGAAAATCCTGTCGATCGACACCGCTGCGGCGCGCGAGATCGCGGGCGTGCAGGCGATCTATACCGGCGCCGATCTCGTCGCCGACGACGTCGGTACCATCCCGACGCTCGCGATCTTCAAGCGGCCGGACGGCAAGCCGATGACGGTGCCGCCGCGTCGCCTGCTCGCCCATGAGGTCGTCCGATACACCGGTGAGGCCGTCGCGGCCGTCGTCGCCACCTCGCGCGTGATCGCGCAGGAAGCCGCCGAAGCGATCGTCGTCGACTATGAGGTGCTGCCGGCAGTCACCGATCCGGTGCAGGCGCTCGAGCCTGGTGCGCCCGTCGTCTGGGCCGAGGCGCCCGACAACATTGTCGCCGCGATGAGCTATGGCGATGCCGCCAAGGTCGAAGAGGCCTTCGCCAGCGCCCCGCACAAGGTCTCGCTCGACATCGTCAGCCAGCGCCTGGTGCCTTCGGCAATGGAGCCGCGCTCGACGATCGCCGAGATCGAGAAGAAGACCGGCCGCCTGCTGCTGTATGTGCAGTCGCAGACGCCGGCCTCGACCCGCGACGTGCTGGCGGAAGCCGTGCTGAAGCGGCCGAAGGAGAGCGTGCGCGTGCTGGTCGGCGACATCGGCGGCGGCTTCGGCCAGAAGACGAACCTCTATCCCGAGGATGGCATCGTCGCTTATGCCGCCACCAAGCTGGCCAAGAAGATCCGCTGGCGCGCCGAGCGTACGGATGAGTTCGTCGGCGGCACCCATGGCCGCGACCTCACCTCGACCGCCGAGTTCGCGTTGGACGCCAAGGGCAAGGTGCTGGCCTATCGCGTGCGCTCGATCGGCGCCACCGGCGCCTATTCGTCCGGCGCGGCCAACATCATCCCGCTGGTGCTCGGGCCGTTCGTGCAGACCGGCGTCTACGATTTGCCGCTGGTGCATTTCGAGGTGAAGACGGTGATGACGCACACCGCGCCGGTCGGCGCCTATCGCGGCGCCGGACGCCCCGAGGCGGTGTTCATCGTCGAGCGCCTGTTCGATACGGCGGCACGCCAGATCGGCATCGATCCGCGCACCATCCGCAAGGCGAACTACATCAAGCCGGCGCAATTGCCCTACACCAATGCGGTCGGCCAGGTGTATGATTCCGGTGCCTTCGCCCACATGCTGGAGCGCGCCTCCAAGCTCGCCGACTGGGACGGCTTCAATGCGCGGAAGCGCGAAGCCAAAAAGCGCGGTATGCTCTACGGCCGCGGGCTGACCAGCTACATCGAATGGACCGGCGGTCGCGCACACACCGAGAAGGTGTCGCTGCACGCGACGTCCGAGGGCCGCGTGATCCTGCATTCCGGCACTATGGCAATGGGGCAGGGGCTGCAGACCACCTACACCCAGATGATCTCCGACACGCTCGGCATTCCCTTGGACAAGATCGACGTCGTGCAGGGCGACACCGATCTGGCCACCGGTTTCGGCAGCGTCGGCTCGCGCTCGCTGTTCGTCGGCGGCACGGCAGTGGCGGTGTCGTCGAACGACCTGATGACGAAGGCCCGGGAAAAGGCATCGAATCTGCTGGAGACGGCGGTCGAGGACATCGAATATCGCGACGGCTTTCTCACGGTCGTCGGCACCGACCGCCGCATCAGCCTGTTCGAGATCGCACAGAAAGAACAGGGCGCCAAGCTGTCGGTCGACAGCGAGGGCGAGGTCGACGGCCCGAGCTGGCCGAACGGCACGCATATCTGCGAGGTCGAGATCGACCCGGAGACCGGCATCAGCCGTGTGGTGCGCTACACCACGGTCGACGACGTCGGGGTCGCGGTCAATCCGATGCTGGTGGCCGGCCAGATCCATGGCGGCGTCGCCCAGGGCATCGGCCAGGCGCTGTACGAGAACGTCGCCTATGATGCCGACGGCCAGCTCCTGACCGCGACCTATCAGGACTACTGCATCCCACGCGCCGACGACGTGCCGCCGATCGTCGTCACGCTCGACGATTCCGCGCCCTGCAAAACCAATCCGCTGGGTTCGAAAGGCTGTGGCGAGTCCGGTGCCATCGGCGGCCCGCCCTGCGTCACCAACGGCGTGATGGACGCGCTGTTCGAACTCGGCATCACCAACCTGCAGACGCCGCTGACGCCGGAGAAGGTGTGGGCTGCGATCCGCGATGCCAAGGCAAAGAAGGCTGCGGCCTGACGATGAGCGATGAGACCGCCCGCGCCCGTCCGCTGCAAGCCGGTGCGCGGGCGCGGCGGTCACCACGTCACAGCAGGTGTGATTCTATCCGCGAATGGTGATGCCGCGGCCGCAGGCGTTGTTGATGAAGCAGGCGCGCAGCGCATCGTCGAGCTGCTCGGACCGTTTCCCGTCCAGACTGACGTCTGGAAAACCGTGACCCCGCAGATAGACCTGCATCTGTAGAACGGCGCGATGGCCGCCCAGCGTGACGATGGTTTCGAGGTCCTGCTTGGCCTCCGGCTCTCGCCCAATGCGGGTCAGGATCAGAGCGCGCTGCACGAACATGTTGACGAGGTCGGGCCGCACCGGGCCGGGAAGGACGCGCTGCCCCGGCGGGCCGAGAACTTTGTTCAGGTCGGCAAGCGCACCGTTGTCGTCTCCCATGCCGGCCAGAATCGTCACCCGCATCTGCAAGGCCTGGAGATCGGACCCGGCCGCGAGCAGCGCATCGAGGTCCTCCTTGGCGCCAGCCGTCTTGCCGCTCTGCAGCCGAATCTCGGCGCGCGTCATGCGCGGTCGCCGCTCGTCGGGCTCAAGCGCGATGGCGGAATCGAGATCCGCTTCCGCCTGCTCCGGTCTGCCGCTCCGGTTCGACAGGAGGGCGCGGATCCAGAGCGCATCGACCGACAAGGGATTGAGCGCGAGGGCCTTGGTGGCCAGTTCGAGTCCAGCCTGATCGTCCTGACCGATCAGGATGAAGGCCATGGTTGCCAGCGCATCGGCATTGTCGCCATCGGCCTGCAGCGCCGCCGTCACGTCGCGGGTGGCTTCGGTAAGCTGGGCCGGGATTCTCAGCCGGGCGCGGAGCAGCAGGGCCGCTGCGTTGCTGGGCTGCTCGGTGATCGCCGTATCCAACTCTGCGATGGCTTGCGGCAGCCTGGCAATCTCGGTGAGTTGCCGGGCGCGGAGGACGCGCTGCTGCGAACGGACATCCGCGGGCAGAGTTGCTGAAATCTCCAGCGGATCGCATTCGCCGCGTGCTCTGGCCGGATAAGGCAGCTTGCATGTTCCGAAACTGAACGAGCGGATCGGGCCGGCCGTACCCAGCGTGTCTTCGGCGCGCGAGGGCGTACTCATCAGCTCGGCAATGAGCATGAGCGGAATCGCGAAGCGCATGCGGAATGTCATCGGCGGGCTCACTTGCAGAGCTTGTCGAGCATGCAGGCGCGGATCGCGTCCTTGAAGTCGGGCGTCAGTTGGTCCGGCGCTTCGCTCGATCGCCAATAGCCGGCTGTGCGCAGCGCGACGACCGTCTTCTTGAGCGCGGACTCCTCGGTGGTCACGGCCTGGATCATGTCATCGAAAGCGAGGTCGGTTTCGCCGAGCTCCCGGTGCATCAATGCGCGCATGCGAACGGCTTCGCCGGACGGAGGAAAGATCCCCGCAGCGCGATCGAACTCCGCGAGCGCTTCCCGAAATTGCTGGCGCTTGGCGAGAATGAGTCCAAGGTCGAAGAATGTCTCATATTGCTCGGATCCGAGCGATTTTGCTTCCTGCAGGTCGGCAAACGCCTGCTGCTCGCGTCCGGGCGTGTAGGTCAGTAAATGACCTCGTGCCGTGAGCGACATGGCGGATCGGCGATAGGTCACAGCGGCGTTCAGGTCCTGCTCGGCGCGATCAAGGTGACCGAGCATCCAGTGGATCCGGGCGCGGTTCTTCAGAGCGATGAAATAGAAGTCCAGCCGATTGCCTTGATAGTCGAAATAGGGCTTGAGATTGATCTCGTCGGGACCGAGCCCAACCAGAGCATCAGCTGTCTTCAATGCCTCGTCGAAACGGCGCAGGCCCTGATTGCTGGTGCTGCTGAAGAGCAGCGCATACTGGTTTCTCGGGGCGATCGTCAGCGCCATCGCATAAAAGCGGATCGCGGTGCGGTAGTCTCCGGCGTCCTCATACCCGGCGCCCACGCGCCACATCGCGTCCGGGTTCGACGGGTTGAGCGTCAGCACCTTCTCGATGAGTGATCTGCCCAGAGTGCCGTCGCCGAGACGGAGCGCTGTCGATGAGCGCGATAGCAGCAGCTCCTCATCGGTGGGAAGGAGCGCGATCGCCGCATCGTAATCCTGTGCCGCGAGGGTCCAGCGCTTGGTATAGTAGTAGCCCGAACCCCGGACCGAGAGGGCGCGGCCGCGCTCGGCGGCCGGTTTGGCGCCATCGGCGATCAGTCTGGAGCAGGCCGCGATGACGCTCTCGGGATCGCTCCTGAGCTGCGACGCCACACACTCGCCAGTATCCTGCGCGGCCGCCGTTCCGGGGGTAGCGAATGCCAGAAGGACGATGGCTGCAGCAAATTGGCGAATGGCAGGTCGGATCATCGCGGCTCCCCGAAGCAGGGCAACCGAATATCGGCAATTTTCAAAAGGGCGTGTAATGAAACAACTAAAGGTTTAGATATGGCGCGCGAAGGGCGAAGCCGGGATCTCGAACCGCACGCTGAAATCGCCAGCGCCGCCCGCAAACCGCAAGCTCCCGCCATGGGCCTGCGCGACCTCGGCGGCGATGGCCAGGCCAAGCCCTGAGCCATGCGATCCATCGCCTTTCTGGAACGGCGACACCAGATGCTGCTGCGCCTCGGCTGCGATCCCCGGTCCGTCGTCCCACACGACGATCGCGACATGCGCCGCCGCTCGCTCCACCCTGACCATCAGTCGCGTTCGCGCCCCATGCGCCAGCGCGTTGTGAATGAGATTGGCGAGCGCCTCGCGCAGGCTGATGGCATCTGCGGCGATCACGGTGTCTCCCTCCGACGGGACGAAGCTGACGGAGACCTCGCGATCCAGCGACAGTGGCACGCTCTGCGACAGCACCGACTTGGCCAGCGCATTGATGTCGGTCGCCGCAAAACGCGGCGCCTGGGCGCGGTGCTGGATCATCGCGTGATCGAGCAGTTGGCTGGTGAGCCGGGCGAGGTCCGCGATGCGGCCACGGAGCTTGTCGAGCGCCTTCGGATCCCTGGTCTGGTCGGTCAGCAGTTCGACCTCGGCGTCAATGGCCGCGAGCGGCGTGCGCAATTGGTGGGTGGCGTCGGCGATGAAGCGCTGCATCAGCGTGATGCGCTCCGACAGGCGCTGCATGAAGCCGTCGATGGCGCCGACCAGAGCGCGCACCTCGCGCGGGGGCATCATGGCGATGGGGCTGAGATCATCCGGGCGTCGCCTGACGATCTCGGCCTCGATCCGCGTCAGCGGGGCGAACACCAGCCGGAGGCACAGCGCGGTCGCGACCAGCGCCAGCAGGCTCATCGCCGCGATCAGGCCGATGGCCTTCGACGCCAGATCCCAGGTCAGGCTGTCGCGGGCGCGCAGGGTCTGCGCCAGCACGATCGCGCTCCAGCCGTCGCCCGGCGCACCGTCGAGCCGGCGTGCCACGGCGGCAATCCGCACCGGCTGGTCGCGATAGACGCCGTCGCGCAGCACGACGCCCTCCCGGAGCGCCGCAGCCGGCGCGCTGATGGCGAGATCATCATAGCCGGCGACGACGACGCCGCGCGGATCGGTGACGCGATAGAACACCAGATCATACGCCGATAATGTCGCGAAGGCCGCGGCCGGCGGATCGAGCGTCACCACGCCGCCCTGCATGTAGATGTTCTCGGCGATCTGCACGGCGCCGCCGGCGAGCAGCCTGTCATAGGCGTCGCGCGCCGCGGTCGCGGCATATTGCCAGGCGGCGAGGCTGAGCACGACCGCGCCCACGGCCAGGATCGCGCCGATCGCGATCAAGAGCCGCGCGCGCAACGATGTCCTGATGTCACGAAGCGTGGAGCTGATAGCCAAGGCCGCGCTCGGTCTTGATTTCGACTGTTGTTGCCGCCAGCTTGCGGCGCAGCCGCGCGATGAACTGCTCGACGGCGTTCGGGCTCGGGTCCTGGTCGAAGCTGAACAGCTGCTCGACCAACTCCTCCTTGGCGACGTAGCGGCCGGGCCGCGCGGCGAGAATTTCCAGCACGGTTAGCTCGCGCCGGGTCAGGTCCAGCGGCTGGCCGGCGACGCTGGCGGTGCGGCCGGCGCGGTCGATCACCAGCGGCCCCAGCGTCAGCAGATTGTCGGACTGCCCCGCAGCGCGCCGCAGCAGCGCGCGGGCGCGCGCCTCCAACTCGCGATAGTCGAACGGCTTGATCAGATAATCGTCGGCGCCGAGGTCGAGTGCGCCGATGCGGTCGTCAACCGCGGAGCGCGCCGTCAGTACCAGCACCGGCGTGCGCAGGCCGCGCTTGCGCAGATGCTTGAGCACGGCGAATCCGTCCATGTTCGGCAGCATCACGTCGAGCACGATCAGGTCATAGGTCTGCACCTCGATCAGCTCGCTCGCGGTCCGGCCGTCCTTTTCCCAGTCGACGGCGTAGCCGATCCGTTCGAACCGGCTGGTCACGGCGGCGCCGATCTCGGGCGTGTCTTCCACCAGCAGGATGCGCAAGGTCTCGTTGTCCGCCTCGGAGTCAGTTTCGCGTCAGTCTCCTCCTCTATCACTTCGAATAAGGGCGCCGAAGTGCACCGGGCGAAATTTCGCACTGCAATATGAAGGAGGGGAGGACGCATGACCGTCCATCAATCGCAATCCCAGTTCGAGCCGCTGCTCTCGGTCGAGGGCGTGACGCTGCAATACAAGACGCCGGACACGTTGGTCACGGCGACCTATCGCGTCGATTTCAAGGTGTTCGATTCCGACCGCTTCGTGCTGCTCGGCCCCTCCGGCTGCGGCAAGTCGACGCTGCTGAAGGCGATCGGCGGCTATCTGAAGCCGACCGAAGGCCGTATCCGTCTCAAGGGCCACGACGTCACCGAGCCCGGGCCGGACCGCATGATGGTGTTCCAGGAGTTCGACCAGCTGTTGCCCTGGAAGACGGTGCGCGAGAATGTCGTGTTTGCGCTCACCGCCAGCGGCCGGTTGGGTGCGGCCGAGGCCAATGAGCGGGCGAAGTCCTATATCGACAAGGTCGGCCTGACCAAGTTCATCGACTCCTATCCGCACATGCTGTCGGGCGGCATGAAGCAGCGCGTGGCGATCGCCCGGGGCATGGCGATGGAGCCGGACGTGCTGCTGATGGACGAGCCGTTCGCTGCATTGGATGCGCTGACCCGGCGCAAGATGCAGGACGAGCTGCTGCAGCTCTGGCAGGACACCCGCTTCACGGTGCTGTTCGTCACGCATTCGATCGAGGAGGCGATCAAGATCGGCTCGCGCATCCTGTTGCTGTCGCCGCATCCGGGCCGCGTCCGCGCCGAGCTCAACAGCGTGCCGCCGGGCACGATGGGCTCGCCCGAGCAGGTCGCGCTCGAAGGCCGCATCAACGACATGCTGTTCGGCCATCACTGAAACACGAGGAGAGCATCATGAGCGAGACGCTGGCGCTGCGCCCCGAAATCGTCAATGCGGAGACGCCCCTCGGCGACGTCAAGGTCGAGGCGAGCCTGTCCATCATCGAGCGGATCTACCATGTCGCTGGTGTCCGCAAGGCCATCATCCTGGTGGCCTTGGCGGCGCTGTGGCAGGCCTATGGATTGTGGCTCGGCAACCCCTTGCTGTTTCCGACCTTCACCGACACCCTCTCCGCGTTCTTCGAGAACATCGCCAATGGCGTGATTCCGGCGCGGACGCTGGTGTCGCTGGAGACGCTGCTGATCGGCTACGGCATCGGCATCGCGCTCGCGGCCGTGCTGACCACGATCGCGATCGGCTCGCGGATCGGCGCCGACATGCTGGAGGCGCTGACCTCGATGTTCAATCCGCTGCCGGCGATCGCATTGCTGCCGCTGGCGCTGATCTGGTTCGGCCTCGGCAAGGGCAGCATCATCTTCGTGCTGGTGCATTCGGTTCTGTGGGCGATCGCGCTCAACACCCATTCCGGCTTCCGCTCGGTCTCCAACACCTTGCGCATGGTCGGCTTGAACTACGGCCTGCGCGGGCTGAAGCTGGTGCGCTTCATCCTGATCCCCGCCGCCTTCCCGGCCATCCTCACCGGCCTGAAAGTCGGCTGGGCCTTCGCCTGGCGCACTCTGATTGCGGCCGAGCTGGTGTTCGGCGTGTCCTCCGGCGCGGGCGGCCTCGGCTGGTTCATCTTCGAGAACCGCAACCAGCTGGAGACGGCGAACGTGTTCGCCGGCCTGTTCACCGTGATCTTCATCGGTCTTGTCGTCGAGAACGTCGTGTTCGCTACGATCGAGCGCAAGACGGTGCGGCGCTGGGGCATGCAGCACTGATTTCGGCTATAACCATAACAACAAGGGATAAGGAGACGAACATGTCCTGGAGCAAATCACTCGCGGCGGCGGCGATCGGTGTTGCCGCGCTGCTCGGCGCCACCGGTGCGTCGCTGGCCGAGGTCAAGGAGGTCAGGCTCTCCAAGGGCTATGGCATCCTCTATCTGCCGCTGATCGTGATGGAGGATCAGAAGCTGATGGAGAAGCACGCCGAGAAGGCCGAGCTCGGTCCGTTCAAGGTGAGCTGGCAGCTGCTCGACGGCGGCAACATCATCAACGATGCGATGATGGCCGGCTCGCTCGACATCGCCGGCACCGGCGCGCCCGGCTTCATCACGCTGTGGGCCAAGGCCAAGGGCATTCCCGCGGTGGAGGTGGTCGGCGTCAGCGGGCTCAGCTCGACCTCGCTGTGGATGAACACCAACAATCCCGAGATCAAATCGCTGAAGGACTTCAAGGCCGGCGACAAGATCGCGCTGCCGGGCATCAAGACCTCGCTCTCGGCCGTGATGCTGCAGATGATGGCGGCGCATGAGTTCGGCAAGGAGAATTATGCCAAGCTCGATCCGATGACGGTCGGCCTGCCGCATCCGGAAGCGGTGGCGGCGCTGATCTCGGGCAAGACCGAAATCACGGCGCATTTCACCTCGCCGCCATTCTCCTATATCGAGCTGAAGGATTCCAAGATCCATCGCGTCGCCAATTCGGCCGACGTGCTCGGACGGCTGACAATGGACGTGGTATTCGCGCCGAAGCGCTTCGTGGATGCCAATCCGAAGGTCGTGCAGGCCTTCCTCGACGCGCTCGACGAGGCCTGCACCCTGATCGCCAACGACAAGGCCGCCGCGGCCGAGATCTATGCCCGCACTGCCAAGGTGAAGACCACCAAGGAGGAGGTGCTGGAGATGCTGCAGGACAAGGACACCTGGTTCTCCGCGACGCCCGAGGGCGTGCTCAAGATCGCCGAGTTCATGCACGGCGTCGGCTCGATCAAGGTCAAGCCGGCGAGCTGGCAGGACATGTTCGTGACCCAATTGCGCGACCGCAACGGCAGCTGAACGGCCTCTTGCGGGGCAACTGATACGCATCCGCATGGCGATCGCCGCCCACCGGTTCCCTGAACCCGCGCCCCGGCCGCCGAGACACATGTCCGGCGGCCGGTGCCGTCATTGCGCCGTCGCCAAAGCTGTGCTGTGTGAGGGCGGCACAACCGGACGAACAGGGGGACGCGCAATGCGGAAATTGCTGACCGTGCTGGCGGCGCTGATGACGCTGAGCCTGACCAATTGCGGCTACAACGCCATCCAGACCAATGACGAGCAGGTCAAGGCGGCCTGGTCGGAGGTGGTCAACCAGTATCAGCGCCGCGCCGATCTCGTGCCCAACCTCGTCAACAGCGTGAAGGGCTTTGCGCAACAGGAAAAGGACGTGCTGCTCGGCGTTACCAACGCCCGCGCCAAGGTCGGCAGCGTCCAGGCCACGCCCGATGTCGTCAACGACCCCGCGGCGCTGCAGAAGTTCCAGGCGGCCCAGAGCGAGCTGACCGGCGCGCTGTCGCGGCTCCTCGTCGTCACCGAGAACTATCCGCAGCTGAAATCGGATGCGCTGTTCCGCGACCTGATGTCTCAGCTCGAAGGCACCGAGAATCGCATCACGGTGGCGCGCAACCGCTACATCAAGGCGGTGCAGGAGTATAACGTCGGCATCCGCACCTTCCCGAACAATCTGACGGCGATGGCGTTCGGCTACAAGGAAAAGGCCAACTTCACGGTCGAGAACGAGCGCGAGATCTCGGTCGCGCCGAAGGTCGACTTCAACGCGCCGTCCCCCCAGCCCTCGAAATAGCGGGAGCGGTTCCTCTTGCGCGCATTGTCGGCCGTCAAGGCGCTGCTGGCGACGCTGCTGGTCTGCCTCGCGACGATGGTGCTGGCCGACGTCGCGGTGCCGCAGCTGACCGGCCGCGTCGTCGACCAGACCGGCACGCTGTCGTCGTCGGACATCGCGGGCCTGACGCAGAAGCTGAAGGATCTGGAGACGCGCAAGGGCAGCCAGGTCGCGGTGCTGATCGTGCCGACGACGCAGCCGGAGACGATCGAGCAGTTCTCGATCCGCGTCGCCGAGACCTGGAAGATCGGCCGCAAGAAGGTCGATGACGGCGCGCTGCTGGTGGTCGCCAAGACCGACCGCAAGCTGCGCATCGAGGTCGGCTACGGTCTCGAGGGCAGCCTGACCGACGTCACCGCGCGACGCATCATCGACGAGGTGATCACGCCGAAATTCCGCCAGGGCGATTTCGCGGGCGGCATTGACGCCGGCGTCGATCGCATCATCGGCGTGATCAATGGCGAGACCTTGCCGGTGCCGCAGCCGCAGGCGTCGCATGGCACGGATCTCGACTTCGACTCCCTCACATCGTTCGCGCCGGTGGCGCTGTTCGGCGCGCTGGTGATCGGCGGCATCCTGCGGACCCTGCTTGGCCGCCTGATCGGATCGCTTGCGACCGGCGGCGCCATGGGCGTGATCGCCTGGCTGCTGGTGGGATCGGCCGGGCTGGCGGCGCTGTCGGCCATTGCCGGCTTCGTCATCGCCTTCATTGCCGACAGTTTTGCCGGGATGAATACGCCGGGCAGCCCCCGTCGCGGCGGCTGGACGAGCGGCTCGTCGGGGGGCTGGAGCAGCGGCAGCTCCAGCGACAGCGGCAGCTTCTCCGGCGGCGGCGGCAGTTTCGGCGGCGGCGGCGCCTCGGGCAGCTGGTGAGGCGGACGCAATGAGCATCACACGGATCGGCCGGCATCTCCTGCAGCATCATTGGCAGCTCAAGCGCATCTTCACGCCGGACGTGCTGGCGCGCATCGAGCAGGCGATCCAGGATGGCGAGCGCAGCCATGCCGGCCAACTGCGTTTCGTCGTTGAAGGCGCGCTCGACGGCCGGCCGCTGTGGCGCAACCAGCCGCCGCGCGAGCGCGCGCTCGACCTGTTCTCGCATCTGCGCATCTGGGACACCGCGCACAACAATGGCGTCCTGATCTACCTCCTGCTCGCCGACCGCGATGTCGAGATCATCGCCGACCGCGGCATCCACGCAAAGGTCGGCGCCGCGCGCTGGGAGACGATCTGCCGGGCGATGGAAGCGGAGTTCAGGCAGGGACGCTTCGAGCAGGGCGTGATGCAGGGCATCGCCGCCGTGTCCGCCGAGCTGGCGAAGCACTATCCACCGCACGCCGGCGATCTGAACGAGCTGCCCGACGCGCCGGTCGTGCTGTAGCCCCGATTCTACCGGTCGCGCTCACTGGGGCTGGACCTGAGCGGGCACCGCTCTCGCCCCGTCATTGTGAGCGCAGGAAGCAATCCGGAGTCCTTGCTGGGTCCTGGATTGCTTCGCTGCGCTCGCAAAGACGTGGGGAAGGCGGTGGTCTAAAATTTATACCGTCGTCGCAGAGCCGGCGTAACGGTTTGCCATGGCCTGCGCCAGCTCGGCCATCTTGGCGCGGAGCTCGGGCGGATCGAGCACTTCCGCCTCGGCACCAAAGCGCAGCAATTCGCCGGCGGCGTGCCACAGCGTCGTCCCTGTGGGAATGATCGCGATGCGCCAGCCCTCGGCATCGGTGCCGTCGGCGAGCCGCGTGCGCGCGCGCACATAGGGCTGGCTCCACACCTCCAGCAGCTTCACGCCGAGCGGTGACAGCCGCACCGTAGCCTGCTTCGGATGCAGTTCCGCTTCCAGCCGCTCGGTCGCGGCGCGCCAATAGGCGGCGAGATCGAATTCCGCCGGCCGCGTGAATGTCTCGTCCGTCACGGTGCAATCGAGAATGCGCGCGACCCGATAGGTGCGCACGCTGCGCTCCACTTGGCCGGCGAGATACCAGCTGCCGCCCTTGAGCACGAGGCCGAGCGGCGCAACGCGGCGGCGCTTTTCGGCGCGCCAGCTCTGATAGCGGATGTCGATCAGGTGGTCGGCGAGCAGCGCGTCGGCAATCGCGCGCAGATGTGGCGGCTCCTCGGCCTCGCCGAACCAGCCGGGCGCGTCGAGATGGAAGCGCGCCTGCATCCGTCCGGCATTGGCTCGCAGGTTCTGCGGCAGCGCCGCGACCAGCTTGGTCTGCGCCGCGTTCATCGCGCTGTCCAGGCCGAGTGCTGCGGCGGGGCCGGGCAGCCCGGCCATGAACAGCGCATCGGTCTCGGCTGCCGACAGCCCGTTCAGCCGCACGCGGTAGCCGTCGAGCAGGCGGAACCCGCCTTCGGCGCCGCGCTCGGCATAGACCGGGATGCCGGCGGCGGCGAGCGCGTCGATGTCGCGATAGATCGTGCGCACCGACACCTCGCAGGCCTCCGCGAGCGCGGGCGCGGTGACCTGGCCCTTGGCCTGCAAGGTCGTGAGGATCGAGAGCAGACGGCTGGCGCGCATAGGCCATCAAACCATACCTGACATGGATTGTCAGGTATCCTGTGCGACAAGCTCCCCGTCGCAACGATCAGGGAGGAGACCATCATGTCCGCCGACGACAAGATCACGCTGTATTATTCACCGCAGACCCGCGCCGCCGGCGCCCGTGTCCTGCTCGAGGAGCTCGGCGCGCCCTACGATCTGCGCGTTCTCAACATGAAGGCGGGCGAGCAGCGCAAGCCGGAATTTCTCGCCATCAATCCGCTCGGCAAGGTGCCGACAATCGGCCACCGCGGCCAGATCGTGACCGAGCAGGTCGCGATCTTCATCTACCTCCCCGATCTCTTCCCGCAGGCCGGGCTGACTCCGGCGCTCGACGATATCAGGCGCGGGCCCTATCTGCGCTGGATCGCCTATTATGGCTCGTCGTCCGAGCCCGCGGTGATCGATCATTTCATGAAGCGCGATCCCGCGCCGGTGACGCAGTCGCCTTACGCCGACTACGATACAATGCTCGGCGCGCTGGAAAAGCAGCTCGCCGCCGGGCCGTATCTGCTCGGCGAACGCATGACCGCCGCCGACATCCTCTGGGGAATCGCGCTGAACTGGACCATGATGTTCGGCGTCGTGCCGCGGAACGACGTCTTCGTCCGCTACGCGGAACGCATCACCGCGCGCGCCGCGTTTCAGCGCGTAACCGCCGCCGATGTCGAGATGGCCGCGCAGCACGCGGCGGAATGCGCGGGCTGATCGCGCCTGGTCGTGTCCCCCGTTCGGCGGATGCCGTGACAGTCCGGAGGAGTCACGGCATCCACCGGGCGAGACATGATTGAGCGAATGGCGAGGCGGGGATTGCGCGGGTCAACGCTTTCGGCGAGTTCGATCGAACTCAGTGAATGTGACAAGATGTCTGTCGGATTAGCAGATCGCTGCACTCGCACCGCTGGAACGTAGTCGTCCGGAAACAAAAATCTATGCCAGATCGAGTCCTCGCGCCCGGCCTGATCCTGCAGCGCAATCGTTGACTCAACCGCTGCGGCACACGGTCAATTCGCCGCAGTGCGAGAGTGCAAAGCCCCGTCGTTCGATGGCCGCGTGAAATGTGCGTTCCGCGTGGTCTCCGTGGAGCTCGATGACGATGTTGTCGACATGATCGATCCATTCGTCACACGCCGAGCTGAACAGCGCGCTCTCTGAGCCTTCGATATCGATCTTGAGCAGCGAGATGCGCTGTTGCCCGGCGAGCGCGATCAGCTCCGGCATGGTCACCGCTGCGACAGGCACGGAGTCGTCGTTGGCTTCGATGCGTCGTCCCCACTCCGCTCCCTGCATCATCGTCCGGCGATCGAAAGACAGCCGTTCCTTGCGCGGCCAGATGGCGGCCTGCAGGGTCTTGCATCTGTCGCCATAAGGCTGAACGTTGCGCTGGAGCAAGGCGAAATTGCCTGGGTCGGGTTCGACCGCGATCAATGTGCAGCTTGGAAATCTCGACAAAAAATAGGCTGACGAGTAGCCTGCATTGGCGCCCAGGTCGAGGATCACGTCAGGATTTCGCAGATCGTCCAGGCATCTATATTCGCGCTCGATAAGGATCTGGTTGAAGACGCCCAGGTCGCTCGTTCCGCGTCGCGCGATGACTGCGTGGTCCAGGTGTTTGGACGTCAAACGCAGGAGATCCGAACGTCGTCGCTTCTGGATGACGAAGTTGATCGTTGGGAAAATGCCAAGGCTTTCGACGGCCGATCTGTAGAAATCTGTGCGTTTCACGGGAAGCCACTGCCTGAAATATCGCGCCAAGCTACGTCAGGTTTCGACGTCCGCCAACGTCTAATAATTGGCCGCCGGAGCAAGGCGTGCGTCGCCAGACCTGTAAGAAGGTGAGCTGGGCAAGTGGCGCGGAGGTTTCCCGATGATGACGTGCTCGGCGAAACGCCTCGGACGCTCGTTGTAATTCGGCGCGAGGCGGTCCATGCCAGCGAGCAGCTTGCGGGCCGCGCCGCTAAGGAGACGGTGCCGCAGGCCGTCGTACTATCCGTCTCTCTCTCACGAAGATTTCGGCGAGATGCTCACGGTGGGAGCTGTCCACAAGGAGGCCGCGCCTGCCTCGTAGCTACGACGAACTTTCTCATGCACGACGCGGTGCATAGGCCATCCTCTCTTTTCGTAGTCTCCCAGCCCGACGAGCAATTCCCGCATGCACGCTCTGCACAAACTGCTCCTCGAGCCTGTTTGTTGCATGCTTGGCGGCTTGTTGTGTCGGGTAAATCACTACGATGATCCCGGCTATCCCGCCTGCAATGAAGAGGGCGTTTCGGCCGATCGTCACGAGGCGTAGCAGCGGGGAGCGGTGGACGTCGCGGACTTGGGGTTCTGCGCGAGCGGGCCGACGAGCGAGTCCGGTGCGGACGGTCAAGTCGGAGGGGCCTTGCATCCCGATGCCCCGATGCCACGCTTGCCTCGGCGCTGATGTGCTGCGCAGTCAACGGAGACCAGAAAGCCAGGCGCACCGGGGAGACTACGAAGCAGCCGCTAAATCATCGCGCAGGGAAGGCCGGTCGTTCCGGCTGTGCCTGTGGTTCCTTCCCCGTGATTTTTGTTCACACGGGGGCCGCGGGTGCCTGTCGGCACTCGGTCTTCCCTGCGCCCTCCGAACACATGGAGGCGGTGACGACGGCAATGCCTGGGCCTGGCGGCCGCGAGAGGCTATGGTGCTCGGCCCATCGTGGATGTCGTGGACGCGTGTCCTGCGGGCGCGGCCGTTAACGATGAATATTCAAGCACCGCTTGCCACATCTGCTCCACTTTATCGGCGCAAATCCGCCCCGGATGAATTCCTAAAACTCACGTAAGCCCAGGAAAAGTAAGATTTTGGCAATCAATCAAACGCTAACAATGGTTACCAAGGGCTGAACGTCATCTGGAGACTTGAACGTGAGCGAGCAAACGGCCGAACAGACCAGCCTTGGCATTGCCTCTCTTGGCGTCGCCGGAGTTGAGCCGGCGCTGAAGACCTCGGCGTCCCCCGATGTTGTCGATATCGCCGTGCCGGCGATCGCTCCGGCCGCACAGCCGATGATCGCGCCCGATCACGAGGCCCCCGGCGCCGATCACCCGGCAGTCGAGGTCAAGGCCGAGGCCATCAAAGCCGAGTCGCTGAAGACCGAAATTGGCAAGACGGAGCCGAAGCGACTGGATCTGGTCAAATCCGACAAGCCGAGGCTGGAGCCGGTCAAGGTCGATGCCGCTCCGACGCCCGTCAACGCGAGCGCTCCCAAGTCACCCGCGACCATCCTTGACCTGATCAGGACCGAGCCTGTCAAATCGGAGCCTCTCAAGACCAGCGCCGCCACGGGTGAGCTGCTCAAGGTTGAGACACCCAAGCTGTCCATGCTCGCGGCAAACGCCCCGAAGATCGGATCGATGGCAGCCGCCGCGCCGAAGCCTGAGGCTCAAGTGAAGGCTGAGACCCAAGTCAAGGCTGCAGCTGGCGCAAAGCCGGACGGCTCCGTCACGCCAGTGGTGACCGCCAAGACCGAGCCGTTTGCAAAGCCCGATGTTTCCGTCAAGGCGGAGGCCAAGGTGGAGGCTGCAGCCAAGGTCGAGACGAAGTCCGAGCCTGTGGCGAAGCCTGACACGGCGGCGCAGCGCCCGAATGGTCCGCGTGACGCGAAGGCGGAGCCAACCAGCACCAAGGCTGGCGCGGTGTTCGACAAAGCGACGGCCTGGGCCAAATCGAACTTGGCGTCGAAGTTCAAGGCCGAGCCGTTCAAATTCAATGCGAGCTCCAAAGCGCCGACGACGGCCGAGGCGCCTGCTATCGCGATCCTGTCGCAATCGGGAAAGCCATCATCCGCTCCGCTCGCCCCCGCTGGCAGGCTCCGCCTGCCGGCCGTTGCCGCGACGGTGCTGCTGGCGATGGTGGTCGGCGGCGTGGCCGGTGGCCTGGTGACTGCAACCTTGATCAGCCACCCCAACGCGGCGACCGTGGGGGACACGGCGGGCGCCACGTCGGATCCGACGCTCGCAGCCACCGTGTCGCGGATCGATAATGATGTCGCCGCGCTCAAGGCCAGCCTGGAGCAGACCAACCAGACCAGTCTCGTCGAGCTGAACAAATCCGCCGAGCGCCTGGACCGGCTCGAGAAAGTGCTGGGCGAGCTGTCGACCAAGTCGACGGGCAAGCCGAGCGAGCTGCAGCGGCTGAGCGACGCCGTCGAACGGCTGCGCGCGGCGCAGGCATCGGCGACCGCGCAGCCGGCAGCGCGCGACAATACGGCGCCGGGGCAGCAGGCCGTCGGGGCCATCAATGCTGCCGCGCCGCCTGCCGGAGTGGCGAGCCGCCAGGAGGCGAACCGGGCCGAGGCGCCGAGAGCGGACACGAGCCGGGCCGAGGCCGCGCGCGCCGAGGCACCGAGGGCCGAGGCCAACCGCGCCGACACCGCCAAGCTGCGCGTGCTCGATGGCTGGGTCCTGCGCGATGTCGGTCGTGGCGGCGCGTTGATCGAGGGCCGCGGCGGTCTGTACGAGGTCTATGCGGGCGATCCCGTGCCGGGTCTCGGCAAAGTGGATGCGATCCGAAAGCAGGACGGCCGCTGGGTGGTCGTGACCACCAAGGGACTTGTCGTTTCGCGCTGATCGACCACATCTACTGATCGACCATGTCTGTTGCGTGAAGCGAATATTGCGAGGCGCATCACCGCGACGTGAGGCGCCGTGCCGCATATTAGCGCGTTGCCGCCGCCTTTCGGCTATCTTCGTTTCGTAGCAAGCCGGCGCGCGGCGGGGCCTCTGGCCCGGTTCGTGCGGTCGGTTCGAACGAGGAGGCGCATCTTGCGACCGTTGCTGATTGGCTTGGCCCTGCTGTGTTGCAACTCGCTTGCTCATGCCGACGAGGCTGCGCCGCTCGAGCGCGGCACCGCCATCCTCGAGCCGTTCGCGCTGCGTGAGCTCGACAAGGGCCCGTTCGGCCTCGGCCGGATGCTCGCAACCGGCAGCGATGCGACCCTGACCAGCGCAACGCTGTTTGCGCTGCCGGCGATGCAGCCTATCCGCAAGGCGCTCGATGCCGAGTTCGACCGCTATGTCGAGAAGCACAGGACGACGCTGCCGAACGAGAGCATCGGGGTCGGCACCTCCTATGCATTCCAGCTGTTCGACCGCGCCGTGCTGGATGCGCCCGATACCCGTTTTGTGCTGGCCGGCGTCGTCAACCGGATGGATCGCGCCTTCGTCGATCCCGACCATTGCGGCGAGGTGCGGCTGCTCTACAGGCTGACGCGGACGACACCCCCGGAAGCAAAAGGCGGCGAGTTGGCGTCGCCGCGGCTGCCGATGACGCTGAACATCGTGCTCAAGGCGCGGAGCGACGAGCAGGCCCGGAGCAACGCGCCGAGCTGCGCCGACATCGCCAAGCGCTGGCTGGCGACCTCGGACCTGCAGCTGACAGGGCCCGAGCTGGCCGCAAGACTTGTTGCGCCCGACGGGCCGCTGGCGCTGATCAGGCCGGAGAACATCCACCGCATCGAGACCAATTTGCAGATCGCCCATGCGCCGAAATCCGACGTTCGCGATTTCCGCACCGACTACATGATGAAGGTGTTCGACTATCAGTCTGCCAGCGGCACCTTCGAGGAGGCGGTGCTGGAGGACCAGGTCGACCGCGACCGGCTGCTGGTGGATGCCGCGCTCGCGCGCGAGTTCAAGGCGTGGCTGCTCGATCCCGTGCATCTTGGCGAGCTCGACCGTGGCACGGCGGTGATCCCGGACAAGTTCCTGGCCAAGGTCGCCGTGGCGCCCACGCCGGTCGGCTTCGTCAATTCCGATTTGTTGCCCGCTTATGGCCTGGTGCAGGGAGATTCCAGCGGTCCTGCTCCGCTGTTCACCCAGGCCGACGTGGTCGGCGCGCTCGAACAAGCGGCCGCGCAGGGGGGGAGGCTGCAGAACATCCAGACGGTCGCGGGCTTCGAGCGCCGCCTCAACGATTCGAGCTGCGGCGGCTGTCATCAGACGCGCGGTATCGGCGGCTTCCATTTCCCTGGCGTCGACTGGATGGCGGAGAAGCCGTCCAACACTGTTGTGGTGCCGGGCTCGCCGCACTTCTTCGGCGATCAGGTGCGCCGCCGCGATATCCTCACCGCTCTTGCCGAAGGCCGCACGCCGGACTTCTCGCGCGGTTTCGCCAGCCGTCCGCAGCTGCGCGGCAGCGACGAGCTGGCCGGCACCGTCTACAATGACGGCTGGGGCGCGCATTGCTATGCGGGCCGCACCGATCCTGCAGAGAATGACAAGAGCTTCTCGACCTGGACTTGCGCCTCGAACCTGTCCTGCCAGACCGGGCCCGCGACGCGCTTCGGCATGTGCTTCATCGCGACACGATAGGTCAGGCGACCGCGCCGCGTGCGCGCAATTCGCGGATGGCCTGGTCGTCGAAGCCGGCTTGCCGCAGAATGTCGTCGCTGTGCTCGCCTAGTCCCGGCGGCTTGCGCGGGACGACCTTGCGCTGGCCGTCGATCCAGATCGGGCTGTTGACCGTCAGCATGGTGTCGTTCTCGAACGGCACCAGCACCTCGTTTTCGATCATCTGCTTGTCATGGGGGATGTCGTCGAGAATGCCGACCACCCCGAACACCAGCCCGCTGCCATCGAGAATCCTGCGCCACTCCGCCAACGGTCTGGTCGCGAACACCGCGTCGAACTCCTGGATCAGCTCGACCGAGCGCGCGTGGCGGTCGGCCTTGGTGACGAAGCGCGGATCCTCGATCAGATCCTCACGGCCGAGGCAACGGGCGAGAATCGGCCACTGCTTCTCCTCGTTGAGCAGCGACAGCATGATCCAGCGGCCGTCCTGGCATTTGTAATGGTTGGCCACCGCGTTCAATGCGCGCTCGCGCGGCCGTCGCTCGACGAAAGTCGCGCCGCACAGCTTCGCCTGGGCCAGGACCGAGGCTGCCCAAACTCCGTTCGCCATCAGGTTGGAGGCGACGTGGCTGCCTCTGCCGGTCCGCTCGCGCTGATACAGCGCGGTGACGATCGCGCCGTAGAACGCCATCGCGCAAGGGTGGTCGCCCATTCCGGCCACCGAGCGCGCCGGTGTCGTGCTTTCGTCGGCGCGCACCAGATCCATCAGGCCGGACCGCGCCCAATAGGCGTTGCTGTCGAAGCCGGGCTTGTCGGCTTCCTCGCCCTTTTCGCCATAACCGGTGAACGACGCATATATCAGCCGCGGATTGAGCGGCGCGAGTGTCTCGTAGGTCAGGCCGAGCTTGGCCCGGACCGAAGGGGGGTAGTTCGTGATGAAGACGTCTGCCTCCGCAACAAGCCGCCTTAGGACGGTTTGGGCCTCTGGCTTCGCCAGATCGAGCGCGATGCTGCGCTTGTTCCGGGCTTCGAGATACCAAGCATAATTATGCTCGCTGCGCGGATAGCCGGGCAGGTTCGGCAGGTTGCGATAGGGATCGCCGGCGCCGGGCGGTTCGATCTTGATCACGTCGGCGCCGAAATCGGAAAGCACCGTCGCCGCGGCGGGAGCAGCAATGAAGCTCGCGCAATCCAGCACTTTCAGGCCGTGAAAAATGCCCTTCTCATCCATGAGACGCTGCTCCCGTTTTTTGCTTTCCGCGCGCTGGAATTTTGTTCTTTGCGCGGCTTGATGCCCATTTGACTCATGTCGGGCCAGCAAGGCAATGGCGGGAGGGAGCTGAACCTACAAACAAGTGCAAGCTAAAATGCATGACAATATCAGGAGCGGACACCGCTCCTGTCTGGTTCCTCGTGGCTCGTGTTGTGCTTGCTCGGCAAGCGGCACGATGTGCGCCGAAGGGCCGTGAGGCAGGGGGGCCATGAGGCAGAAGGCGCGCGAGCTCGTCTATTACACTTTCAGGTTCTCGGCCGAGCTCCTGCCGCGATTGGCGATCTCTTCGTACTCGATCGTCTGGCCTTCGTTGAGGGTCGTGAGCCCGGCCTTCTGCACTGCAGAGATATGGACGAAAATGTCTTTGCCCCCGGCCGCGGGCTGGATGAAACCATAGCCCTTGGTCGGGTTGAACCACTTGACCGTACCTTTAGCCATACGTTGCCTCCGCGGGATCAATCCAGATCGAGCCGGCGGTCCCCGCAAACCGTCAGGCCCGAAATTAAGGATACTGCGGTTGGGACGGCCTTGATAGCGCAAACAGCGGGCGCTTTCGGCCCCAATTGATCGATATCGTGGCGGCTTTGCGGCTTTTGGCTGCCGCGCCGCCCACCGCTTCGCCAGCCGCCGCCCAACCGCGGCAACCATTCTCGTATGACAGTTGATGGCGCAAACAGGTTCAACGCCGATCTCTCACGCAACCGCGCCTTCATCGGATGGCGTCAACGCCGCGATGTCGGCGGCCTCCATCGCGATCCGGACGCGCATCGGCTCGGCGCGGCCGCGGATCTCTACCTCCTGCTGCGGCAGCGAGCCGTGCGCAATGCCGGCCCGCGTATAGACATCCTCCGAAATAATGAACTGGCAGCCGAGGGATTTGGTCATGTCCTGCAGCCGCGAGGCGACGTTCACGGCGTCTCCCAGCGCGGTGAAGACCATGTGGTCGCGGTAGCCGATCTCACCGACGATCACTTCGCCACCGTGGATGCCGATGCCAAAACGCAGCGGATCCTGCAGGTCATGGCTGAGAACCTGGTTGAGCGCGGCGATGTTGGCCGCGATGTCGCGGGCGGCCTGAATCGCCTGACGGCAGGCCAGGTGAGGGGTTGCCGATAGTCCGAACAGCGCGAGCATGCCGTCGCCGACGAACTGATTGGGCTGGCCGCCATTGCGCAGCACAGCCTGGGAGACGGCTTCCAGAAAGCGGTTGACGATGAACACGACGTCGAACGGCAATCGTTTCTCGGCGAGGCTGGTCGATCCGCGCATGTCGACGAACAGGCTGACGAGATACCGTTCCTGTCCAATGCGGGTCCTTGGCTTGCCGCGCTCGCCGGAGGTCAGGTTGGGCATGAAGAGCTGAAAGAACGAGAGATCGGCCGTCGGGCGCAGCTGACACGCCAGCCTGATCGAGGGATCGGCGGCACCGACTTGGGACAGGACGAAGGCCTCGCGGGGCGACGGCGCCGGCAGCGCAGTGTGATCGCCGATCACCCTGATCCGGCAGGTCGAGCAGCGCGCACGGCCGCCGCACATGCTGGCATGCGGCACGTTGTTGCGCTGACTGGCCTCGAGAATCGAAAGCCCCTTGGGCACCCGGACGATGCGCCCATTGTTGTAGGACAATGTGATCATGCCGCCGCGGCGTTCGCTGATGGCCCTGACGCCGCGTGCCGCGAGCACGGCGCCGATCAGGCCGATATAGCCGATCAGGAAGCCGTTCATGATGGTCTCGAGCGCGGCCTGCTCCGAGGGGATCCCGGTCTGCCGCGATGTCAGGTTCTCGGCGCGCCATTCCATGGACGTGCTTGCAGCGATCACGTCACGGCCGCCTCGATAAAAGCCGAGCAGCGCCAGCGTTGGGATCAGCACGGCACAGGCGAGAAGCCAGGGCGCGGCTCGCTCATAGAGCGGCTTGAGGCGGAGCCAGGCATGCAGGCCGATGCAGCCATGGGTCCAGGATGTCAGCAGTGCCGTGGTCATCAGTCCGACCCGCCAGGGCGGTCCGGCCCAGTAGGAGTACAGGACCTGCGGATAAAACTTCTCGTGCCCGTACAGCGTCTGACCGAGGCGGACGCCGGCGATATGGGTGAAGATCAGTGCCGGGATGCTGAGGCCGAGCACGAGCTGCAGCGGCTCGATGAGGCTGCGGCTGAACTGCCGGCGCTGATAAAGCGCCCACAGGCCGAGGCCGCCATGGATGAGAACCGCCGCGTAGAACAGCACTGCGACCGGCAGGAATTGCCAGAATGCCACGTGATAGGACAGCCCCGCGGCGAGCGCATGCAGCGACACATTGCCGAGCGCGTGATTGAGGAAATGGCTGAGCAGGTAGCTGAAGAGAATAATGCCGCAGATCAGCCGCACCTGACGCAGGCCGATGCCGCGCAGCGCCGTTCGCAGATGATGAGAAATCGAGATGGTCATACGGCCCGTGTGGTCATGAACAGTGATGCTAGAGATTTATTCCCTGGTAGCCTAGTGGGGCGGAGCGTGGGCAAAGGCCTGCAATCCCGCCTGCGTGGGGGAGCGTTGACTCGCCCGGCAGAGTCGGGGAAAAGCACCGCGTGACGGCCATTTCCCCCAGCATCGCAGGTCCAGATTCCCGCTCCTTGCGCGCCGCGTGGCTCATGGCTGCGGCGATCATCGCCGGCATGACGGTGCTCCGGATCGTCTATGCGAGCGCGCTGGATCTGCGCACTGACGAGGCCTATTACTGGACCTGGTCGAAGGAACTGCAGCTCTGCTTCCTCGATCATCCGCCCATGATCGCCTGGTTTGTCCGGCTTGGAACGGCTCTGTTTGGCGACACCAATCTCGGGGTCCGCTTCGCGGGAATCGTGGCGATGGCGGCATCGCAGCTTCTGCTCGCCGACATCGTTCGCCGCGTCACTCACAATGCGCGTGCCGTGATCCTTGCCGTGCTGCTGCCCGAGGCTGCGCTGTATTACGGGCTGCTGATGGCCAAGGTGGCACCCGATATTGCGGCGATCCCCTTTGCTCTGGCGATGATCTGGGCGCTGATGCGCCTGGTCGAGAGTGACGATGGCCGCTGGTGGCTCGTCGCTGGACTGTTCGGCGGTCTGGCGCTGCTGTCCAAATTCACCGTCGTGATGCTGCTGCCGGGCGTGGCGGCATTCCTGCTCGTTCCGGCGTGGCGGAGCCGTTGGCTCGCGAGCCCCTATCCATGGGGCGCAGCACTGATCGCGCTCGCGGTGTTCTCGCCGGTGCTGATCTGGAACGTGCAGCATGACTGGGCCTCGTTCCGATTCCAGCTCGTTCGCGCCACGGCGCCGCGCGATTTTTCCTGGCGGACGGTCGGCGACTATATCGGACTGCAGCTCGGACAGGTCGGCTTCGTCCTGCTGCCGGTGACGCTGTCCGCGCTGACGCTGACAGCCTGGCGCGGTTATCGCACCCGCGAGCCGGTCGCCATTCTGCTCTCGACCGCGGTGCTCGTGCCGTTCCTGTATTTCCTGTGGAAGTCGCTCACTCTGCGGATCGGCGACACTTGGCCGATGTTCATGTGGCCGATCGGCTTTGCCGCGGTGGCGATCAACATCGTGAAACTTTCGCAGGAGGGCTGGCCGGCATGGATGATTCGCTCGACCGTCGGCTGGGCGCGGATCGCAGTCGCGAGCGGCCTCGCGATGGTCGTTCTGATCTTCCTCTATTATGTCGCGGCGCCCTGGAATTTTCTCGGCAGGGCCGACCCGATCGGGAGCGAGGCGGGGTACCAGCAGGTCGCGGCGCAGGTCGAGCATGAGCTGGCTGAAACCGGCGCTACCTGGATCGCCACCTCCGATTATCGGACCTATGCGATGATGCGATGGTTCTTCAGGGGGCGTGTTCCGGTCGTCCAGGTCAACGAGCGCGCCCGCTTCCTGGGCTTTCGGGATCCCGGCATGAACCTGATCGCAGCGCATCCCGGCCTCTATGTCGTCCGCGGCCCGGACGATTCCGGCCTGCTCTGGGCCGGCACGACGGCGCGCCTCGCGCCGCTCGGCAACGTCACCCGGTCGTGGCGCGGCACCGTCATGGAGACCTACGCGATCAAGAAGCTGACGGGGTGGACGCCGGATCTGTCACCGCCGCCGGACTCCCCCTTGTACCAGTGGCGGTGGCTGGCCGGAGATCTCGACGCGGCGAACTGCGCCTGAGCATCACTCCGCCTCTTCCTGCTTGCGCAGCAGATCCTTGGCGAGATCGGCGAGAGCCGGGCGCGGCAGCGCTGCAAACGGCATCGGCCGGGTCACGTCGATCGCGGCGAGGCCGAGCCGGGCCGTGAGCAGGCCGTTGAGCACACCTTCGCCAAGCCGCTGCGACAGCTTCGCGGCGATGCCATGACCCAGCACCTGCTGGATCAGGCTGTCGCTTGCCGCCATGCCGCCGGTGATGGCGAGATGGGCGATGACATGGCGCAACAGGCTGATCATGCCGAGCGCACCGGGGCGGCCGCCATAGAGCCGCGCCAGCTGCCGGATCATCCGCAAACTGGCCACAAACACGAACAGCACGTCGATCAGTGCCCGTGGGCTGACCGCGGTCACGACCGAGACGCGTTGCGCTGCCAGCGACACCAGCCGCCTGGCTTCGACATCCAGCGGCGCCATCAGCTCGCGCTCGGCGAGCTTGATCATGTCGGCGCCATCGATGATGTCGTCGGCATGGCCGGTGAGCGCGGCGCGCGGACGCGCCAGCCGCGGATTGGCGTGGGCGATACGCAGCAGCTCGGCCACCACGGCGCGGCTCTCGGCACGGTCGTCAGAAATCAGCACGGCAGCGGCGCGCTGATGCAGCTTCTCGATCGTGGCGAGACGCACCAGGCCGTAGGTCTCGCGGCCGATCACGGCGGCAAGTGCGACGGCGGCGGCTGCGGCAAGGCTGGCGCCGACATAGCCGAGCGCCTCGCTGCGCGCGAACAGATCCTCGATCAGATGCGTGACCCCGAGGCCGAGGCCGAGCAGGACGAGGCCGGCGACCGATCCCCAAAACAGGGCGCCCCAGCGGAAGCCGCGCCGCGCGGGCAGAGCGAGTTCGACCGGGACGGGCAATTGCGCCGGGTCGGCTTCTGGCGTGATCTGAATTGTGCCGCGGCCGGGCCGGGCCGCATCCTCGGCATCGACGACAACGACGTCCGGATCGTCGAGCCGGAATGTCTGGGGACGGCGGGGCTTGGCGCGTTCGCTCATTGCAGCCGGTCTCCGATCAGGAACTGAAGGGCGCGGTCGAGACGGATATGGGGCAGCGCGGGCTCGCCGCCAGCCTCCCGCTCCAGCAGCGGCGGGCGGAAGCGCAGAAAGCGGAAATCGGTACCGTCGGCGCCGGCGCTCGACAGGCCCCTATAGGCGCCGCCTTTGAACAGCTCCTCGGCATCGGCGGGCAGCTCGCCCGGGAACGTCGCCACTTCGGTCTGTCCGTCGAAGATCTCGCCATTGGCGCTTTCGCCCGCCGCGGGGGTGCCGAGCAGGGACGGCAGCTTGTCGCGGCCACGCGCCACCAGCGCCTCCCGCGTCGCCCTGACAGCGGCGAGCGCCACCACGTCGATCTCGGCGCCGGTGCTCTCCGCCCGGGCGACCGCATGGTTGACGGCCCGCCGCAGCACGGCCTCGAGTCGATCATGGCTGGTATGGTGCAGATGATCGGCCTTGGTGGCCGCGAACAGGATGCGGTCGATGCGCGGCCGGAAGAGTGCCGACAACACCGAGCCGCGCCCGACCCGGAAGCAGTCGAGAATGCCGGTCAGGGCGGCTTCGAGATCATGCAACGCCTCCGGTCCGGCGTTGAACGCCGCCAGTGCGTCGACCAGCACGATCTGGCGATCGAGCCGCGCGAAATGGTCGCGGAAGAATGGCCGGACCACGATATCCTTGTAGGACTCGTAGCGGCGCGCCATCATGGCCCATAGCGAGCCATCCGGTGCCCGGCCGTCCGCCGGCACATCGAGTGGCGCAAAGGTCAGCGCGGGGGATCCCGCGAGATTGCCGGGCATCAGAAAACGCCCCGGCGGCAGCAGGCTCATCGCGAAGCGATCGTCCCGGCAGGCGCGCAGGTAGTCGGTGAACAGGCGTGCTGACTCGAGCGTCGCGGGCTCGTCCTCACGACCTTCGGCGGAGAGCGTCGCCAGATGCGCGTGCCACGCTCCGGCCAAGTGCGACCGCGGCTCGCTGCGCGACAGCGCGAGGCTTTCGCGAACCCATTGCTCATAGCTCTTGTTGAGCAGCGGCAGGTCGAGCAGCCATTCACCGGGATAGTCGACGATGTCGAGCGTCAGGGTCCGCTCCGCGCCGTTGCCGCGTTGAAATTCGATCACCAGCCGGAGCTCGCTGATGTCGACCGTCGAACTGGGCCAGCGCCGCTCGGCGACCAGCGCCCGCACATGGCTTTCATAGGCGAAGCGCGGCACACCATCGTCCGGTTGCGGTGCCAAAAAGGCGCGCGCGATGCGCCCGGAGGACAGCGCCTCGAACACCGGCATGCGACCGCCGCGAATGAGGCCGTGAATCAGCGCCGTGATGAACACGGTCTTGCCGGCCCGTGACAATCCGGTGACGCCGAGCCGGATCGTCGGGTTGAAGAAGCTCTCGCCATAATCGAGCAGGGCACGGGCGGAGAGCCGCGCTTCCTCGACGATTTCGGAAAAAGACACCATGAGGAGGAAAGAATTCGCCAGTTGAAAAGCGCGTGAGCGATTTTTGACAGGTGGCGATGAAAAACGCTGAAATCAAGCTCACATGTCCGCGGCATTTGCGGATAGAAACAGCGATTGAACGGATCGTTGACCTCTGGAAACCATAATCGTCCGGGCAAGTTTGTCTTGGCAAGCCAGCGCCAGGTTCCTCCATGACCGTATTCCAACTGAAACAGTTCGCCTCGACCTCCGTCCACGCCGCCGCCGGCGCGGTCCGCTGGAATTACGACAAGGTAGAGATGATTGCCGACGGCATCGTTCATGCGGTCGGGATCAGCTTCGGCCTGGTCGCTGCGACCGTGCTCGTCGTCCTGACCTCCATCTATGCCAGTCCCGTCGACATCGTCGTGGTGTCGGTCTACGTCGCCGGCCTGTTGTCGATGTTGATCCTGTCGGCGACCTATAATCTGTGGCCGGTGTCGCCGACCAAATGGGTGCTGCGCCGGTTCGATCACTCGGCGATCTATGTGCTGATCGCCGCGACCTATACGCCGTTCATCGCGGCGCTGAAGGATACGCTGTTCTCGGCCGCGCTGCTGCTCGGCGTCTGGGGCGTCGCCATCTTTGGCATCGTGCTCAAGCTGCGTTGGCCGGGCAGGTTCGATACGCTGTCGATCGGGCTGTATCTGGCGCTCGGCTGGAGCGGCATCATGATGTACGACCGGGTGATCGCGGTCATGCCGACCTCGGTGCTCGCCTGCGTGCTTGCCGGCGGCATTCTGTACAGCCTCGGCGTGATCTTCCATTCCTGGCGGCGCTTGCGCTTTCAGAACGCGATCTGGCATGGTTTCGTCTTGCTGGGCGCCGGCTTCCATTATACCGCGGTGCTCGATCTGGTCTTGACATAGAAATTCCGCGGGGAGGGCTTTGCATGCAGGTGACCGGCAAGATCGTGGTGGTCACCGGCGGAGCCCGGGGCATCGGCAAGGCGCTGTGCGAGGCCTTTGCGCGGGCCGGCGCGGCCAAGGTGATCGTGGCCGACCTCGACGAGACTGCAGCGAAGGCGGTTGCCGAGAGCGTCGGGGGCGCGGCGTTCAAATGCGATGTCTCGCAGGAAACCGACATCAGCCGTGTGATCGAGGAGACCGAGCGGCAGTTCGGCCCGATCGCGCTGTTCTGCTCCAACGCCGGCATCGGCGGCGGCTTCGACCCGCTCGCAGTGAATGTCGGAGGCACGACGGATGAGCCGTGGGCGCGCAGCTGGGCGATCCATGTGATGGCGCATGTGTACGCGGCGCGGCACCTGATCCCGCGCTACAAGGCTCGCGGTGGCGGCTATTTCCTCAACACGATCTCGGCGGCGGGCCTGCTGTCGCAGGTCGGCAGCGCGCCTTATTCCACCACCAAGCACGCCGCGGTGGGATTCGCCGAGAATCTCGCGATCTCGCACAAGGCTGACAACATCAAGGTCTCGATCCTGTGCCCGCAGGGCGTCGACACCGACATGCTGCGGTCGATCCCGAAGGGCCCGCAATCCGGTGACGGCGATCTGACGCCCGAGCAGGTGGCGCAGGATGCGCTGAAGGGGCTCGCTGACGAGACATTTCTGATTTTGCCGCATCCGCAGGTGCTCGGCTATATGCGTAAGAAGACCGAGAATTACGATCGCTGGCTCGGCGGCATGGCCAAGATCCAGGCCAAGATGCGCGAAGAGTTCGGCAAGTAGCTTCGCGATCATTGTCGTCGATGATCTGACCGCGCCCCTTGGCAAACACACCGGCCTTGGCTGTGACGGCGTGGCGGGTCCTGCATCCGGTCCTGACAACTCAAGACACGACCTCTCGTTTTCGCGGAGCCCGATTCGCGTGGTCGGTCCGCATTGTTCGGTTTACGGCGCCGGCAGGGCGGTCGAACCAAAAAATGACTAATTAGTTCGTTCAGCGAGCGCCGATGGCGTCTGCAGATCGCTTCGATCCTGCGTGTTGCGAATGCTCCTCATTGCCACATGAAATCTCCCCGGCTCGGCAAAATTTCCGCCGACCTTTGCCAGTCATCTGGTCACAAGGGGAGCGCGTTGGCTGCACATGTTGCGGACGATGTCGGGCGCATCCCGACGTTCTCGCGAGACCTGTGTATCTTCGGCTTTCCGTGCAAACTCATTCATCCCACAAGACCGGCGCGTTCGCCGTGCGGACGAAGCGGCTGATGGTGACGCGATCACAGCGCGGGGTTACGCTCACGCTGGTCGAGGTGCTGCTGCTCACGGTCATGGTGGCCGATGCCGCCTCGGCGCAGCAGACCATCACGGTCAAGCCGACGGATGTCGTTCCCGGGCGGGCCGATCGGCTGTTCTTCCGTCACGTCACCGCGCGCAGCATCTACTACAATGTCCCGCGCATCGCCAATGACAGCCGGATGCTGGCGATGCGCCAAGACCCGCGCAACGTGGGCGCGTTATTGCGTCCCGTGCCTGAGTCCGGTGCGCCGGCGCTTGCGGCTCCGGGCAAGTCCGGCGTGTCTCCGGGCAGCTTCACACTCAAATCCGCTGCGTTCCAGCCGGCGCGTGGTCTGAGCGCGCCGGTGGCGGCGCGTGACGTCACGCGCGGAGTGCAGCTGGCAGCAGCGCAACCGGCCCCGTCGCAAAATGCAGCACCACATGGTTCAGCAGCGCCGGCGGAGCCGGTCGCGGTCGCACCGGCCTTGCCGGCCGTCGCGGCAAGCCAGCCGGTCGGCGTGATCCGCAACCGCGACGTCTTGCCCGATCGCAATCTCACCACGGTGACGCCGCAACCGGTGGCGGCCGACGCCAAACCTTATGATCCGACCGGCGTGACGGTCGGATCCTTCCTCGTGAAGCCGGCGGTGGAGATCTTGGCTGGCTATGACAGCAATCCGACACGGCGAGCCCGGGGAGCCGGATCGCCGGTGGCGATCGTGGCAACCGACGTCTCGCTCCGCTCGCAATGGGAGCGGCATCAGCTCAACGCCGATTTCCGCGGCGCCTATACCGATGACACCAATGTCCGTGGCATCAGCCATCCGACCTTCGAGGCGCGGGCGCAAGGGCGCTACGACGTCATCGATGGGACGGCGATCACTGGCGAGGCCCGGTTCGTCAACGATGCCTTGACGATCCCGGGACTGCTCAAGTTGCCGCGCGTCACCAGCTTCGGCGGCAGCGCAGGCGTTCTGCAGAAGCTCGGGGCGAGCGAGATCGCGTTCAAGGGATCGCTCGATCGGGTCGTGTTCAACGACGCGATGATCACGACCAACATCCCGTTGCGGACACAGGACCGCAACTACACTCAACCAGGTGCGCAGCTCCGCGTGACCTATGTGCTGACGCCGAACATCTCACCCTTCGTCGATATGAGCTTCGACCGCCGCAATCACGATCTGCAGGTCGATTTCAACGGCCAGCGGCGCGATTCGACCGGCCTTGCGGCGCGTGCGGGCGCTGTCGTCAACATGGGATCGCTGACCGGCGAGGCCTCGGTCGGCTATCTCACGCGTCGCATGGACTCGCCGGCGATGCCGAACATCAACGGCGTGATCGCGGATGCGACCCTTGCCTGGGCCGCGACCGATACGACGACGTTCGTGCTGGTGGCGCGGTCGCAGGCCTCGGAGACGCCGGCGATGAACGTCTCGGGCATCCTGTCGCGGGACGTGATCCTGCAGGTCGACCATCAGTTCGAGCCGTGGCTGATCGGCACCCTGCGCGGCGGCTACGGCCAGGATCAGTTCGTCGGCATCGGCCGGACCGATCAGCGGACCTTCCTGGCGGCCGGCAGCACTTACAAGATGAATCGCAACATTCAGCTCAAGAGCGAGGTCCGCACCGAATGGACGCGCTCCAATATCGTCATGAACAACTTCATGGCCGTGGTCGGCGTCGTCGGCGTGCGCTTCCAGTATTGATGGCGGCGTCGGGCCCCGCGCGAAGGCTTCTGACCAACCGCCGCGCGATGGTCCCGCGCCAATCGCCATGCGTGGCGCGCCAGCCGGCTTCCTCTGCAAGAGGGCCGTCGTGATCAGCCTATATCGTTGAGCGGGGCGGGCTCTCGTCGCGACTTTGCCGGGGCTGGACGCAAGAAAAAGCCCCGCAGGGGGGCGGGGCCTGAAGGCAATGCATGTCCGGCGGATGGGGGAGGCCGGGGCAGATCATGCGGTGGGGTGAGGTTAAGTCCCAACGCGTGACCGTCATCCCCGGCCGGGTCGGCATGCGGCTGGTTGCGGCCTTGTTGTCGTTTATCTGGTCCGCGCCGCCGGGCAGGCGGCGCGGAGCGCAGTGGCCTTATTGCTCGAGCGCGGCAAGCGCGGCGTTGCCGATCTGCTGCGCCTCGGCCCAGGCGGCCTGGGTCGCCTGCTGCGCAGCGGTGTAGCCGGCCTGGATCTGCTGCTGGGCTGCCGCCCGCAGCGCCTGCTCCTGCTGCTCGCCGCTTTCGCGCGCCTGGGTCAGGGCTTGATTGTCAGCGTTCAGGGTCGCGTTGGCCTGGTTGAAGGCGTTCGCGGTGGTCTGCGCCTTGGCGTTCGCAGCTGCCAGCGCGGCCTGGTTGGCGGCGTTGTTGGCGCGTTCAACCTGCTCGGCTGCCTCCTGCGCATCCTGCTTGGCCTGCTGCGCAGCCTGCCGCGCCTGCTCCAGCGCCTGCCGGTCCGCATTCACTTTCTGCTCGGCCGCCTCGACCGCCGCATCGAGCGCGCCGATCTTCTGGTTCAGCGCGGCCTCGACCGTCTTCTGGTTCTGGGTCGCGGCGGCCTGCGCGGCCTGGGTCTTCTGCTGCGCCACCGCGCGGGCCTGCTCGCCAGTCTTGAGTGCAGCCTGCAGCGCGGCCTGCTCGGCGGCTTCCTTGGCCTCCTGGTTCTGCTGGTTGTTGTTGTTGGCCTTGCCGTTGCCGTTATTGGCCGCGGCTCCGCCGTTGTTGGCAGCGGCTCCGCCATTGTTGGCCGCAGCGCCGCCATTGTTGGCGTTGCCTGCAGCCTGGCCGGCCTGCTGGGCGGCCTTGCCGGCCGCTTCGGCGGTCTCGCGCGCCGTATCCTTGGCGGCGTTCGCGGCCTCCTTGGCCTCGTTGGAGACGTCGATATCCTTGTCGAGCTTCTGGAAGGCGGCCTGCAGCGTCGACGAGGCCGCCGTCAGCTTCGCGGCAGCTGCGGTGGCAGCAGCCTGGTTGGCTGCAGTCGGATTTTTCTCCGCCTGCTCCTGCGCTTCGATCGCCGCACCGCGCGCATTTTGCTCGGCCTGGCGTGCGACGTCGATCGCCTTGCGGTCGGCGGCGACTTGAGCTTCGGCGGTGGCTGCGGTCTGCGCAGCAGCTTGCGCTGCGGCGTTGGCCTTGGCGACCGCGTCGTTGCTGCTCGTTGCGGCTGCGGCCTTGGCGGGGGTTGCCGCGGCCGCCGCGGGGGCGGCGGTCGTCTTCGCGACGGCGACTGTCGTGGTTGTCGTTGACGAGGTCGTTGCCGGCTTGGCCGCCGCAGCCGTCGTGCTCGTGGTGGTCGCGGCTGCCGTCTTCGTGGTGGTGGCTGCCGCTGTGCCGGTCGTCGCAGCGCCCTTCGTCGCCGTTCCAGTCGTCGCCGTGGCCGTCGTGGCGGCTGCGGGCTTTGCGGCGGCTGTGGAGGTGCCGAAGCCGGTGCCTGTGCCGTTGCCGGTTGCTGTCGCCGTTGCGGTCGCGGCGCCGTTCTTGGCGGTCACCGTCGTGGTGTTCGTGGTGCCGGCGGTGCCTGTGGTGGCAACTGCGACCGTTGTCTTGGCCGCGTTCGCGGCCGTCGCCGCCGTGGCGGCGGTGGTCGCGGCCTTGCTGGCTGCACTGGCTGCGGCATTGGTCGCCGCCTTTGCAGCCGCGTTTGCGGCGGCCTTGGCCGCAGCGTCGGCTGCAGCCTTCGCGGCCTGCTTTGCGGCGGCATCCTGCGCCGCCTTGGCCGCGGCAGCGGCCGCAGATTTGGCGGCGGCATCCTGGGCCGCCTTCGCGGCGGCTGCGGCTGCGGCCTTGGCGGCTGCGTCCTGCGCGGCCTTCGCAGCCGCGTCCTGCGCCGCCTTCGTCGTGGCCGAGGTCGCGAGCGCGGTCGTCATCGCCGCCTGGGCGTTGGCGTCACGCGGCAGCGTGGTCACGGCCAAGGCGGCCATGAGAGCCAGCACGCTGACGTGCCGATAGAGGTCTTTCCTCGATGATGCGGTTTGAATGTTCTTATCCATCATCAGCTCAACTCCATTGGTACGCTGGATCAGATGACGGAACCTTTTGGTAATGATTTTGGTTTGCAGAATGGTCGGACCTTGCAACCAACATGGCGGCTGTCTGCCAGCTGACGGCAGGATTTCGCGGCCTTTGCGGCAGCGGCGCTGCGGCGAGATGGCGCAGCGCGTCAGAAAGCTTTCGAAACAATCGCTTGTCGGACGACAGCGAGCGTCACGGTTGCGGCCCGATCATGCGCATTCGGCGGCAGATCACGCTGCCGACATCCGCGTTGAGGCGAATTGTCGCAAGGTCGATATCTTGACTCTTTGTCCGCTGTTCGAACCGCGTGTCAGCTCTTCTGCGCGTAGAGCAGCGGGACGGCGGAATCCACCATCACCTCGACGAGGCTGGGGCCGTCATGGGCGAGGCCGCGCGCGAGGGCGGCCGGAAGCTCCGCCGAACGGCTGACGCGGACCGCGTCGCAGCCCATGCCCTCGGCGAGCTTGACGAAATCGAGCCCCGGCAATTCAAGCCCGGGGACGTTGCGCACCTGCATGACTTGGCTGAACGAGCGCATCGCGCCGTAACCGGAATTGTTGATCACGACCACAGTCATTGGCAGCCGGCGCTGTGCCGCGGTCCATAGCGCCTGCAGCGAGTACATCGCCGAGCCGTCGCCGATCAGGCAGACAATGCGGTCCTTCGGCCGCCCAAGCGCCATGCCGACCGCCGCCGGCAGGCTGTAGCCGAGGCCGCCGCTCGACATCGTGTAGAACGAATCCGCGCCGGGCATCGGCATGAATTTGTGCATCAGCGGCCGGTGCGAGGGGATCTCCTCGACCAGTGCGGCGCCGGCGGGCAGCGCCTGCCCCAGCGTATGCAGCAGGTAGTCGACCGGGATCGGATCGGATGGCTTGGGGGCCTCGGGCAGCACGCGGGCCTGCGGCGCGGCGCGCTTGGTCTCGGGCAGGAGCTCGAGCAGCAGCAACAGCGCCGGCCGCATCGTCGCGATGATGCTGGTGCTGATCGGCGGCACCGCCGCGCCGTCGGCGTCGTCGGTGATCTGATAGATCGCCGTGGCGCCGTCGAAGATCGCGGCATGGCCCTCGACATGGAAGGTGAAGACCGGCGCGCCGATCACGAGCACGAGGTCATGCGGCTTGAGCGCGTCCGACAATTGCCCGGGCGAGGCGTGCAGGAAGCCCTGGAACAGCGGATGCCGCTCGGGGAACGAGCAGCGCGCCGAGAACGGGCTCACCCAGACGCCGGCTTTCGCCCTCTCGGCGAGCTGCACCATCAGCGTGACGCAGCCGGCGCGGTCGACGCCGGGACCGACGACGAGCGCCGGGTTCCTCGCCGCTGTCAGGGCGGCGACCAGCTCGTCCATTGCGGCGCGGTCAGGGCCGAGTTCGCGGCTGACCTTGCGCGCCGAGACCGGCTGTGCCGGATGCATCCAGTCGTCGATCGGGATCGAGACGAAGGTCGGTCCGCAGGGCGGCTGCATCGCAGTGTAGTAGGCGCGCGCGATCGCGCCCGGCACGTCCTCGGGGCGCGCCGGCTCGACGCTGTATTTGACGTAAGGGCGCGGAAATTCGCTGGCGCGCTCGGCATAGAGGAACGCCTGCAGCGGCAGGATCGCGCGCGCCTGCTGGCCGGCGGTGATCACCAGCGGCGTCTGGTTGCGATGCGCGGTGTAGATGTTGCCGAGCGCATTGCCGACGCCGGCGGCCGAATGCAGATTGACGAAGCCGGCATTGCGCGTCGCCTGCGCATAGCCGTCGGCCATGCCGACGACGGAAGCCTCCTGCAGGCCGAGCACGTAGTCGATGTCATCGGGCCAGTCGCTGAGGAACGGCAGCTCGGTCGAGCCGGGATTGCCGAAGACTTTCTTGATGCCGAAGGCACGCAGCAGCTCGAATGTCGCCTGCTTGACGGTGACGGGCTTGGTCGTTGTTTTTGTTGTCTTGGCCAAAGGCGTTTCCTCACATNGTCGTTGTTTTTGTTGTCTTGGCCAAAGGCGTTTCCTCACATGCCGTCATTGCGAGGAGCGAAGCGACGAAGCAATCCAGAGTCGTCGCGGAACTCTGGATTGCTTCGCTTCGCTCGCAATGACGATAGACTGTTTCACCACACCGCCGTGCCCTTCATCGTCGGCTGCCGCTCGGCGTTGGCGATCCACAGCTCCAGACCGCCATCCCTGTCGTTGGCGTTGACGGAGAACTCGCTGCCCTCGAACAGCGGCTGCACGCCGCGATAGGCGAACTTGGCCGGCGGCTTGCGCTTCAGCCCGGCGGCGAACTCGACCAGCAGCGCGGCCTGCAGCGGGCCGTGGAAGATCAGCCCCGGATAGCCCTCGACCTTGGTGACGTAGTCGCGGTCATAGTGGATCCGATGGCCGTTGAAGGTCAGCGCCGAGTAGCGGAACAGCAGCACGGGATCGGAGACGTGGCTCTCGCTGTGCTGCGCCACCGGCGGCGGGGGCGCCTTGGGCGACGCAGGCTGCGCGCCGCCCATGTCGCGATAGACGATGTCCTGGCGCTCGCGGATTGCTGTGCCGCGCGGCGTCGAGACGACATGCTCGACGGCCACGAAGCAGAGCTGGCCGGTCGAGCCGCTCTTCAGGCTGACATCCGTGATCGTCGAGACCCGCGTGGCGACGTCGCCGACGCGCAGCGGATCGATGAACTGCACCTCGCCGCCGGCCCACATCCGCCGCGGCAGCGGCACCGGCGGCAGGAAGCCGCCGCGGGTCGGGTGGCCGTCGGGCCCGAGCTGATCATGCGGGAACACCGGCTGGCCCAGGCACCAATGCACTGTGTACGGCGCGATGTCGCCGGTTTGCGGCTCGCCGATATCCTGGAACAGCGTGGCGCGCAGCCCCTTGGTCAGTTGCGCGGTGACGATGTCGGTTGCCTCGGCGCTGCGGCCGACCCATTGCCGGAGGTGATCGAGATCGAGCTCATCCGTCATGATCATCCCTTTCGCTGATGCGGCGAGGCCGCCTCGCCGATCCCTGGCACGGCGCCATAATGCCTGTCGTCGCCGACGACGATCGCCGCGGGCGCCGGATAGGAGACGACGCCGTTCGGCGTATTGACTTCGATCCGGCGCAGATGCGGATGCATTGCGAGGTCCGCCATGCTGTTGACCTCGGCAAAGGCGATGTCGGCAGCGGCGAGCTTGGCCAGCAGCTCGGCCCGCGTCAGCGCTGCGAAGCGCTCCGCCACGATGCCATCCGTCAGCGCGCGGTTGCGCACGCGCGCGACCATGTCGGCGAAGCGCGGATCGTCGGGCAGGCCGGGCTGATCCAGCACCTTGGCGCACAACGTCTTCCACTCGCGCTCGCTCTGGATCGAGATCAGGATGTCCTTGCCGTCCTTCGAGGTGAACACGCCATAGGGCGCGATCGAGGGATGGGCGAGGCCGATACGCTTCGGCGCATTGCCGGCTTCGGCGTTCAGCAGCGGCACTGTCAGCCAGTCGGCCATCACGTCGAACATCGAGATCCGGATGTCGGCGCCTTCGCCGGTGCGCCCGCGCTTGATCAGCGCCTCCAGGATCGCGGCATGCGCCGTCGCGCCGGTGGCGACATCGACGATGGACATGCCGACCCGCGACGGACCGTCCGGGCCGCCGGTGATCGAGGCCAGACCGCTCTCGGCCTGGATCAGGAGATCATAGGCCTTGCGATCGGCATAAGGACCCGAGTCGCCATAGCCGGTGATGGTGCAGCAGATCAGCTTCGGATAGTCCTTGCGCAGCCGCTCGCGGGCAAAGCCCATTCTGTCCATCGAGCCGGGCTTGAGGTTCTGCAGCAGCACGTCGGCGCTTGCGATCAGCCTCTCCAGCTCGGCGCGGCCGTCCGGCTTGGCGAGATCGACGACCAGCGAATCCTTGCCGCGGTTGAGCCAGACGAAGTAGCTGCTCTGCCCCTTCGCCGCGGCGTCATAGCCGCGGGCGAAATCGCCTTCGGGCCGTTCGATCTTGATGACATGAGCGCCGGCATCCGCCAGGCGCGACGAGCAGAACGGCGCGGCCACCGCCTGCTCGACGGCGACGACAGTGATCCCTTCAAGCGGCAGCATCGCAGGACCTCAGTAAGACCTGGGCATGCCGAGCACGTGCTCGGCGACGTAGGACAGGATGAGGTTGGTCGAGATCGGCGCCACCTGATACAGCCGCGTTTCGCGGAACTTGCGCTCGACGTCATACTCCTCGGCGAAGCCGAAGCCGCCATGGGTCTGGATGCAGGCGTTGGCCGCCTCGAACGACGCGTCCGCCGCGAGCATCTTGGCCATGTTGGCCTCGGCGCCGCAATCCTGCCCAGCCTCGTATTTGCGGGTGGCTTCCTTGACCATCAGCTCGGCCGCGCGCATCGACGCATAGGCCTTGGCGATCGGAAACTGGATGCCTTGATTCTGGCCGATCGGACGGCCGAACACGACGCGCTCCTTGGCGTAGTTGGTCGCCTTGGCGATGAACCATTTCGCATCGCCGACGCATTCGGCGGCGATCAGGATGCGCTCGGCGTTCATGCCGGAGAGGATGTAGCGGAAGCCCTTGCCTTCCTCGCCGATCAAATTCTCCGCCGGCACCCGCATGTCGGTGAAGAACACCTCCGTCGTGGCGTGGTTCATCATCGTCCGGATCGGGCGGATGGTGAGCCCGGCCTTTTTGGCCTCGCGCATGTCGACGATGAAGACGGAGAGTCCGTCGGTGCGCTTCTGCGCCTGGTCCTTCGGCGTGGTGCGCGCGAGCAGGATCATCAGGTCGGAATATTCGGCTCGGCTGGTCCAGATCTTCTGGCCGTTGACGATGTAGCTATCGCCGTCGCGCTTGGCGAAGGTCTTCAACGACGAGGTGTCGGTGCCCGAGGTCGGCTCGGTGACGCCGAACGCCTGCAGCCGCAATTCGCCGCTCGCGACCTTCGGCAGCCATTTGGCTTTCTGCTCGGCCGAGCCGTGCCGCAGCACGGTTCCCATCGTGTACATCTGGGCGTGGCAGCCGCCGCCATTGCAGCCGGCGCGCTGGATCTCCTCCAGGATCGCGGCCGCAGCCGACAGCTTGAGGCCGGCGCCGCCATATTCCTCGGGGATCAGCACGGAGAGATAGCCGGCCTGCGTCAACGCATCGACGAACGCCGACGGATAGGCCATCTCGCGATCCAGCTTGCGCCAATATTCGCCGGGGAACTGGGCGCAGAGTTTCGCCACCGCGTCGCGGATGTCTGCGTAGTCGTCGTGCTGATGCTGTTCTGTCATTCCTTGCTCCGCGGGCCGTGATCACACGTCCCGCGGTCTCCCTCTATGTGTTGATGATAGCCTATGACGAAGCGTGCGGTGCTTGGCAAGCTTGGAATGCCAGCGTTGCGGCTGGTCAGCCTTGCCTGCTGCGACACATGAAAGGTGCGTGGCAACCATGGTCTAGCTGACCGGATAGCCGAGATGGCCGCGGAAGCGGTTCTTCAAAAACACGCCATCGCGCGGCGGAAGGGCGCGGTCGACGTGATCGGTGGAAATGACGACGCGCGCAAAATGCGGACCTGCGCGGTCGTGCAGCTTCGGCCGGAAGGCATCGAGCGCAACCTGATCGGCGATCGTGCTCACGGAGGGAAAGCCCGCGCCCGAGGCGATCAGCTCCAGCCTCGCGCCGAGCCCGGAATGGCTCATCTGCATGCCGGTCTCGCCGAAATGCGCATTGTCGAGCACGATGATCGACAGATTGCTGGGCTTCTTCGCCGCCGCGGTCGCAAGGCCGCCGAGCCCCATCAACTGTTCGCCGTCGCCGGTGATGACGGCCACCGGCCGCGACGGTTGCGCCAGCGCGAGGCCGAGTCCCATCATGGCCGCGCCGCCCATCGCGCCCCAGAGATAGAAGTTCGCCGGATGATCGCCGGCCGCAAACACGTCGTAGGAGGACGAGCCGAGGCCGCTGATCACCAGCAGGTCGCCGCGGTCCTGCAGCAGCGCCTGCACGGCGGCGCGACGGTCGAGCGCTGTGTTCATCACTTGCCCTCCGTCCACTTCTTGGCGCCGATCATGCGCTGGGAGATCAGCACGGCGATGGCCTGATTGCTGTCGAAGGCGAGTCTTGCGGCTGCGGCCGCCATCTCGCCGGCGTCGTCAGGCCGCTCCAGCCGGAACACGGTGACGCCCATGATGTCGAAGGCAGCCGGCGTCGCCTTGCCCATCGCCACCTGCCACGGATTGAACTCGGCCCATTCGCCGCGCATGGTCACGAAAGTGAGGAACGGGAACCGGCAGCTCGAAAGCAGCGACAGCATGTTGACGCAATTGCCGACGCCGCTCGACTGCATCAGGAGCACCGCGCGCTGGCCGCCGAGCCAGGCGCCGGCGGAGAGCGCCACGCCTTCCTCCTCGGTGGTCAGGACAGTGGTGGCGATCGCGGGATCGTCATGCGCCAGGCGAATGAGGCGGGAATGGCCGGCATCGGGCACGTAGCAGAGCTGCCGGACATCGGCCGCCTTTAGCGCCTCGTAGATGGCGAGCGGCCAGTCGGGACCTGTCGTCGGCGTGTCGGAAGCGGCCATGGCGTCCTGCGGTTCATGCGCACCGATGGTGCAGCGGATGATTTAGCCAGAAATGGCGACCGGGGCCCATTGAATTTGGTTCACCCGGCCATGCCGGATTCTTATAGGGAGTTGGCGGTCTCATGGTTCGAGACGCCGCTGCGCGGCTCCTCACCATGAGTGGCGCCGCCGCCCAACAGGCGGAACTCCAAACCTCATGGTGAGGAGTGCCGCGCGAGAGGCGGGCCAACACAAACAGTCTTGCTGGCGGCGCGTCTCGACCCATGAGGCCGCTGTCCCGGCCTCGCCCTTCGAGACGCCCGCCTCCGGGCGGGCTCATCAGGGTGAGGCTCGGAAGCGCTCACCCCGGGATGCGCACCGGCAGCGACTCATAGCCGCGGACGAAGCTGGAATAGACCCGCTTCGGCTCGCCGACGACCTCGATACGGTCGAAGCGCTTCAGGATCTCCTGCCAGACGATGCGCAGCTGCAGTTCGGCCAGCCGCATGCCGACGCAGCGGTGGATGCCGAAGCCGAAGGAGAGGTGGATGCGCGGCCGTTTGCGGTCGATGATGAAGGCGTCGGGAGTCTCGATCACCTCCTCGTCGCGGTTGCCCGAGACGTACCACATCACGACGCGGTCGCCCTTCCTGATCTTCTGGCCGCCGAGCTCGGTATCGACCAGCGCTGTGCGCCGCATATGCGCCAGCGGCGTCTGCCAGCGGATCACCTCGGGCACCATGGTGTCGATCAAAGCCGGATTGTCGCGCAGCTTCTGATACTCGGCCGGGTTCTCGTTCAGCGCCAGCACCGAGGCGGTCATGGTGTTGCGCGTGGTGTCGTTGCCGCCGACGATGAGCAGGATCAGGTTGCCCATCAGATTGTCCGGCGTCATGTGCCGTGTCGCCTCGCTGTGCGCCATCATCGAGATCAGGTCGCGGCCGGGATTGGCCTGGCGCTCCTTCCACATCCGGCCGAAGGTTTCGGCGCAGTCGGCGAGCTCGCGGCGGCGCTCGTCCTCCGACGACACGATGCCGCTCTTGGGCAGCGCGGTGGACACGTCGGACCAGCGCGTCAGCCTGCGCCGCTCCTCGAACGGGAAGTCGAACAGGGTCGCGAGCATCTGCGTCGTCAATTCGATCGAGACCTTCTCGACCCAGTTGAAGGTCTCGTTGCGCGGCAGCGAATCCAGCACCTTGGCCGAGCGCTGCCGGATCAGCACCGCCATCTCGTCGAGATGATCCGGCGTGAACATCGGCGACACCGTCTTGCGCTGCTCGCCATGGCGGGGCTCGTCCATCGCGATGAAGCTCGGCCATTCATAGCCGGGCGGCACGTCGCGAATCATGATGCCGCCATTGCTGACATCGGAGGAGAAGATCGCATGGTTGGTGTCGACATGCATGATGTCGTGGTAGCGCGTGACGGACCAATACGGCTCGATCGGCGCCTTGGTGCAGTAATGCACTGGCGCTTCCTTGCGCAGCCGCTCGAACCACGGCCAGATCGTGTCGCTTTGGAACAGGCGCGGTGCTCCGGGATGGAAGTCCTCGATCGGCGTCGAATAGGCCTCCAGCCGCGCCTGGCGCAGCAGATCGGCATGGTCGGAACGAAGCGCGGCCTGGGCGGTCATGGGGTGGTCCTTTTCTGGAGAAATGCTCCAAACCCTAACAATGGATCAGGTATGGCCTGCCGTCCGGCATTGCGAGCGACGCGGAAGCAGTCCGGGGCCGGAAACAGGTCCGGATTGCGTCCGCCGTCGCCCGCTGGGCTATGACGGACACGTCGTCACCTTCGGCTCCTCATCATGACGGAGATCGGTGGATCGTCATCGTTTCAAATCGTCGAGTTGACTCTAGGCCGCAATCCTGACCGGCAATGTCTCGTATCCCTTGACGAAGCTGGAATAGACCCGCTTGGGTTCGTCCATCACGTCGATATGATCGAAGCGCTTCAGGATCTCTTCCCAGATGATCTTGAGCTGCAGCTCGGCAAGCCGCAGCCCGACGCAGCGGTGGATGCCGAAGCCGAATGACAGATGCTGCCGCGGACGGGCGCGATCGATGATGAAGTCGTAGGGACGCGCGATGGCGGTCTCGTCGCGGTTGCCCGAGACGTACCACATCACCACCTTGTCGCCCTTTTTGATCTGCTTGCCGCGGAACTCGATGTCTTCGAGCGCCGTGCGGCGCATATGGGCCAGCGGGGTCTGCCAGCGGATCACTTCGGGCACGAAGCTGTCGATGAGGGCCGGGTTGTCCTTCAGCTTGCGGTACTGATCGGGATTCTGGCTGAGCGCATAGATGCTGCCGGACATGGTGTTGCGCGTGGTGTCGTTGCCGCCGACGATCAGCAATACGAGATTGCCGAGGAAATTCTTCGGGTCCATGTTCCGCGTCGCGTCGCTATGCGCCATCATGGACAACAGGTCACTCTTCGGCGGCTGGTTCTGCCGCTCCTGCCAGAGCCGTGCGAAATAGCGGGCGCACTCCATCAGTTCGGCCTGGCGCTCGTCCTCGGTGGCGACCAGCCCGTCCGGTCCGGGGATCGTGGTCGTGATGTCCGACCAGCGCGTCAGCTTGCGGCGATCCTCCCAGGGGAAGTCGAACAGCACCGCCAGCATCTGCGTGGTCAGCTCGATCGACACGCGATCGACCCAGTCGAACACTTCGCCGCGGGGCAGATTGTCCAGGCACTCGGCGGAGCGCTTGCGGATGTTGATCGCGAGCTCGTCGAGATGCGTCGGCGTGAACATCGGCGCCACCGTCTTGCGCTGGGCGGCGTGGCGCGGCGGGTCCATCGCGATGAAGCTCTCGCGGCGCAGCTCCGGATCGATGTCGCGGATGGTGATGCCGCCCAGCGCCGAGGCCGACGAGAACACGGCGTGATTGGTCTCGATCTCCATGATGTCGTCGTAGCGGGTAATCGACCAATACGGACCGAACATCGAGTCCCTGCAGTAATGCACGGGATCTTCGCGGCGCAGCCGGTCGAAATAGGGCCAGTGCGTGTCGCTGCGGAACAGCTCGGGATTGCCGGGATCGAACGCGTCGAGCGGCAGCGACGCGGCGCGGCGACTGGCTTCGTCGATGGCGCGCTCGCCTGTCGCGACAGGCCTTCGGATGTCGGCCGTAATGGTCGTCCCGAGCATGGATGTCTCCTCCTGGCCGGATTCTTGATGTCCGACGATATTGGGCGCGATTACATCCTGCCCGGGCGCGCTGGGCAAGCGGGGAGTTTGACGGAGGCCCCAAGGAGGGATCTTGCGCTGCGGCGCTGCTGTTTCCTGGACGCCGGGCGTGACAAGCGCCACGTCACGGAATATGGCTACGCCGATTTGTTGCAAAGCAGAAGATGAGCAGGAGGCCGCCGTCATGATCGCCAACGCGCAACGCATGTTCAATTTCGACCTCGGCGAGACCGCCGATGCGATCCGCGACACGGTGGCCGGTTTTTCGCAAAACGAAATCGCCCCGCGCGCGGCCGAGATCGACCGCTCCAACCAGTTTCCGCGTGACCTCTGGCCCAAGATCGGCGAACTCGGGCTGCACGGCATCACGGTCGAGGAGGAGTATGGTGGTGCCGGCCTGGGCTATCTCGAGCACTGCATCGCCATGGAGGAGATCTCGCGCGCCTCGGCGTCGGTCGGCCTGTCCTACGGCGCCCACTCGAATCTCTGCGTCAACCAGATCCGCCGCAACGGCAACGAAGCGCAGAAGCGCAAATATCTGCCCAAGCTGATCTCCGGCGAGCATGTCGGCTCGCTGGCGATGTCGGAGCCGCAGGCCGGCTCCGATGTGGTGTCGATGAAGACCCGCGCCGACAAGCGCGGCGACCGCTTCGTGCTCAACGGCAGCAAGATGTGGATCACCAACGGTCCCGTGGCGGAGACGCTGGTGGTCTATGCCAAGACCGATCCGCAAGGTGGACCGCGCGGCATCACCGCCTTCATCATCGAGAAGGGCATGAAGGGGTTCTCCACGGCGCAGAAGCTCGACAAGCTCGGCATGCGCGGCTCGGATACTTGCGAGCTCGTGTTCGAGGACTGCGAAGTGCCGGAGGAGAACGTGCTGGGGCAGGTCGGCCGCGGCGTCAACGTGCTGATGTCAGGGCTTGACTACGAGCGCGCGGTGCTGGCGGCAGGTCCCCTCGGCATCATGCAGGCCTGCATGGACGTGGTCCTGCCCTACGTGCATGAGCGCAAGCAGTTCGGCCAGCCGATCGGCACCTTCCAACTGGTCCAGGGCAAGGTCGCCGACATGTATACGACGATGAATGCCGCGCGCGCCTATGTCTATGCGGTTGCCAAGGCCTGTGATCGCGGCGAAACCACGCGCGAGGATGCCGCCGGCGCCATTCTGTTTGCCGCGGAGAAGGCGACGCAGTGCGCGCTGGACGCGATCCAGCTGCTGGGCGGCAACGGCTATATCAACGACTATCCGACTGGTCGGCTGCTGCGGGATGCCAAGCTGTACGAGATCGGCGCCGGCACCAGCGAGATCCGCCGCATGCTGATCGGGCGGGAATTGTTCGACAAGACGTCATAAGCCGCCGCCGTATCGGCGACGCAGGCGGATGCCTGCGCTCGCCCATCGGCTGGGCTGCAGATATTTATTCGCGTGTCGCCCCGGCCGGTGTTTTTTTCCGGCCGACTTGCGTACAAAATGCGTCACCAACCTCGAACCTCGGATTCGCCGCGGCGACGAATCTCCGAGGTATTTTGCATGTCGTTGCGTGTGTCGGAGTCGTGAGCCGTGAACCAGATGAGTTTCGTTCCGCAGCAGCCTCCGCCGCTTCCGCCGCTCTCTGTCACTTTCTCCGGCGCGCGCAGCGAGTTCTTTCGACTGGTCAGCCGCGGTGCGGCCATCGAACTGATTACGCTCGGGTTCTACCGGTTCTGGCTGGCCACCGACATTCGCCGGCACCTGTGGGTCAACACATCGGTCGACGGCGATTCCGCCGAATATACCGGTCGCGGCAAGGAGCTCCTGATCGGCTTCCTGTTCGCGATGGCCATCCTGGTCCCGATCTACCTTGCCTACTTTCTCGTCACTGTGGAGGCCGAGCGTTACGAGGGCTTCGCCAGCATTCCGCTGCTGATCTCGTTCTACGCGTTCGGCCAGTTCGCGATCTATCGCGCGCGTCGCTACCGCCTGACGCGCACGGTGTGGCGCGGCGTGCGGTTCTGGATGGATGGCTCGGGCTGGGCCTATGCCGGGCGCGCGATGCTGTGGACGCTGCTGGCCGTGCTGACGCTCGGACTGGCGTGGCCGTGGCGGGCGGCTGCGCTCGAACGCTACAAGATGCGGCATTCGCATTACGGCGATCTGCGCGGTGATTTTGAAGGCCGCGGCTGGGAGTTCTTCAAGCAAGCCTGGTATCTGTGGCTGATTGCGCCATTCGCAATCCTGCTGTTTCCGCTGTTGCCCTTCGTCTATGCGCAGTTCAAGGCCGTCGAGTGGCGCTGGTGGCTGTCGGGCATCCGGTTCGGCGGCGTGCGCCTGGAATCGAGCCTTCCCGTGAATGCGTTCCACGGCCTCTATTGGAAGGTGATCGGCTGGTTCATCCTGCTGTCGCTCGTCTACGTGATCTATCTGGGCGCCGTGATTGCGCTCGGCATGAGCCTGCTCGGGCTGGGAAAAGACGGTCTGCCGCAGGCCCAGGCGCTGGCCACTCAGATGCTCCTCGTGGTCGCGATGGTGCCTGGCTACATCGCGCTGATCCTGGCGGTCAACGTCGTGATGCGGCTGTATCTGGTGCGCGACATGTGGGCGGTCGCGCTGGACTCGGTTCGGGTGTATGGCATCGAGGCCATGGCCAATGTCGCCGCCAAGGGCGATCTGGCCAGCGCGCTGGGCGAAGGGTTTGCCGATGGGCTCGACGTCGCCGGCTTCTGATCGTGAGCCCACCCCCGCAGATGGTGTCGTCGGCGTCACGTCGGCTGCGCAGGACGCTGCTCCGCCGAGCGGCCCCGCGACCTATTTCGACGGACTGTCGAACCGCCGTCAAACCGTCATCCTCGGCCTTGCCAACCAGCTCGTGTTGCGGAGCCCCGACAATTTCGTGTCGTGGCCTTACGAGGATATCCGCCGGGTCGATGGTCCAACCGGCACGCTGCGCGTCAGTTGCCTGTCGGCGTCACCGCTGGCCCGCCTCGAGATCCGCGACCCGGCGCTGGCGGCGGAGCTGTGCGCGCGCTGCAGCCGCATCGACGAGAACAGGATCACCCGCGGCACCATCGCGCGCATCGTCGGCTGGTCGTTGGCGGCCGCGGCCTCGATCGTCGCGGTCGTTCTGGTGGTGCTGCCTTTTGCAGCCGACCGGCTGACACCCCTGGTGCCGCCGAGGATGGAGCGGCATCTCGGCGAGGCGGCCGTGGTGCAGATCCAGGCGCTGTTCGGCGACAAGCTCTGCAGCGAGGCGGCTGGGCAGGCGGCGTTCGCCAAGCTGGTCACGGCGCTGCGCAGGCCGGCGGGCCTCGACGACGGCATCGCCTCGCAGGTGCTGGATACGCCGATTCCCAATGCGTTCGCGCTGCCGGGCGGACGCATCTTCCTGTTTCGCGGGCTGCTGGACAAATCGAACGACCCGGACGAGGTCGCCGGCGTCCTGGCCCATGAGCTCGGCCATCTCAAACACCGCGACAACCTGCGGCAGCTGATCCACAATGGCGGCAGCTCGTTCCTGATCGGCCTGTTGTTCGGCGACGTCACCGGCGCTGGCGCCGCGATCTTCGCCTCGCGCGCCATGATCGACGCGTCCTATTCGCGCGAGGCGGAGCAGGCCGCCGACAGCTTCGCAATCCAGGTGATGCATAAGCTCGGACGTCCGACGCGACCAATGGGTGAACTGATGGTTCGCATCACCGGCAAGGAGGACGGCACGCTGTCGCTCTGGGCGAGCCATCCCCTCAGTGAGGACCGGCTGGCCCGCATGCGCGCCGAGAACCGCCCGACCAGCGGCCCGCCGCTCTTGAGCGCCGAGGAGTGGCGCGCGTTGAAGGGGATTTGCAGGCCGTCCTGAGTTGGCGCTGCGCTGGAAGAAGCTGTCACTCAGCCTGCCGGATCGCGAGTCCGGACTTCCCCGGGACGACAATGGTGGATCGAGGTGCTGTCCGGCCTCACAACCGATCGCTTCCACCCCAAACTCCTGCGCTCCTCATTCCGGGAGATTGTTGACCTTCTTCACCCAGACGCGGACGTCGGTGAGCACGTCCGGCAGCACCGCCTTGACTTCGGCGAGCGTCATGCCGGCCTTGACGCGCGGATCATAGAGGAGGTTGAGGATGTACTGGTCGTAGACGTCGAAATAGCCCATCGAGACGTTGTCATTGAACATCGTCCAGGGCACGCTCGCGGTGTCGTTGATCGGCCCGAGCGACTGCAACAGCTCCTCATAGGCGCAGTCGAGAAAGACGAAATCGCCGTTGTCGACCGTCAGAATGACGTCGGAATGCTCGATCTCGAAGGCCTCGTTCTTGCGGAAGCCGGAGAGGCATTGCGGGTCGAGTGAACTCTTGATCTCGCGCGCGCGCTCGCTGCCATAAGACTGGCTGATCGTGTGGTAGAGGTCGCGGTCGCGCACCAGCTTGACGCGGACATTGGCGTCGCCGTCGGTCTCGGTCATCGCGATGTCGAGATGGCGCACGCGCGCGGCGATGTCGCCGATCACCCTGGCGAGCTGTGCCTTGCGGTCGGCGCGGCGGCCATCGGCAAACACCCGGACCGGAGTGCTGTACTTCCTGATGCGGTCGACCCGTCCGGCGAGGTGATATTCGGCGCCGAACGCGGTCTTGAAGAAGCCGTCGGTGATCTCGGCGTCGGTGAAGCTCTTCTTCTCGGCACGCTGGCGGGCCGCGATCGCCGGAATCTCCGCCGTCGAGGCCGGCAGCGGCATCGTCGTCACCGCAAGCAGGCTCAGCGCGGCGGCCGCCAGCCGCAGGAACGCCCGCCCGGTGCGGGCGGGTCCGTGGTCGGCATCAGCGGTCCGCCGGCGCGGCATCGGGTGGGTCCAGCTCTCAGTTCTTGACGATCACGGTCGTGCCGACCGCCACGCGATCATAGAGGTCAGCGACGTCCTCGTTGGTCATGCGGAAGCAGCCCGACGACACCGCCTGGCCGATCGTCTCCGGCTCGTTGGAGCCGTGGATGCGGTACAGCGTGGAGCCGAGATACATCGCGCGGGCGCCGAGCGGGTTTTCGATGCCGCCCGCCATGTGACGCGGCAGATCGGGACGGCGGCGCAGCATCTGTGCCGGCGGGGTCCAGGCCGGCCACTCCTTCTTGGCGGTGATGCGATGCACGCCGCTCCAGCGGAACCCGTCACGGCCGACGCCGATGCCGTAGCGCAGCGCCTGGCCGTTCCCCAGCACCAGATAGAGCCGGCGCTCTGACGTGCTCACAACGATGGTGCCGGGCGCATACTGGCCCTGGAACATTACCGTCTCCCGTGGAATCGGGCTGACGCCGCCCTGGAAGAAGTTCGGCCCGCCGCCGAAGACGTCACGCGAATCGAAGAACTCCGCACGCGCCATTGCGGTGCTCGCGAGCGACGCGACCGCAGCAATTCCAAAAGCAATAGACCGCTTCATTTCCATCCCCTGAGATCAATCCAATTGCATCGCAGACAGGCCATAAACGTCCGTGTTTCGCAACCCACGGCGCCGTGAGGCTGGCCGGCGGTGCTGGTCCCGTGGCCCAAATCCCACGGCGATCCCGGTCCTGCCTGCTCCGGCCTGCGACGCCCGGCATCGGCATGGCCGCGATGGCTGCAATGCGGCTGCGCCCTTTGACGCCGCAGGCGAACAATGATTGATCTGCCTCACCTTGCAAGACAACGCGCGGGATCAACGGGAGAACATGATGAACGGTGCGGAAAGCCTGGTGCGGACCCTGGTCGCGGGGGGCGTTGACGTCTGCTTTACCAATCCGGGTACCTCCGAGATGCATTTCGTCGCGGCGCTCGACCGGGTCGAGGGCATGCGCTGTGTGCTCGGCCTGTTCGAGGGCGTGGTCACCGGCGCCGCCGACGGCTATTTCCGCATGAAGGGAACGCCGGCCTCCACCTTGCTCCATCTCGGCCCGGGCTTGGCCAACGGTCTTGCCAATCTGCACAATGCCAAGAAGGCACGTTCCGGCATCGTCAACATCGTTGGCCAGCACGCGACCTACCATATCGGCTTCAATGCGCCGCTGACCTCCGATATCGAGGGCCTGGCGCGGCCGATGTCCGACTGGGTGCGGACGTCGCCAAGCGCCAAGGCGGTGGCCGCCGACGGCGCCGCCGCGATCGCCGCCGCCCGGAGTGCGCCGCCGCAGATCGCGACCCTGATCCTGCCCGCCGACACCGCCTGGAACGACGCTGACGGCATCGCCGACGTGCCGGCGGAGACGCAGCGCCCGAGCTATTCGGCCGACGCCGTCGAGAAGGCGGCCAGGATCCTGCACGCCCACGGTCCGGAGACGCTGGTGCTGATGACCGCCGGCGCGCTGACCGAGCAGGGTCTCGCCTTCGCCCAGCGCATCGCCGGCAAGACCGGTTGCCGGGTGATGGGGCAGACCTATCATCCGCGGATGGCACGCGGGGCGGGACGGTTCTCGATCGACCGCATTCCCTATGTCATCGAGCAGGCGCTGCCGATCCTGAAAAACTATAAGCACATCGTGCTGGTCGAGGCCAACGATCCCGTCGCCTTCTTCGCCTATCCGAACAAGCCGAGCGTGCTGAAGGCCGAGGGCACCGAGGTGCACCGCATGACCGCTTGGGGCGAGAATTCCGCCGCCGCGCTGGAGGCGCTCGCCGACCATCTCGGCGCCAAGGCCCAGGACGTGAAGCCGCAGCAGCTCGCCGAGCTGATCAAGCCGACCGGGGCGCTCAATCACACGACGATCGCCCAGGCGATCGCCTATGCGATCCCGGAGAATGCGATCATCGTCGATGAATCCATCACCACCGGGCGCGGCTTCTTCCCGCCGACCGCAGCCGCCAAGCCGCATGACTGGCTGCAGAACATGGGCGGCTCGATCGGCTTCTCGACCCCGGTCGCGACCGGCGCCGCGGTCGCCTGTCCGGATCGGAAGGTCATGTGCCTGGTCGGCGATGGCAGTGCGATGTACACGATCCAGTCGCTGTGGACCCAGGCGCGCGAGAACCTCAACGTCGTGACGGTGGTGTTCGCCAACAGGATCTACCAGATCCTGCGCGGCGAGTTCGACGGCGTCGGGGCCGGCCAACCCGGCCAGCGCGCCCAGGACATGCTCAAGATCGACCGACCGACGCTGGACTTCGTCGCCATGGCCAAGGGCATGGGTGTTCCCGGCCGCGCCGTCACCACGGCCGACGAGTTCAATGCGGCGCTGGCCGAGGCGAATGCGGAATTTGGCCCGCGCCTGATCGAAGTGCAGATGTAAGCGTCCTCGCCCGCAACCGGCGGCCGCAAATCGGCCGCCGGTTGATGGCAGCGTCATTGCCGCATTTTGATGGTTGGCGACTCAGCCCGATCACGTGTTGATGGGGGCGTCTCCATCGTTTGTTCTGTTTGGGCGGCATGCACAGCGAATTGAACCGGCTGATATCTGCGCTGCAGGAGTTCTACGCGCGCGAGCGCTTTATCCTCGATCGGGATCTCGGCGAACGCACCCTGACGCACCGCCTGGCGGTGCATATCGAGCGCAACTTCCTGGGCTGGGATGTCGACTGTGACTACAATCGCCTCGGCGATCGCGCCATGCTGCTGCCGAGGGGGTCGATCGTCTCGACCGACGACGACCTGGCCAAGTCGATCTACCCAGACGTCGTGGTGCACAAGCGGGGCGTCCCCGACAATCTGCTCGCGGTCGAGGTGCGCAAGGCCGGCAATCATCAGCCACTGGCGCATGACCGTCACAAGCTGATGGCGCTCACCGATCCGCACCTCTGGTTTGCCTATTGGATCGGCGTGCTGCTGATTCTCGACCGCCGCAGCGTGCTGACACCCGAGGTCTATGTCGGCGCGCGGATCGATCCGCCGCTGTCGGCCTGGTTCGCCGGGCGATTGCAGCAGCTCGGACTGACCGCTTCATAGAGCGTGATCCGGGAAAGCGACAACCGGATTTCGGCACGATCTCGCTGCAACAACAGCTCACGTCATGACGCGCCTGCGCGTGATGATCTGGCCGGATCAGTCGGTGGTGCTGCGGCCGGTGGCGGATCGAGCGCGGCCTGGATTGGATGGAAGAGGAGCGAGGGGCGACGCATCTGCCGCGCGGGGCGGCGGGCGCCGGGCGTGCCCAAGAGAGGCACGCCCGCGCTGAGGGGCTACTTCGACATGCCGTCGCCGGACGTCTTCTTGGCCGCCTTCTTCTTCGTCTTGCTCATCTTCATGTCGTCGCCGCCGCTCATGGCGTCGCCACCCTTGGCCGCCTGGCCGGTGGTCGTCATCGGCTTCTCGGTCGACTGGGCAAGAGCAGCCGACGAGACGAATGCGAGCGCGGCGGTGGCGATGATCAGTTTACGCATGCGGAAAACCTCCGTGGGTTGGAAACGCGCGGGACCATAGGCGAATTCGTCCCGCGGCGTTCTGACGCGGGAATCAGGAAAACGTGAGAGTTCCGCCCTGCAAAAGCCGCCTTGCGCCGCCGCCACGGACAGCAGCAGGCGCATTCTGTGGCGCCTGCGGTGGACGCAGGGGGCTTATGCACATGAATTCGCGTGATGCCGCCGGGTGTTCGACCCTCGCGGGGCCGTTCGATGGTCAGGGCCGAAGCCGTCGCTCGCGATTTGCGCTGCGCACCGGCCCGCCGGCAAACCGGAAGCAGGATGCCGATCACGTCATCATGGCCTCACCGGGCGATCATGAGCCCCGCCGATGCCCGGCAGGCCCATCCGCGAGCTCGATGACGGCCCGCTGCCGGATCAGATGACGCATTTGCGACAAGCGGCCGCTCGCGAGGTCCAGCCCGACAATTGATGCGATCAGGTGATGGCGAACGGTTCGACGAGGAGGTCGTGGGAGCTCGGTTTGATGAAGCCGAAAAAAGGACGTGCGGCGCTCACCGATGGCCACCAAGCGCGTTGGCGATCAGCAGTTCGGCCTCGAGGCGAGGGCCGGAGCCCAGTCATGAACAAAGCGAGAGCGAGGCCGGGGGAGGTAGGAGGTTTGCGGTTGACTTGCCGACACGCGGCCTGACCGCGCGCGAACAACATGGACGGGCTGAACCAAAGCCGACGAGGATGGGTGTCCGGCAACGAATGCCATCCTCAGCAAACATCATCCTCAGCAAACAAGATTTGTCGGGATGAGCCGCTCAGCTCCGAATGCCCACCCGCGCCGGTCTAGCCGCGCCGCCTCTCGCCCTGTGCTGGGCCTTACCGTTTGGTCTTCTTGGTCTTCTTGGGTGCTTTCGGCTTGTCGCTCAGCTGATCGATTTCGTTCAGCTTGTCCTGGATCTCCTTGAGTTGCGTGTTGAGGACTTTCCTCAACTCCGCCTTCTGCTTCTCGCTCAAAAGTTTGGGGTCTAGGTATTTGAGGGCCATTGCAATTCCCTTTGAACTGATTCTAGCCAAATGAACCCCGGGACGTTGCTTGCTGGCGAGGAAAGAATCAAGACGAGATTGACTGATCTGCGTTGGATTGCCGGGCATCATCGGCCGTTGAAGTTTGGGCGCGATATCGCGTCGGGCCTTTGCGAACGGACGCTGCTGCAAGCTGTCTTTGCTGGCGCGGCCAGCGAGTTCTGTCCCGCCATGATCGTCGATGGCGACAGGGGGTCCAACACCGAATGCGGATGTTGTCAGTACATCGGTGGTGGTCATGGGCTGCATCAGAAATGGAGGTGCAGCGCATCGAAGTCCGACCGGTCGACGGTGCAGGCATGGGGTGCATTGTCGGAGAGACAGATCCGGCAAGCCAACGGATCGCTGCCGCGCTGAGCGTCGGCGGCCGCGTGTCACGGAGGATCTCTGTCGGGTCCCGCTAAGACTGGCGGCCTCTGGACGGGGAGCGCCGATCGCTATCAAGAACGAACAAAGAACGAGAGGCGGGCGGACGATGCCGCCGCGATCGCACGACCTGCAGATGGAGGTCGGGCGGTCGCGGCCGCTGTGATATGGTCGAGCTCCCCTGGCTGGGCAGCGGCTCGGCACCGCTCCTCAGCGTGTGTGCTGTTCTGCTCAGTCTTTGAGCGCGCGGAGTGGGAATCTATCAGCTCGATCTGAGCTGGTGACGTGGCAACACGGCTGTAGTTGCCGGGTCGCGGCGGGCGAGCCGGGGCGCGGCGACTTTCGCTGAGTGAATTATATAAGTGTCTGGAGCGAGATGTCCGTCCGGCCACCGAGCCATCGCGTGGCCGTGAAGGCATGGCGCCGGGCCGGGGCGTGCTGTCCCCTCATGGTCGCGCCAGGCGGGCCAAAAGCTCTGTCATCGGCCCGAAATCCAAGACCTCGACGGCGTGATCCGATAGGATGGCGTAACCTGCCTGGTGTTGCCAAATGCATCCAAGATCAAGTGCGGCGCGCAGACTGTCCACTAGCGCTGAAGTCTGTCCGAGACAGAAACAGTTCTGAACTTTTGCATAATGTACTTGCGGTGCTATCTTTTGGTGTCCGATCATACGGCCGCACGGATTGGTAATGGCTGAGGAAGAACCAAGCGTTGAAGTCCAGAGCGGTCTGAAAAACTGGCTCGAGAGTATTGGCCTTGGCCAATATGTCGGCCTGTTCGAGCGGCAGTGCATCGACCTGGATGTCGTTGCCGATCTCACCGAATCCGATCTGGCACAACTTGGCCTGCCCATCGGGGACCGCCGGCGACTCCAGCGCGCGATCGCGGCTCTCAACAACGGCGCCGGCAGCACTCTTGTGGTCAATGGCCGTAGAGCCTCCGGCGTCACGTCCGGCGCTGAACGGCGGCAGCTGACCGTGATGTTCTGCGACCTCGTGGGGTCGACGTCGCTTTCGGAACGGTTCGATCCCGAAGATGTCCGCGACATCATCGCCGCCTACCGCGAGACTTGTGTCGCCGTGTTGGGACGTTATGAGGGGTTCGTCGCCCGCTACATCGGAGATGGCATTCTCGTCTATTTCGGCTACCCGAATGCGCATGAGGACGATGCCGAGCGCGGCGTTCGCGCCGGGCTCGAGATCGTGCGCGCGATTTCAGCGCAGTCCGAGGAGCCGAACCGCGTCTTCACGGGAGCGCTTGCCGTCCGGATCGGGATCGCGACCGGCCCGGTCGTCGTCGGCGATCTGATCGGCAAGGGCACCGAGGAGCGCGATTCCGCGGTCGGGGAAACGCCCAACCTCGCCGCCCGATTGCAGGGACTGGCGCCGCCCAACGGCGTCATCATCGCCTCGTCGACCAAGTCTCTCGTGAATGCAAGGTTTCACTATGAAAGCCTCGGTGGGCATCTGCTCAAGGGGATCTCGGAGCGAATCCAGGCTTGGAAAGTGGTCGGCCCGTCGCGCGTAGAGAGCCGGTTCGCTGCGGCGGTCGGAGCCAAGCTGACGCCGCTCGTGAACCGTGAGGAAGAAATCGCGCTGCTGCTCATGCGCTGGCAGGAGGCCAGAAGGGGCGGTGGTCAGGTCGTCATTCTGTCGGGCGAAGCGGGAATCGGAAAATCGCGCATCGTGCAGGAGTTGCGGGAGCAGATCGCCGGCGAGCCGCATGGGCAGGTCTCGTTTCAGTGCTCTCCCTATTACACCAGCACGGCGCTCTATCCTTTCGCTGAGCACCTGAAGCTTGCGATCGGACTCGATCACGACGATTCGTCGGAGAACGTCCTGACCCGGCTCGAAGCGGCAATCCTCGCTTGCGGTACTGAGGCGGTTCGGGTGACCCCGTTGCTTGCGGCCTTATTGTCGATCCCTACGCATCATCGCTACCCGCCCCTCGTGCTCTCTCCCCAGCAGCAGCGAGACGCGACGGTCGGTGCGCTGGCGGACTACTTTATCGGGCTGGCCCGTGACAAGCCGCTGTTGGTTGTCCTCGAAGATGCGCATTGGATCGATCCGACGTCTCATGAAGCGCTCGAGCTGCTCGCCGATCGCATTCAGAACGAACCCGTTCTGATCGTCATCACATCCCGGCCCGAGTTTCAGCCGGCTTGGACCGCGCATTCCCACATTACGACATTGACGCTCAACCGGCTCAGTCTGCAGCTGCGGACGATCCTGGTGGAGCGGGTCGCCGGTCCGAAGACGCTGCCAAAGGAGCTCGTCGACGAAATCATCGTCAAGACCGACGGGGTCCCGCTGTTCGTCGAGGAGCTGACAAAGGCGGTGCTGGAGTCGAGTGCCGAGGGCGAGAAGGACGGGCAGCAGTTCGCTTCCGGTGCGTTTCGTCAGCTCGCCATTCCCGCCACGCTGACCGACTCCCTGATGGCCCGGCTCGATCGCATGGGGCCGTTCAAGCGCGTCGCGCAAATCGGCGCAACAATCGGCCGGGAGTTCTCATACAGCATCATCCGCGCCGTGGCGGATCTGGCCGAGGAGCAGCTCAACGCCGCGCTGGTTCACCTCGAAGATGCCGGTCTGATCGTGCGCCGGGCCCAGGCGCCGGACTCGGTCTACCTCTTCAAGCATGTGATGATTCAGAATGCGGCCCATTCGAGCCTGTTGCACAGCGAGAAGAAGAAGCTTCACGCGAAGATCGCGGTCGTGCTTGCCGAGATGTACCCGGAGCGTTCCGAGCGCGAACCCGAGCTTCTGGCCTATCACTTCACGGAATCGGGGCAGAGCGAGGTCGCGGTCGGTCTGTGGTTGAAGGCCGGCAGGCAGGCTGCGAAGGCCGGCGCCAATCTTGAAGCGATCGGCCACCTCCGACGCGGTCTCGAAGTGGTGCGGAGCAGTCCGCAGATGCAGGAGCGCGACGAATCCGAGCTCGCTCTGCGCGTGGCGTTGGGAGCGGCCTTGATCGCAGGCAAGGGCTATTCGGTGCAGGAGGTCGAGGACAATTATACAAGGGCGCTCGCGCTTGGTCAGCAGTGCAACGACAAGCCCACCATCTTCGCCTCGATGCGCGGCCTCTGGGTCTATCATTTTATTCGCGCCAATTTGGCGAGAGCTGACAATCTGAGTGGTGATCTGCTGGCCTTCGCGACGCGCACGGACCCGGACGAGACCGCGGAGGAAGCTCTTGAGAAGACGGGTTATCTGATCGAGGCCCAACGAGCGACCGCGCAAACCATGCTCTACCAAGGTCGGTTCGCCGAAGCGCGACATCACGTCGACCAGGGCATTCGTCTCTATGACGCCAATCTGCATAATCACCTGGCCGAGATCCACGCGATCGATCCCGGCATCGTCCTGTTGGCCTATCGCGGATATGTCGAGTGGTTTCTCGGTCGCCCGGAGACGGCGCGCCGCGCCATCGAGCAGGCGATCTCCTATGCGGAGCAGAAGCGGCATCCATTCTCGCTCGCGTTCGCGTGGGAGTTCGGCGCCTATCTGTGCCAGCACCTCAAGGACGTCCAAGGAACGATGGACTATGCCAAGAGGGCCCTGGTGGTCTCGTCCGAACACGGATTTCTGCATTGGAGGCACCAGGCGACCATCCTGCAGGGCTGGGCGCTCGCTCAATTCGGTCAGATCGATGAGGGATTGAACCTCATACGCTCGGGCCTTGATGCCTATAAGGCGACAGGTTCCTGGCTTGCGACATCATGGTTCGAGAGTATGCTCGCGAGTGCGTATTTTGGCGCCGGCCGTCCAGACGCTGCATTGAGAGCCTTGGATGATGCGCTCTCAATCGCGAAGCGGAACGAAGAGAGATTTTTCCTCGCCGAGGTCTATCGTCTGCAAGGCGAGATTACCCAGACCCTCGATAGCCCGACGGCGTTGCAGGATGCGGAGGATTGTTACGCGCTCGCGCTCGATATCGCCCGCAAGCAGAACGCGGTGGCGTGGGAGCTCCGAACCGCCGTGAGCCAGGCGATGCTTTGGCGCGACATCGGCAAGCATCAGCTGGCGCTCGACTTGCTCGCGCCGATCGTCGGCAAGATCGACGAAGGAGTCAGCACCGCCGACGTCACAAAGGCGTCGACATTGCTGGCCGAGCTGAGGTCGATGTGATCAGGAGACCGGCTCGATGAGCGATGTTGCGGCGGCCCGCCGGCGTTACGCCGATGAAATTGCGCGCAACGAGAAGATCACATCGCCGCGCTTGGTGCAGGCCTTGGCCACCGTTCCCCGCGAGCGCTTCCTGGACCAGGGACCGTGGCGCATCCGGAGCGGCACGGTGCGCGACTATTGGAGCACGCAAAGCGCGGATCCGATCCATCTGTATTCGGATGTGCTCGTCGCCATCGATGAGAGCCGCCAGCTCGATACGGGGCTGCCGAGCCTGTGGGCGCATGTGTTCGACGTGCTCGACATCAAGGAAGGCGAGCGCGTCGTGCAGATCGGATGTGGGCTGGGCTACTACGCGGCGATCTTGTCCGAGCTGGTCGGCAGGCGTGGAACGGTCATTGCGATCGACTGTGAAGAGGCGTTCGTCGCGCGCGCCGAAGCCAATCTGCGCGATTGGCGAAATGTCGAGGTCGTGCATGGCGACGGGTTCGAGGCGATACCCGGGCCGGCCGATGTCGTCGTCGTCCACGCCGGGTTCGGCTATCCACATCAATCGTGGATCGATTCGCTCGGACGGACCGGTCGTCTTCTGGTGCCGTTGACGGGGCCGGACAGGCAGGGGCGGGTGGTCAAGATCGCACGGTCGCCAGGCGGATATCGAGCAGATACGATCTGCGGGATCGAGATCTTTCCGTGCGCAGGGCGCGGCGATCCGGACGGCGACGCGCAGTTGACAGCGTGGTGGGCGCAGGCCTCCGCTCTCTCGCCGCTGTTTTGTCGTGACATTGAACGCGGCTTGCCCTCGCAGGTTTCGACAACGCCGCTCCGGAGAAAGACCCGCAGATCGTCGTGAGCGACTGGTGGATTACGCCGGGATCGCTCGCCGAGAAGGGGCTTTGATCCACAGGCGATTGCGGTTCACCGCTGTTTTCTGAGGCGATATTCGAGCTTGGCACGACTCATTCCGAGCGCGCGTGCCGCAGCTGAGACGTTGCCGTCGGCCGCGGCGAGCGCTCTCGCATAGAGCGCGTGCTCCGCGTGGCGGAGCGCCTCCACCTCCGATCCTGGCGACGACGGTTGACGTCGCCCTGCGTCGGCTGCGGACTCGGGAACCTGCTCGACGCGTCCCATGTCCGTCAGCCGCAATGCCGATGACAGGCGCTCATTGCCGATGAACAGATGATGCTGGTCGATCTGGCGCTCGTCATCGGCGAAGATGACACCGCGTTCGACGAGGTTCTGCAATTCACGGATATTGCCTGGAAAGCCGTAGCCGAGCAACGCGTCGGTCGCAGCCCTGGTGAAGCCGAGGACCTTGCGCCCGTGTTTCGCGTTGAACAGCCGCAGGAAATGCGACATCAGCAGCGGAATGTCGTCGCGACGCTCGCGCAGCGGCGGAATCAGGATCGGAAACACGCTGAGCCGGAAATACAGATCCTGGCGGAAGCGTCCGGCCTGAACCTCCTCGGACAAATCCACGTTCGCCGCGGCCACGACGCGCACATTGACCGGGATCGTCTTGCCTCCGCCGACCCGCTCGATCTTGCGCTCCTGCAATGCGCGCAGCAGCTTGCCTTGCGCGGAATAGGCAAGCGAGGAGATCTCGTCGAGAAACAGCGTGCCGCCCGAGGCGCGCTCGAAATAGCCGGGCCGGGACGCGATTGCGCCGGTGAAGGCGCCGCGTTCGACGCCGAACAATTCCGATTCCACCAGCGTTTCGGGGATTGCCGCACAGTTGATCGGGATGAAGGGGCCGCTTCGCCGGGCGCTCATGTCGTGGAGCTGGTTCGCAAACAGCTCCTTGCCGACGCCGGATTCGCCGATGACGAGCACCGTGGCGTCGGTCGGCGCCACCTTTTCCATCATCAGCCGTGTGCGCAGAAAGCCTGTCGACACGCCTACGGCGACGCCGCCGTCCATTGCTGGCGCCGGCCGACTTGCCCGGGACGGAACTCGGGGTGGCGCCGGTGATCGACGGCGTGCGCGCCACTCGAGTCCGAGATATTCGCGCTCCGGAGCGTCCTTGCCCCACGCCTCCGCCTCCCGCCCGATTACAAGGCAGCGCGGCGCACCCATTCCGGCACATTCCATCTCGCGAAAGATGACGGTGCGGCCGAGCAGCTTGGACGTGTAGCCCGAGGGATAGCCGGTCTGCATCCAGCACACCGGCTCGGACGCCAGTCCGTAGCCCGCAACATGCTCGGCGGCCTCGGAGGAATCGTCCCAGTGGAATTCGCCGTAATAGGTGCCCTTGGTCCGGTCGAACTCGAAATGCTTCGTCGTCACCTTGACGAAGCCTTCCAGTGTATGAACGCGGGGGCCTGCAGCGAGCGCGCGGGTCAGGTCGTCCTGCGGAAATCGTTGGCTGATCAGTTCGGCGTCGCGGACGCCTTGCATGAAGCCCACCCGCATGAAGATAGCGCGCGCCGTTTCGAAGCCGAACGCATCGATGATCTCGGCGCGAAGGCGTCCGAGCACCAGCGACTGCATCAGCACCATGCGTTGATCGTTCAGCCAGATGCGACCATCCCCGAGTGCAAAATGCAGCACCTCGGTCAGGTCCCGCAGCGTCGGACTGGCGCCATCTTCAAGCGCGCGGCTGGTGCCTCGGTCCGGCCGTTGCCCCTGTTGTTGAGCGGCTTCCGCGAGTGAGATCTTCCGATCCTGACGTCTTCCCGCCATCTAAAGTTTCATCATTTTCTTAACCAACCAACTCCGGATTCATGTTTTCATGAATCCACAGCGGAGGCAACCAGGCCCTCCTGTCCGCGAAAGCGTGCCGGGAAGCCTTTGAAGATAAGAAAAGAATTTCGGTTTTGACGACGTGCGCCACAACGTCCCGGCGGCCTGGCACGGTCCTTGCGAGCTACGTTTTGCGATCTGCGACGACAGCGGACGCGGGAGGAAGTCAGAGGCTCGGGCCTGGCGATGGCACCGGCGCGGCGTCGAACCGACGTTGTGCCTGGTTGAACAGCTCCGTCCTCTCCGTTCTCGCGTGCCCCATGATCGTTCGCGAGCTAACGGAGGATGGGACGTTGAGCATTCAGACTGACACCTTTCTTGATGCGGGCCGCTGGGAAGGCCGGGCGTTCTTTGCCGACTGGGCCGGGACATCCGCGGGCGTCATCGACGTCCGCGATCCGGCAACGGACGCCGTGATCGCCATGGTCGGCGTCGGCGGCGCGGACGACATTGCCCGCGCGGCGCAGCAGGCGCGCGCCGCCCAGCCGGCCTGGGCCAGGACGCTGCCCGCCGAGCGAGCCCGTATTCTCAACAAGGCCGCGGACCTGCTGGAGGCCAACAGCGCTGAACTCATTCCTTGGATCATGCGCGAATCCGGCTCGATCCAGCCCAAGGCCGGGATCGAGATCGAGCACGGCGCGCTGTTCATTCGTCATGCGGCGACGCTGGCGACGCAGCCCATGGGGGTGATGCTGCCGGCCATGGACGGCCGCAGCAATCATGCGCGGCGTGTGCCGCATGGCGTGGTCGGCGTCATCTCTCCCTTCAACTTCCCTCTGGTGCTGTCGGTGCGCGCGATCGCGGCCGCGCTCGCATGCGGCAACGCGGTGCTGCACAAGCCGGATCCGCGCACGCCCATCGCCGGCGGCATCATCATCGCCCGCATCTTCGAAGATGCGGGACTTCCGAAAGGCGTGCTGCAGGTCGTGCCTGGCGGGGCCGAGGCCGGCGAGGCGATGTGCAGGGATCCGAACATCGCCATGATCTCCTTCACGGGCTCGGCCGTTGCCGGCGCGAAAGTCGGTGAAGTGGCAGGACGTCATCTCAAGAAGGTGCAGCTCGAACTGGGCGGCAAGAATGCGCTGATCGTGCTCGATGACGCCGACCTGGATATCGCCGCGTCGAACGCCGCCTGGGGAGCCTTCTTGCACCAGGGACAGATCTGCATGGCGACGGGCCTCATCCTCGCCCATCACAGCGTGGCGGATGCGTTGACGGAGCGGCTGGTCACCAAGGCGGCGCACCTGCCCGTCGGTGACCCGTCCACGGGACAGGTCGCGCTTGGTCCCATCATCAGCGACAATCAGGTCGCGTCGATCCAGAAGATCGTTGACGATGCCGTTGCCAAGGGAGCGAAGCTGCTGGCCGGCGGCACCCATCAGGGACGGTTCTACGCGGCGACCGTGCTGGCAGGCGTGAAGCCGGGCATGCTGGCCTTCGAGGAGGAGATCTTCGGTCCGGTCGCGTGCGTCGTCTCGTTCTCCTCCGACGCGGAGGCCGTCGCACTCGCCAACGCATCCGACTACGGGCTGGCAGCGGGCGTGATCTCGTCGGATCTCGGGCGCGCCATGGCGATTGGCGAGCAGCTCAATGTGGGCCAGCTCCATATCAATGATCAGACGGTCAATGGTGGTCCGTTTGCGCCCTTCGGCGGACGCGGCAAGTCCGGCAATGGCAGTCGGATCGGCGGGCCGGCCGACATCGAGGAATTCACGCAGTGGCAGTGGATTTCCACCAAGGCGCAGGCCTCAGCCTATCCATTCTGACCTTGAACGATCAACTGCCGGTCCGGGGCGTTCCGGACCGGCTGGCGAGACGTGTCCCGTTTCCTGTCTTGGAGTCCATCATGCAGATCAAAGCCGCCGTCGCCCGCGTTCAGGGCGCTCCCCTGAGCATCGAAGCGCTCGACATCGAAGATCCCCGCGACAACGAAATTCTCGTCAAGGTCGTGGCCACCGGGGTGTGCCACACCGACCTGGTCGTCCGCGACGGCATGTTGCCGACGCCGCTGCCCGTGGTGCTCGGCCATGAAGGCGCCGGCATCGTGACCAAGGTCGGCCGCGCGATTTCCAAGGTCGATGTCGGTGATCACGTCGTCATGACCTTCAACTCCTGCGGCCGCTGCCCGAGCTGTCAGGACCATCATGTGAGCTATTGCCACGAGTTCTTTCCGCGCAACTTCTTTGCTGCCCGTGCCGATGGCACGAGTGCCCTTTCCAAGCAGGGCGAGCGCATCAACGGCAACTTCTTCGGCCAGTCGTCGTTCGCCTGCCACGCCATCTGTCACGAGGCCAATGTGGTGAAGGTCGATGCGAAGTTCGATCTGGAATTGCTGGGGCCGCTGGCATGCGGCATCCAGACCGGCGCCGGGGCCGTGATGAACGCGCTGAAGATCTCGGCCGGAAAATCCTTTGCCGTGTTCGGGGCGGGCTCAGTCGGCCTGTCGGCACTGATGGCGGCACGGGTGGTGGGTGCAGCGACGATCGTCGCTGTCGATACCAATGATGATCGCCTGGCCATGGCCCGCGAGCTCGGCGCCACCCACACCATCAATCCGACCAGGGTCGACGCCACCGAAGAGATCACGAAGATCACCGGCTATGGCGTCAACTTCGCGCTGGATACGACCGGCATGGCTGCAGTCATTCGCGGAGCTGTGATGAGCCTCGCTCCGATGGGCACGTGCGGCATTCTCGGCGCTTCGGCGATGGGAACTGAAATCACGCTCGACGAGGTGCACTTCATGAGCGGCGGTCGCCGCCTGATGGGCATCGTGGAAGGTGAGAGCGTGCCTGAGGTCTTCATCCCGATGCTGGCGGAGCTGAACGCGCAAGGACGCTTCCCGTTCGACCGGCTGGTGAAGTTCTACAGCCTCGACCAGATCAACGAGGCCATTCACGACTCCGAGACGGGCAAGACCATCAAGCCGATCGTGCGCATGAGCTGATCGGATCGTCATCTTCGGCGCGGTGCCATCGGGCTCGGCTGCAGACCATCGCGTGAATGGCGAGCTGACGACTACGTCATCCACGCTGCTGCCGGGCCGGCGATTACAACACCATGACCCATTCAGGAGAATAGATTGCTCATCGTTGTCTTCGTTGCTGCCGTTGCGGGGATTTTGCTTGCCATCGCGTTTCTTGATTTCATTGTCCCCGAATTCACCGCCAGACAGCTCCTCGCATTGCGTTTGCGGATCATGGGATTTGCCGACAAGCGGCTGAGCATACGCGGAATCAACATCGCATATTGGGAGGCCGGCAGCGGGGAACCGCTCGTTCTGCTTCACGGAATGGGCGTCGACCGCGGCACGCTTCTGGACGTCGCCGGCAAGCTGACGGGGCATTACCGCGTCATCCTTCCGGATCTCCCAGGGTTTGGCGACAGCGACAAGCCGGAGCGGGCCGACTACGGCATCTCGGCTCAGGTCGACAATCTCCGCGAGATCATCAAGGCCCTTGGCCTGCATCGGGTGCATCTCGGCGGCCACTCCATGGGAGGCTGGATCAGTGCCGGGGTCGCCGCATCCAGCCCTGAGATGGTCGAGAGCCTGTGGCTGATCTCCGCCGCGGGAACGTCTGAGCTCGATCACTCTCTGCCGATGGAGGCGTTCAGGCGCGGTGAATATGTCCTCTGTTGCCGCTCGCCGTCGGAGCTGCGTGGTGTCATGCACCTCGCGATGTTCAAGCTGCCGAGGCTTCCGTATTGTGTCTGGCAGGCCCTGGGGCGCCGCGCCGCGGCGAATTATGCGCTCCACACGCGTATCTTTGCCCGGATCATGCAGGACATCTCCGGCTACAATCTCGAAGAGCGGCTTCCCAAGATCACGGCGCCGACCCTCATCGTGTTCGGGGATTCCGATCGGCTTGTTCCGCCGTCCGCGCTGCGGACGTTCAAGCGGCTGATCCCCAACTCGCGTTCGATCCTGCTGAAGAATGTCGGGCATGTCCCGCAGATGGAGGCGGTCGACCGCTGCGCGAGCGACTATCTGGCCTTCCGGCAATCGCAGGAGGCGACTGGACGCTGAAGGCTCCGGAGACCTCGTCAGCCGCCGCCGGTTCCGCCGCACCCGGGTGGGGTGGCGGACGATCACGTCTGAAGCGCGCTTGTTGAGGACGCCGGCCGCGAGCCCCTGCAAGGTTCACATGGGCTGGATAAAGGCTTAGTGTCGCAGCGATTGCTGACGTCTCGAGCCGAGGAACGGTGAATAGCCCCGACGACAAGCCACCCGATACGTCCGGACGTGCGGCTGCATTCTTGTCGTTGGTCGGAGAACGGGTGCGGAAGGCGCGGGAACGCCGCGGCATCTCCCGGAACAAGCTGGCCGAATTGTCGCGCGTGTCGCTGCGCTACCTCGCTCAGCTCGAGAGCGGAAGCGGCAACATCTCGATTGCGCTGTTGTGGCGGATCTCCGAAGCGCTCGATCACCGCATGGAATGGCTGGTGGGATCCGACGATCCCTGGACCTCCGAGGTGGTCCGCTGCGCCGAGCTGTTCCGCGAGGCCAAGCGCGAGCAGCGTCGGCAGGTGATGCGGATCCTCGATCCGAGCCAGCCGGCGCAGCTGCGGCAGAAGCGGCTATGCCTGATCGGTCTGCGCGGCGCCGGCAAGACGACATTGGGGAAGCGGCTGGGCCAGGCGCTGGCACTGCCCTTCGTCGAGCTGAACAGGGAGATCGAGGAGGTCAGCGGCATCCCCGTCAACGAGGTCCTGGCGCTGTATGGCCAGGAGGGATATCGCCATCTGGAGCGGCGCGCGCTCGAGCGTGTCGTGGCGACCGCCGACGAGGTCGTGCTGGCGGTGGCCGGCGGCATCGTGGCGGAGCCCGAGACCTTCGCCTTCCTGCTGCGGCACTTCCATACGATCTGGCTGAAGGCCCGCGCCGACGAGCACATGGAGCGGGTCCGCGCCCAGGGCGATCTGCGTCCGATGAGCGGCAATCCGCAGGCGATGGACGAGCTGAAGTCGATCCTCGCAAGCCGCGAGGAGCTTTACGCGCAGGCGGAGCTCATGGTGGATACCAGCGGCCGGACCCCCGACGAAACCACGCGCGATCTGGTCGACAGCATCGCCAAGCTCGGCATCGTCTAATCATGCTGCGTTTCCACAGACACGCGTGATCTAGCGCTCCGCGGCCGCCTCGCATACCGGCCCGTTCGCGCCCGCTGCCGCGATGCGATTGCGGGCCACATAGGGGCAGCCGGCTGCGCAATAATTGCGGACCATCCGGAGCAGCGCCTGCACCGAGTCCTCGACGCGGGCGCCCGACGTATCGAGCGAGGCGCGGGCCCGCGCGTACAGGGCCTCGCGGCTCTTCAGGATGGTGACGAGCTCGCTCATCGCGCTGCTGTCGTCGGCCATTGGCCGGACATCGCCCTGCGCACGGACCCGCTCCATGTGCTCGGTCGGGCTGGCCTTGATCCAGATACAGAAGTACTCGGCGAGCAGGCGCTCGAAGGTGACCGGATCTGACACGATGCCGCCGCCCACGGCGAGCACCATGGGCCCGGGCTCCGCGACGATGCGCGCCAGCGCGGCCTGCTCGAACCGGCGATAGGCGTCCTGGCCGTAGAGCGAGAACACCTCGCTGACGGAGAAGCCGGCGTCCCGCTCGATTTCGCGGTTGAGCTCGACAAAGCGCCAGCCGAGCTGCTCGGCCAGCAATCGTCCGAGCGTCGATTTGCCGGCGCCGCGCAGCCCGATCAGCGCGACGCGATCGACCTGGATGTTGGCAGCCTGGGTCGGCCGATCGAGCGGGCGGCCCGTCAGCAGCGCCTTGACGTCGTCGATCACGACCGGCGGCGCCTGCATCAGCAGTTCGCGGATCAGCACCCAATCCTTCGGCCGGCCGGCGGGATCGGCAACGAGATCCTCGAGCTGGACGCCGGCGACCTCGGCGAGCCGGCGCAGCAGCATGATCGAGACATTGCCCTGGCCACTTTCGAGCTGGGCGATGTAGCGCTCTGACACGCCGGAGGTCTGGGCCAGCACCTTGCGGGACATCCCTCGCACCGCGCGCATCGTGCGCACGCGCGCGCCGAGCTCGCTGAGGAATCGATCGGGGACCGCCTCGCCTGCCACGCGGAAGCTGTCCTGGCGCTGGTCCTGCGGCGGCGCCGAGCGGCGCTGAAGGGGTCTGATCCTGCTCATAAAAATGCATAATAATACACAATCGAAAGCTCGTCGACTAAAAGTTCAGCGCTATTCTGCATATTCCTGCAGATTAGAGCTAGACAATGCAAAATAATGCACTATAAGAGCGACCCAGACATGCAAAATCATGCAGGGGAAACGGCCATGGCTGGCGCACCGCGGAAGCTCGCAAACGGAAAAGCGTTCATCGATTTCCAGACGGAACCGTCGCGCTACCGCCACTGGAAGCTGTCGGTCCAGGGCGAGACCGCGACGCTCGCGATGGATGTCGACGAGAATGCCGGGCTGTTCGAGGGCTATCAGCTCAAGCTGAACTCCTACGATCTCGGCGTCGACATCGAGCTTGCCGACGCGTTGATGCGGCTCCGCTTCGAGCATCCCAACGTCAAGGTCGTGCTGCTGCGCTCGGCCAAAGACCGCGTGTTCTGCGCGGGCGCCAACATCCGCATGCTGGCCGGTTCGGAACATCCGCACAAGGTCAACTTCTGCAAGTTCACCAATGAGACGCGCAACGCGATGGAGGATGCGAGCCAATATTCCGGCCAGCGCTTCGTCACGGTGGTGAACGGCACGGCTGCCGGCGGCGGCTACGAACTGGCGCTGGCGACCGACCACATCATGATGGTCGATGATGGCTCCACCGCGGTGTCGCTGCCCGAAGTGCCGTTGCTCGCCGTGCTGCCGGGCACCGGAGGCCTGACGCGCGTCGTCGACAAGCGGATGGTGCGCCGCGACCACGCCGACGTGTTCTGCACCATCGAAGAGGGGATCAAGGGGCGCCGCGCCGTGCAATGGCGCCTGATCGACGAACTGGTGCCTCCGTCGAAGCTCGAAGAGCGTGTCAAGGCGACGGCGTCCGATCTGGCGACCAAGTCGCCGCGCAGCGGTCCCGCCGAGGGCGTGAAGCTCACGCAGCTCGATCGCAAATTCCGCGCCGACGGCATCGACTACGGCTTCGTCCGGCTCGACATCGAGGCGGCGCAGCGGCTCGCCACCATCACGGTGCGTGTGGCCGAGGCGGCGTCAGCCAAGTCCGCCGCGGAGATCGTGGCGCTCGGAGCTGCGTTCTGGCCGTTGCAATGCGCCCGCGAGCTCGACGACGCCATTCTTCACTTGCGCAACAATGCCTATGAGATCGGAACGGTCATCTTCAAGACCGAGGGCGATCCCGAGGTCGCCCGCGCCTATGATGATCTGCTCGAAGCGCATCGCGACAATTGGTTCGTGCACGAGATCCGCCATTACTGGAAGCGCGTCCTGAAGCGCATCGATGTGACCTCGCGGACCCTGGTGGCGCTGATCGAGCCCGGCTCCTGCTTCGTCGGCACGCTCGCCGAGCTCGCTTTCGCCGCTGACCGCAGCTACATGCTGCTCGGCCAGTTCCAGGGCGACAATCGCCCGGCAGCGACGATCGAGCTGACGCGCGCCAATTTCGGCGCCTATCCGATGTCGCATGGCCTCACCCGCTTGCAGTCGCGCTTCCTGGCCACGCCCGACAAGCCGGCGCAGCTCGAAGCCAAGATCGCAACGGCGCTGGACGCCGACGAGGCCGAGGCGCTGGGGCTCGTCACCTTCGCATTGGACGACATCGACTGGGCGGACGAGGTGCGCGTGTTCCTCGAAGAGCGCGCGAGCTTCTCGCCCGATGCGATGACCGGTCTCGAAGCCAATCTGCGCTTCGCCGGGCCCGAGACGATGGAGTCCAAGATCTTCGCGCGGCTCACCGCCTGGCAGAACTGGATCTTCCAGCGGCCTAATGCGGTCGGCGAGGAGGGCGCGCTGGCGCGCTACGGCACCGGGCAACGCCCGACCTACGATCTGAGGCGCGTCTGACGCGCGCGGTTTGACAATATCGGAGAGGGAGAGGACCCATGCTGGACACCATGAATGTCGACTACTCGACGCGGATTCCCAACAATGTCGGGCTCGCCGAGGACCGCACGGTGCTGCGCGCGCTCGAAGGCTGGCACCCCGGCTACATCGACTGGTGGAAGGACATGGGACCGATCGGCTTCCAGGAGTCGCGGGTCTATCTCCGCACCGCCGTCTCCGTCGATCCGAAGGGATGGGCCAAGTTCGATTACGTCAAGATGCCGGAATATCGCTGGGGCGTGCTGCTCGCGCCGCAGGAGGAAGGCCGCAAGGTGAATTTCGGCAAGCACAAGGGCGAGCCCGCCTGGCAGGACGTTCCGGGTGAATACCGCGCGATGCTGCGCCGCCTGATCGTGATCCAGGGCGACACCGAGCCGGCCTCGGTCGAGCAGCAGCGCCATCTCGGCGCCACCGCGCCGTCGCTCTACGACATGCGCAACCTGTTCCAGGTCAATGTCGAGGAGGGCCGCCACCTCTGGGCCATGGTCTATCTGCTGCACAAATATTTCGGCCGCGACGGCCGCGACGAGGCGGACGAGCTGCTGCGCCGTCGCTCGGGCGATGCGGATTCGCCGCGCATGCTCGGCGCCTTCAACGAGGCGACGCCGGACTGGCTGTCGTTCTTCATGTTCACCTTCTTCACCGACCGCGACGGCAAGATGCAGCTCGAAAGCCTGGCGCAGTCCGGCTTCGATCCGCTGTCGCGGACCTGCCGCTTCATGCTGACAGAGGAAGCGCACCACATGTTCGTCGGCGAGACCGGCGTCGGCCGCACCCTGCAGCGCACTTGCGAGGCGATGAAGGCGGCCGGCATCGAGGATCCCTATGCGATCGAGAAGATCCGCGCGCTCGGGGTCATCGACCTGCCGACGATCCAGAAGAAGCTCAACCTGCATTATTCGCTCACGCTCGATCTGTTCGGTGCGGAGATCTCGACCAATTCGGCCAATTTCTACAATGCCGGCCTGAAGGGACGCTTCCAGGAGACCAAGATCGACGACGACCACGAGCTCACCAACGCGACCTATCCGGTACTCAAGCTGGTCGACGGCCAGATCGTCAAGGTCGACGAGCCTGCGCTGACCGCATTGAACATGCGGCTGCGTGACGACTATTCGGAGGATTGCGCGCGCGGCGTCGAGCGCTGGAACAAGATCATCGAGAAGGAAGGCATCAAGTTCCGCCTCGACCTGCCGCATGTCGCGTTCCACCGCAAGATCGGCGAATTCCGCAACGTCAACGTGTCGCCGAAGGGCATCATCCTGTCCGATTCCGACTGGGCCAAGGTCCGCGATCAATACCTGCCGTCGCTGGCCGACGGCGAGTACATCACCTCGCTGATGAAGCCCTGCTTCGAGCCCGGCCGCTATGCGAGCTGGATCGCCGCGCCGAAGGTCGGCATCGACAACAAGCCCGGCGATTTCGAATACGTCCAGATCGCCGCCTGATCTCGCGACATCAGGCCGTCCCACCTTCCGTGGGACGGCCGCCTTTTCCCTGCGGTGTGAGCCATGAACGCGCCCCTCAAGCAGCACCTGATCGACCCGGAAATCTGCATCCGCTGCAATACGTGCGAGGAGACCTGTCCGGAGGATGCGATCACGCATGACAACAACAACTATGTTGTCGATGCGACCAAGTGCAATTTCTGCATGGATTGCATTCAGCCCTGTCCGACCGGATCGATCGACAATTGGCGGATCGTGGCACAGGCCTATTCGATCGACGATCAGTACTCCTGGAACGAGTTGCCGAAACAGGCGGAGCTCGCGTCGGGCGCGGAGGGCGAGGCGGTCGATGCCGAGGTGCTGGCGCTGATCGATGCCGCCCATACCGGCGCCGGCGGCAAGTCCGTCGCACCGGCTTCGGCGGCCAAGCCCGCGATCAACCTCTACAACCGCGACGCCGCGGCGGTCGCCACCGTCACCGGCAACTACCGGCTGACGCACGACGAATCCGATGTCGACGTTCATCACGTCATCCTCGATTTCGCCGACCAGCCGTTTCCGGTGCTGGAGGGCCAGTCGATCGGCATCGTGCCGCCGGGCCTCGACGCCGACGGCAAGCCGCATCGGATCCGGCTCTACTCGATCGCAAGCCCGCGCCACGGCGAGCGGCCCAACACCAACAACCTCGCGCTCACGGTCAAGCGCGAGCCGAATGGTGTATGCTCGAACTACATCTGTGATCTGAAGAAGGGCGACAAGGTGCAGGTCACCGGCCCGTTCGGCGCCACCTTCCTGATGCCGAACGATCCGGCGGCCAACATCATCATGATCTGCACCGGCACCGGGTCGGCACCGTTCCGCGGCTTCACCGAATGGCGGCGGCGGGCGATGCCCGGCGCCTCCGGCCGCATGATGCTGTTCTTCGGCGCGCGAAGGCCGCAGGACCTGCCTTATTTCGGGCCGCTGCAGAAGGTGCCGGAGAGTCTGCTCCGCAAGCATTTCGCCTATTCGCGCGTGCCGGGCGAGAAGAAGGTCTATGTGCAGGATCTTCTGCGGCGCGAGGAGGCGGCCGTCTCGGGCCTGCTGGCGTCCGCCGCCACCCATATCTATGTCTGCGGCCTCAAGGGCATGGAGCAGGGGGTCGATGCGGCGCTCGACGACATCTGCCGCGGCTCCGAACTGCGCTGGCATGAGCTGCGCAGCCAGATGCGCGCCGAGGGGCGCTATCACGTCGAAACCTATTAGTAACCGCCGGCAAGAGCGGGGATCGCAAGCGGCAAAGTCGCCGCCTCAGGGGGAGGAACATGGATCAGATCTCGGAGAAGTCCTCGCCGCACGTGCCGGTGCCGCCGGAGGCATTCAATTTTTCCGCGCATCTCTTGGCGCTCAACAGCAGCCGCGGAACGAAGGCGGCGTTCGTCGATAACCGCGGGACGTTGAGCTACGGCGATCTGGAGGATCGCGTCCGCCGCATCGCCTCCGCCTTGCGCGATCTCGGCATCAAGCGCGAGGAACGCGTGCTGCTGGCGATGCAGGACTGCACCGACTGGCCGGCGGCGTTTCTGGGCGCGATCTATGCCGGCATCGTGCCGGTCGCAGTCAATACGCTGCTGACCGCGGACGACTACGCCTACATGCTCGAACATTCGCGCGCTCAGGCCGTGCTGACCAGCGGCGACGTCTTGCCGGCGATCAAGGGCGCTCTGACCAAGAGCGATCACGAGGTCCGCAAGGTGATCGTGTCGCATCCGATCGCCTCGCTCGATTTCGGCGAGATCGCGCTTGAAACCGTGGTCGAAACCCAGGCGCCGATGGCGCGTCCGGCCCGCACGCATTGCGATGATCCGGCGTTCTGGCTGTACTCCTCGGGCTCGACCGGGCGTCCGAAAGGCACGGTGCATTCGCACGCCAACCCGTATTTCACCGCCGAACTCTACGGCAAGGCGGTGCTCCATCTGACCGAGACAGACATCTGCTTCTCCGCGGCCAAGCTGTTCTTCGCCTATGGTCTCGGCAATGCGCTGACTTTCCCGATGTCGGTCGGCGCCACCACGCTGCTGATGCCCGACCGCGCTTCGCCGGACGAGGTGTTCAAGCGCTGGACCGGCGCGGTCGGCGGCTTCAGGCCGACCGTGTTCTATGGCGCGCCCACTGGGTTCGCCGGCATGCTGGCGTCACCGGCGCTGCCGTCACGCGAGCAGGTGGCGCTGCGGCTGGTGTCTTCGGCGGGCGAGGCGCTTCCGGCCGAGATCGGCAAGCGCTTCAAGGCGCATTTCGGCGTCGACATCGTCGACGGCATCGGCTCGACCGAGATGCTGCACATCTTCATCTCGAACCGCCCCGATGACGTTCGTTACGGCACCACCGGCTGGCCGGTGCCGGGCTATGATATCGAGCTGCGCGGCGACGATGGCGGGGCGGTGCCGGATGGCGAGCCCGGCGATCTGTATATCCGCGGTCCGTCGGCAGCGATGATGTATTGGGGCAACCGCGCCAAGACGCGCGAGACCTTCCAGGGCGGCTGGACCAAGAGCGGCGACAAATATGTGCGCAACGCCGACGGGACCTACACCTATTCCGGCCGCAGCGACGACATGCTCAAGGTCTCCGGCATCTATGTCAGCCCGTTCGAGGTCGAGGCGACGCTGGTCCAGCATCCCGCGATCCTCGAGGCGGCCGTGATCGGCGTGCCCGATGCCGAAGGCTTGACCAAGACCAAGGCGTTCGTGGTGCTCAAGCACGGCGCGACCACCAACGACGCCGAGCTCAAGGCGTTCGTCAAGGATCGGCTGGCGCCGTATAAATATCCCCGCATGATCGAATATGTCGACGAGCTGCCGAAGACCGCCACCGGAAAAATCCAGCGCTTCAAGCTGCGCGCGTTGGAGCAGCAGGCCGCAGGCTGAGGTTTCGAGCCCGCAGGGCGCAACGGACTGTCGGCGGGTCCCGATCGACCGGCGGCGGTCCGATTTGCTGATGAGGTTCAGGGATCAGGCCAGACCCGTGCGCTTCGGCTTGATCAGAGCCGACTTGATCGCGACGAGGATCCAATCCTCGTCACCGGACGAGAGCCAACGGCCAGGCGACCGAAACTGTTTCAATCGTAGCGCCCGGACGGTTCGTCGATTTTCGACCAGGAGTAGTAAGCCACGGACCGTGTAGTTGGCCTACCTACACACCAATGTTCTCCGTGAATCTACGGAGAGCGCGAAATCACCGCCTGAAACGCTCGCGGGTCCGTAGCACTACGGTTTCGGAATTTGGTACATGTTAAGCTTGCTGTCCTTAAGTCGTGCCGGGTCTACGTGACATATCGTCGCAAGGATGCGGAGTGAAGGGCAATGAAGCTCTTAGATAATCTCAAAATCGTCTGGAAACTCGGTCTCATCGTCGCGGTGCTTGGTTCGGCACTTGTGGGGATCGTTGCCTATAGTACCGTCCAGCTGGCTGGCACGGTCGAGGACTTTTCCGAGCTGATCTCGGACCAGTCAGCCAATATCGGTCTCGTCCGGGCTCAGCGCCGCGCCGAGACGTATCATGCGGCTCTCTACGCGCTCCTCACGGAAACGACAGACGAGGCGAATGCGAGTCGGATGAAGACCGCAGTGGAGGCACGTGACGGGATCGCGGGACTGTTGCAGGCGGCCGCCAAAGATAGCGCGATTCAAGCGAATGAAATCCGAAACTTCGCCTCACGGTTTCAGGCCACATTTGCCGCGTGCGATCCGATTCTGCTAGCGGCCGCGAAATCGACGACAGCTCAAGAAAATGCCAAAGTGGGCGAGCGGGCACACAAGGAATGTGACCCATCGATCGATCGATTGCTTGATGAGCTTCAGAAGTTCTCCTTGGCGACAGTTGACCGGGTGAACAAGCAGCGTGCGGCGCTCAGAGCGGAGGCTGCCGCAACCACTCGCAACGTTCTGCTGGTTGGCGGGGCAGGTCTCCTCATCGGCGTTCTCGCCGCCTTGTTCATTGGACTGAAGTCATTGTCAGGACCCGTTGCAAGGCTCAAGGAGGCCATGGGGCGGCTCGCCAATAACGATCTGACGACGGAGGTGCCCGAGATCGCGCGCCGTGACGAGATCGGCGAGATGGCCAAGACCGTGGAGGTGTTCAAGACCAACGGGCTTGAAGTGGCTCGGCTGAAGCAGGCACAAGAGGAGGCGGAACGGAAGGCATCAGAACAGCGCCGCCGCGACATGCTCGATCTCGCGGACCGCTTCGAGCACGCTGTCGGTGAAATCGTGGATACGGTCTCCTCGGCATCAACCGAGCTGGAAGCCTCTGCCGGCAGTTTGAGCACGACCGCCTCGCGCTCTCAGGAACTGTCGACGACGGTTGCTGCAGCCTCGGAAGAAGCCTCGACCAATGTCCAGTCAGTGGCTTCGGCCACCGAGGAATTGTCATCCTCCGTCACGGAGATCAGCCGGCAGGTGCAGGAGTCCGCCCGTATGGCCAACGATGCGGTCAATCAGGCGCGAAAGACGAATGATCAAGTCGCCGAACTGTCCAAGGCCGCAGGCCGTATTGGCGACGTCGTTGAACTGATCAACACGATCGCGGGCCAGACCAATCTCCTCGCGCTGAACGCGACCATCGAGGCGGCTCGGGCCGGCGAAGCGGGCCGCGGATTCGCGGTCGTTGCAACCGAGGTCAAGGCCCTGGCGGAGCAGACTGCAAAGGCAACAGGAGAAATCGGTCAGCAGATCGGCAGCATCCAGGCCGCGACCAACGAGTCGGTCGATGCGATCAAGGCGATCTCGACGACGATCGAAAAGTTGTCGGAGATTGCGTCCACCATCGCCGCCGCGGTGGAAGAACAGGGCGCCGCAACGCAGGAAATCTCCCGCAACGTCCAGCAAGCTGCCGCGGGCACGCAGCAGGTATCGACCAATGTCGTCGATGTGCAACGCGGCGCTTCTGAAACCGGGTCTGCGTCGAGCCAAGTGCTTGCGGCGGCGAAGTCGCTCTCGCGCGACAGCGAGCGACTCAAGGTCGAGATTGGCCGTTTCCTGTCGACGGTGCGGGCTGCCTAAGGTGCGAAGGTCAGGCGGAGCCGGGTCTTTGCCCGGCTCCCGCGAGACAGACGCACGGGGCTTGTTCCGGACGAATGGAGAGATGCGGCAGAGCCGAGCTTAGGCACTGGCCGGCCTGGGACAGCCAAGTCGTCGAGCAAAAGAGAAACGTCTGAAATCAGCGGACTTGAATGGGGAGCACTTCAGGCATACTGGCGATGCAGCCCACGGGGCATCGCAGCAGGGCCTAACGTGATCTCGCGCGAAGGAAACCTCCAGGACGCACTCACATCTTACGGCGACCTTTATCCAACGCTGAAACTGAAGTGGAGCGAAGGCGTCAACAACTACATGGTGTACGCAACCGGAAACCGTCCCGTGGGTGACTACAGTCCGTCTCGACTTGCGAACATCGGCCTTGGTCATGGCGCATTCGATGTCGGTGGTGGCTACACATACATGAACCCCGCCACTGCGATGGAGCTGTCGGGCGTTGCCGGCTTCACCTACAATTTCAAGAACGTCGACACTCAGTATCAGAGCGGCATAGATTTTCACTTTGACTGGGGCGTTTCGCAATTTCTCTCCAAGCAGCTTTTCGTCGGCCTTGTCGGCTATGCTTATCAGCAGGTGACCGACGACGTGGGCCAGCCCCCGGTGCTCGGAGGTTTCCGCTCTCGCGTAATCGGTATAGGATCCCAGATCGGATACGTGTTCCCGATTGGAGCCAACCAGGGTTTCCTCGGGTTGAAAGGATATGGCGAGTTCGACGCCGCGAACCGGCCGTCCGGCTGGAACACCTGGCTGACGTTCTCGATATCCGAGGTCGCGCCGGCGACGACATCATCTCAGAAGGGGCAAGCCCGTCGAAGATAATTGACCGGATGAACCCCGGCGGTATGCTCGCGCCCTGTGTCGCCCGACCGTCGCTGATGAACCGGCAGCGAGTTTCCGGTCTGAGCCGGGAGAGGTGATCGTGAGGGGCAGCAGGGGTGATCGTGCGAAGCTCGCGGTGGGCGGAGCTCTCGCGCTCTCGGTTCTCGCCGTTCGTCAGGCAGCCGGGGCTGACCCCGCGGATCATTCCACATCGCCCGCAATCTACCTGGACATGCGCACCAGCTATGCCCGCATCCCCGCGGGATCGCTGGGACTGGGGTTCGGCCCGGCCTCTCTCCTGAGCAGACTGCTGCCGGCCGCATCCATCAGCATCCCGGCGGCCACGGCCGTCAGCGTCGATCTGCCCTTGACGGTCGATGTCACGGACAGCCTTTCGATCTACGGCGGGGTATCCGGCAACTCGACCCGGTTCGACGGTGGAGGCTGGTCGGACTTCGTCACGTCGAGCTGGAACATCGGCTTGCAGGCGCAACTCTACGACCAGAACGGCGGCTTTCTGCCGTCCGTGACATTGCAGACGACATTGACGCAGTCGCTTCCTCCAGGCCCCCTGGCGACGACATCTTTCAGTTCGATCCTCGAATTCGACTATGCCCTCGACGAGGACGCCACCCGCGGACTCCTTACGGGATTCCAGAACAACCAGACCGTCGTTGCCAGCGACCTCGCCAGCATCCGCTCCTACTCGATCGGGTATGTCGGAGGTTACTACCAGTGGCCCAACAACTGGAAGTTCACTGGGCGCATCGGCATCCAGCATTTCGAAGGGGCGACCTTACTCAACGCAAGCGTGGTTCGCCCCTTCACGCAGCCGGTCGTTCGGCTGGATCTCGATCGCATGGACGACGACGACAATCGGCTGTTTGGGGTCACAGCCGAAGTATCGTGGGTTCCAAAGCCGGCTTACACTTTGACCTTGCGGACGCCGATTTTCCTATCGAGGCCGTGAAATCCGTTGTTGGCGGCTCTCCGACTTTGCGCGGTGTCTACGAAGAAAGTCCTCTCGCCTCATATTTTGGCCTTGTAGGCACCCAGCCGGCCGACTTGCAACCCGACCACGTTTCTCATCTTTTGGTATCGGCTGGGGTGCCACGCACTGCCCGCCATGCTCCCAGGGCGGCCAAAACTCGTGCAGCAGCGAGATACGTCGCGAAGGACCATTTCCGGACTTTGCAAGCGAAGCTCGCTGGTTGAAGGTGACTCGGCTCCCCTTGCCCGACGGCGGCACCTAGCTGACCGGCATGGCCATGCTGCGCGCTTCAGGAAAGTGAGATCGAGTGGCACTACATCGCGCCCGGCAAACCGACCCAGAATGCCTTCATCCCGCTTGCCGGGCGGCGAGAAGTCCAGCACGACGCCTTTCTGGTAAGTCTAGATGTCGAGATCGCGCGAAACGAACTCCGAGCCTTGGTCGACGCGGATCGCACCGCCGGTTTTTCAAACGATTTGGGTACGCCACGTGGCTGTGGACGGTGTCGCTCCTAGCGAAAAGGTTAGGTCCAGATTCGAAAATTGAGCGGGAGTTCGAATCCCACTCTCGTCGCCGTCGACGTGAAAATTCGACGAAGTTCACCCTGAACCCAGCGCCCAAATCGCTTGCTTCGACGTCTTGTCGAGCCAATCCCCTCGCTCGTGCAGCAGGCAACGCACTTGTGGCATGGGGCCGGCGAAAACGACGTCGATCGCTAAAATTATCGTGTGCCCAGAATGCCCCGGCTGAGTTGGGGCACACCGTAAGGGAGCGGTTAGTATAAGTCACTGAATTGTCGGACTTAATGGTGGGCGCACAAGGGATCGAACCTTGGACCTCTCCCGTGTGAAGGGAACGCTCTCCCGCTGAGCTATGCGCCCGGATCCTGGGGGCTGCTGGCCGTGAGGCTTGGAGGCAGCCACCGAAGCAGTCCGTCGGAGCCCGCGATTTACGAAGCGCGGGCAGGGGGTGTCAAGGATTTGCGGCGTTCCGGGCGAGGAAAACTGCTGCGGATGGCCGCAAAGCCTCGATCGCGGCGGAAATCGGTGCCTTTTCCGGTCCGTCTCCTACCTGCCGAGGGACGACAGGCAGGTCCGGCCGCGATCGGTCGCACTTCAAGCCCCGATCTGCCGGGCGCGCGAGGCGTGGGACTGCAGCGCGCGGATGCGGTCGGCCAGCGTGCCGCCTTGCGCGCCCGCCGCGGCGGGGGCCGGCGCGCCATTGGCGTTGGCCGGCTTGGCGGAGACCGGCTCGGCGGCCAGCATGGCCTCGATGGTCGAGTTGGGGCCCTCGATCTGCATCGCCAGCTTGGCGACCTCGGCGGCGATGTCGTTGATGCGCTCACGCAGCAGCGCGTTCTCCATGCGCTCCTGGGCCCAGGTGCTTTCGGCCTGCTGCTGGATCGCATTCATCTCGCGCTGCAGCTTGGTGCGCTCATCGCGCGCCGCCTGCAGCTGCTCTTCGAGTGCCGCCTTCTCCGATTTGAGCCGTTCCAGCGCGGCCGACTTGCCGCTGCCGAACCCGGCGATCTCGTCGCGCAGCTCCTTGAGCGCGCGGTCGGCGGCGGCATTGGCCTCGCGCAGCTGATTGTTCTCGAACTCCCGCTCGGCGAGCAGCTTGCCCTGGGTCGCCAGCCGGCCTTCGAGGTCGGCCACGCGGGTGGCCAGCATCTCGGCTTCCTTGACCTGGACGATCAGCTGGCGATCGAGCTCGGTGACGCGCTGGCTGAGATTCTCGACCCGCGCGCGGGCATCGTTGAGCGCCTTGGTCGCGGTGTCCGATTCGTCGCGCTCCAGCGCCAGGCGGGCCTGGGTTGCGGCGAATTCCTTCTCCGCCTCGGCCACGCGGGTCCGCAACTCCTCGACCTGGGCGCGCACCGACACCAGCTCGACCTGGCGGCTGTCGGCCAGCAGCGACTTGTCGTTCAGCTCGGTGGTGAGGCGGACCAGTTCGGCCTGCTTGTCCTTCAGCGCCTGCTCGGCGGCGCGCAGCGCCTCGGTCTTGGCGGCGAATTCTTCTTCCGTGGCGCGCAGCTGGTCCTTCAGCGCCTTCTCGCGCGCCTCCAGCGCGAAGATCGCGGCGTTCTTCTCGCCGAGCTCGATCTTCATGCGGTTGATGGCGTCGGTCTTCTTGCCGAGATCGGCGAGCTGGCTGGTGGCCTTGTTCTTGAGTGCATCGACGCTCAGCTCGAGCCGCCGCGCGGACATCGCAAATTCGGCGCGCAGCTGGTCCTTGTCGGCCTGGATCTCGGCCATCGACAGCGGCGTGGCCGCCTCCAACCGGCGCGTCGTCAGCCGCACCGCGCGATTGTGCACCAGCGGCACGACCATCAGGGCGCAGAGCATGGCGATCAGAAAACCGATCGCGAAATACATGATCGGCTCGACCATGACGCACAACTCCCGGTCAGAATGATTAACAGAATCACAATGCCACGGCGGGCTGGCTCAAAGCCAGCCCATTGCCGTGTTAACCTTGATCCGTCGCGGGAGAACGTGGCGCCGCGGTATCAGCTGGCGGTCTCAGAACGGGTTCCAGGTCGCCGTCGGCGTGAATTTGAGATAGCCGACATTGGCGCCGAGGCGCAGGCCGATCCCCGAGCGAATCGGCACCAGCACGATGTTGTTGGCGGTCAGCGCCGTCATGCCGAAGCCGCCGACGATGTAGGCGGAGCCGTCGATGCCGACGAAGCGCTGATAGATCGCGCTCGTGGCGGGCAGGTTGTAGACCAGGGTCATGGTGCGCGCGCCGTCGCCGCCCCAATCGAAGCCGAGCGACGGGCCCTGCCAATAGACCCGGAGATCACCGGCATTCTTGGTGTAGAGCGTGCCTTCGCCATAGCGCAGGCCGGCGACGAAGGCGCCGGCGCCCTCCTCGCCGAGAACGTAACCGTTCGGCAGGCCCCATTGGCTGACCGCGCGCTCGATCACCGAAGCAAGGCCGCGCGACACGTTGCCGAAGAAGCGGTGGCCGGCATTGACGAGCTCGTCCGGATTGAAGCTGTCGGGGCTCGGAGCAGGGCGCGGCGGGGGCGCCGGCTGCTGGTAGGGCGGGGCCGGCTGCTGATAGGGCGGCGCAGCCTGGTAGGGCGGCGCCGCGGGCGGGGGCGCCTGCTGCGCGGCGACCGACGCGGTCATGGCCAGGACGGCCGCGAGCGTCGTGGCGGCGAGGCGTGATGCGAAACTCATCGATGGAAATCCCCTGCTAACGGCTGTCCGACCATCGCCTTAACCTGACGCCAACCACATCGGGCGATTGTCGGGAAAGGGCCTCAGCCCCTTGGACTCCCATGTTATCGGCACCAACTATGACGGCACAACGGCAACAATGGAACTGGAGCTGGTCAAAGCCGCTGTTTCGCCGTGCCATCGCCGTCATCGCGCTCGCGCCGCTGCTGTTGGCGCCGCTCGCGGCGCCCGCGGCCACGACCCAGCGAATCATCGCCAACCGCTTCAGCGGGCTGGCGATCGACGGCTTTGACCCGGTCTCCTATTTCGTCGACGGCCAGGCCCTGATCGGGCTGCCCGATTTCGAGGCGGCGCAGGGGGGCGTGGTCTGGCGGTTCCGCAACGAGGGCAACCGCGCCTCGTTCCTGGCTCATCCCGAGGTCTACGGTCCGCAATTCGGCGGCTATGACCCGACCGATGTCGCCCGCGGCGTCACCGTGGCCGGCAATCCGCGCTTCTTTGCCGTCATCGAGGACCGGCTGTTCCTGTTCAACCGCGAGGACAGCCGGGATGCCTTCGTGGCCGATCCGGCGCGCTATCTGCCCCGCGCCGAGGCGCGCTGGCCGACGCTCGAGCAGGATCTGCCGCAATGACACGGCAAGGCAGCCCCCTCAGGGCTTGGGCACGGCCGCAGGGTCGCCCCAGGCAATGAAAGCGGGCACGATGAAATCGTCCTTGCGCTCGCCGAAGCGCAGCGGCGCGCCGGTGTCGCTGGTCACCGTGCCGCCGGCGGCCGTCACCACGGCATGCCCCGCCGCCACGTCCCATTCCGAGGTCGGGCCGAGCCGCGGATAGATGTCGGCCATGCCTTCGGCCAGCCGGCCGAATTTCACGGCGGAGCCGAGCGGCAGCCGCACCGCGCCGGGGCGCGCTGCGATGAAGGCCTCGGTGCGGGCATCGCCATGCGACCGGCTGACCGCCGCCACCCAGGCCTCGCCCGCCACTGGGAGCGGGCGGGTGCGAATCGGCACGGCGGCGCTCAGTCCGGTGTCGTCGTAAGACAGCCGCACGGCGCCGCGTCCCACCAGGCCGCGCCAGATCAGGCCCAGCGCCGGGGCGCAGACAATGCCGAGCAGCGGACGGCCGTTGCTCACCAGCGCCAGATTGACCGTGAACTCGCCGCGGCCGGCCACGAACTCCTTGGTGCCGTCCAGCGGATCGATCAGGAAGAAGCTGCCCTTGAACGGCGGCGCGCTCGCCCCGACCCGCTCCTCCGACAGAGCGGGGATGTCCGGCGCCAGCCGCGCCAGGCCGTCGGCGATGACGCGATCGGCCGCGAGATCGGCCTCGGTGACCGGCGAACCGTCGGATTTGTCCGTCACCGCCATTGCGCGGCGGTTGATGGCCATGATCGCATGCGCCGCCTGGACCACGAGCTCGGTCAAGGGCGTCATCAGGGCGGCGGCCGCCGCGACGTCGACGGTTCCTGGCGTGGGACCCGCCGTCATCGCCGTGCCATAAGCAGCTTGCATGGTCGAATTCCTCGTCTGGGACCGCCCATGGGGCGCATCCGGATACTGCCATCTGACGTTCTATTGAGCGGTGACTGCCTGGAAAACCGCTACGTACTTTCCCGTGGCATGCTCTAAGCTCGGTGGCGGTTCATGCTGTCGCAGTGTATCAAGCCAACAGGCAAGCATGATTCGTCAAAGTTCGCGGATTTCAGGAACACCGAATGTCCGGCACCTCGTCTTCAGAGATCGCAGATCCGATTCCCGCTCCCGACACCCTCGAACTTGCCGCGCTGCTCTGCTCGAAGGTTTGCCACGATCTGATTAGTCCGGTCGGCGCGATCGTCAATGGGCTCGAGGTGCTGGACGACAATCCGAAGCCCGAGGATCGCGACTTCGCGCTCGAGCTGATCCGCAAGAGCGCCAAGACGGCCTCGGCCCGCCTGCAGTTCTGCCGGCTCGCCTTCGGGGCCGCCGGCTCGGCCGGCGCGCAGATCGATCTCGGCGATGCGCAGACCATGGCGCGCGGCCATATCGAGGACGCCAAGACCTCGATCACCTGGAACCTGCCACGGCTGCTGCTGCCCAAGAACAGGGTCAAGCTGCTGCTCAACATGATGGTGGTGGCGCAGCAGACGATTCCGCGCGGCGGCGTCCTCACGGTCGATCCGATCGGCGAGGGCGAGACGATGAGCTTCCGCGTCGCCGCGACCGGGCTCAATGCCCGGCTGCCGCAGAACATCGTCAACCTGCTCGCCGGTGCGCAGCAGTCGACCATCGATGCCCACGCCGTGCAGCCTTATTACACGCGCCTGCTTGCCGATGCCTGCGGCCTCAAGGTGACGCTCGCGGCCGATGGCGAAGCGATGGTCGTGCAGGCCGCTTGATCGACGGGCCGTCTTGGCTGCGATCGCGTCCTGGCTGCGATCGCAGCGGTGCGGTCAGGCGCCAGAACCGTTCTTCATGGTTAATGAACTCTTGCCGATGTATCCGGACTTGTCCGGATACGCCTTATCTCTTTGTTGAGTCCGTTCATTTGCGCTTACTCAACTAATATTAAACGCTTTGCACCGAAACTGGCCACGGTTTGAAGGTCGCGTCATGTCGCGTACCGTTGCGTGCGAAGGCCAGTTTCATGGATGACCTGTTGCGTGAGTTTCTGACGGAGACCAGCGAGAGCCTGGACACCGTCGACAATCAGTTGGTGCGGTTCGAGCAGGAGCCGAACAACGCCAAGATCCTCGATAACATCTTCCGCCTGGTGCACACGATCAAGGGGACCTGCGGCTTCCTCGGCCTGCCGCGGCTCGAAGCGCTGGCGCACGCCGCCGAGACCCTGATGGGCAAATTCCGTGACGGCATGCCGGTGACCGGCGAGGCCGTGACGCTGATCCTCACCACCATCGACCGCATCAAGGACCTGCTGGCGCAGCTCGAGGCCAATGAGTCCGAGCCGGAAGGCGAGGACCGCGATCTGATCAGCGAGCTCGAGGCGATGGTCGAGCGTGGCATGGCCGCGATGGCCGCTGGCGAGGCTGCGCCGCCGCTCGTGCCGGCCGCGCCCGCAGCGCCGCCGGCCGCGCCCGCGGTGACGCAGGGCTCCTTGATCGACCAGACCCTGGAGCGTCCGCTGCGTCCGGGCGAGGTGTCGCTCGACGAGCTGGAGCGCGCCTTCCGCGAGACTGCGATCGAGACGCCGCCCGCGCATGAGAAGGCGCCGGAGCCCAAAGCGGCCGCGCCCGCGCCGAAGGCCGAGCCGGCCAAGGTCGAGGCAAAGGCGGAGCCCAAAGCC
>NZ_JABFDP010000027.1:0-122247 GCF_013179005.1 Bradyrhizobium denitrificans | reverse complement strand
ACTCTAGCCAAAAATGGTCCAGTTTTCCGGCCTCAGATCAGGTATGTGCCGAGCGATAGTGCTTCAGGGTTAGCGACTGACCGTTGAGCTTGACCGAATGCTCCTTTGAGAACACCCGACCGGGCAGCCCGGTCTGTACGAGCGGTAGGAAATTGTAGTCCCAATCCTCCACACGCTTCACCTGCGACAGGTACTTGCGTGTGTTCTCATGGGCGATGATCTCAGCTCCTCCAGCGCCGATCCAAGGATTGCCATCAGAGTGGTCAAAATGCCAGTGGGTGTTGATGAGATGCGTCACCGGCTGAGGGGAGATCGCGGAGAGAGCCTTGGTCATCTGGTGGCGCGACACACTAATGCCTGCATCAACCATGACGAGGCCGTCTCTTCCGCTCAGAACCGCGACGTTGCCTCCGGACCCCTCGAGAATGGAAACGTTGTCTCTCAGCCTGTGAGTAACGATTTTTGCCTGGGCGGCACTATCCTTGATGAGACTTACCAGGCCGCGTGCTTCCGCATAGGCCTCGCGTGGGCTCATCCACCCGCCGGTGGCGGCGAATGTTGCCGTACCCATGCAGCAGAGGCAGAATCCACGGCGGGAGATCATGTGTCCGGATTTCATGATGTACTTTTCCGCAGCCGGTCTCAGGTGAGCCGACTCTCTAAATCAGTGTATGCAGGTCGGAGGGAGGTCTCTGACAGCAGCGGCGCTCATGACTTGATGAAGGCGAGCAGGTCCGGGTTGATCACATCGGCATGGGTCGTGAACATTCCATGAGGGTAGCCATCGTAGACTTTGAGCGTTCCGTTCTTGAGCAGCTTGACAGAAAGTTCGGCGGAGTCGGCGATGGGCACGACCTGGTCGTCACTGCCATGCATGATGAGAACCGGCACGTCTATAAGCTTCAGATCCTCGGTGAAATCGGTCTCCGAGAACACCTTTATGCACTCATAGTGCGCGTTCGCTCCCCCCATCATGCCCTGGCGCCACCAGTTGCGGATCGTGCCTTCGGAGATGACCGCGCCGGGGCGGTTGAAGCCGTAGAACGGGCCACTCGCGATATCTAGGTAGAGTTGCGCTCGGTTGGCCGCGAGAGCCGCGCGGTAGCCGTCGAAAACCTCAATGGGAAGTCCACCGGGATTTTTGGCCGACTTGACCATCACGGGCGGGATGGCGGAGATGAGCACCGCCTTGGCGACCCGACCCTTGCCGTGCCGGGCGACGTACCTCGTAACTTCGCCGCCTCCCGTCGAGTGGCCAATATGTATTGCGTCACGAAGGTCGAGGGCCTCAGCGAGGGCCGCGACGTCAGCTGCATAGGTGTCCATGTCGTTGCCCGCGGAGGTCTGGCTTGAGCGGCCATGGCCCCTCCGGTCGTGCGCGATGACCCGGTATCCCTTAGCGAGGAAGAACAGCATCTGGGTGTCCCAGTCGTCGGCGCTCAGCGGCCAGCCGTGGTGGAACACGATGGGCTGTCCGGTGCCCCAATCCTTGTAGAAGATCTGCGCGCCGTCTTTGACCTTGATGCTGTTCATGATCTCAATCCTATTTTCAATGGTTGCTTGGCTTGAGCTCGCCGCTATGACGGGCAGCGTTTTGGCAAGAGCGATGGCTCCGGTCCCCGATCAGGACCTCCCGTCTGGTCGCAGTGGACATTGTCGTGGATTTGCTCGAATCCATTGGTCCTCCCGCCCGTTGGCTGGACATGGCTCCGCTGGCGCCTTGGGACACAGGACCAGCCATACAGATGAAGAGCGACTGGTGATCATTGAGGCTGGGCCTTTTCCGTTTCCAAACGCCATTGATTTCGCCGCTGCGATCAACGTGATGAAAGAATAAGCGAGGGGTAGGGAACCGCGACCCCGGGCGCAAAACAGGTCCGAAATCGATGGGCTTTCATTTCGCGGGTGACACGCGATTCCAAAACTCATCAAACTCGCGCGTGTCGAAGAAGGCGACAGCGCTTGTCACTCTCTTGTCCTTCATGCGAAAATACCATGTGTACGTATTGCGATACGGCAGTCCATCTTTCGTTGTCGCGGAGGCGTCAAAGAATATGATCACGACGTCTCCGTCGGCGTAGATGCCGCGAACGGCTGGAACCAGCGGCGTAGCCATCCGAGCGTTAAACGGCTTAATCACTTTCTCCAGAAAAGCTTCGCGAGTCGCGTAGGTCTTCGATAGTGGCGATGAGCCGACAATCGTCCAATCGGCGTCCGCCAGCAGCAGTTCGAATGGGGTGCCGGTACCGGCACTCCATCGGTCGAAGCTCGCTTTAACAACGGCTTTGTTTTCTGAGGCGTCTTTGCCGGTGGACATGGATTGCCCCGATAATTTTTGCGATCAGCTCGATGATGGTTTGTACCAATGCATCTGCGGATCATATCCGCTGTCGCGCTCGGATACCTTGATGAGTTTCTGAAGAATTCTGAAGTAGGGTCAGTGTCCCGACTGGGAGTAAGTCGGCCAAATGGTTCAGCGCAAAGAAGGCGAATCACCCTATCTATAATCCACCCTTATGGGTCGTTCAGGAAAAGGCAAGGCATCGCCGTAAGGGTCTAGGTTCTTCCGTTCGTCGCGCTAGATGTCTTTTCTCCACGCTGACCATCACGGAAAAATGCTAACCTAGGAGTGCAAGTGCGGCATTTGGTGCTCGCCTGCGCTTTGGCTCTATGTAGTGTTTCGAGAGGATTTGCGAGAATGCCCGCACTCGGCGGAAAAGTCGTTTTTGCAACTGGTGAGTGGGAGATCGATCTCGATCGTCGTGAGCTACGCGCGCGGGGGGGACCTGTCCCCCTTGGTGGCCGAGCTTTCGAAATCATGGAAGTTCTGATCAAATCGGAGGGTAAGCTTGTCACAAAGGACGAGCTGCTGTCCCAAGTTTGGCCGGGTGCGACCGTCGAAGAAAACACCCTGCAAGTCCATATATCCGCGTTGCGAAAGGCCTTGGGACCGGACCGAGAAATGTTAAAGACGATATCCGGCCGCGGTTACCGTCTGCTTGGCACGTGGGCGCCAAGGGCATCAGGTGCGGTCTTGAGGACCAGTCCGGTACACTTCCACGCGGTCTCCGGGGCGACCTTTCAAACCAATCTGCCCGAGGCGACCTCTGAGTTGATTGGTCGCGATGCTGCCGGACAGCATCTGCGCAATCTCCTGTCGACGTATCGTGTCGTAACGCTGACGGGGCCGGGCGGAATCGGAAAGACGAGACTTGCTCTGGAGGTCGCTCGTAGTCTGGTCCCAGATTTTCATGGCGATCGCTTCCTTGTTGAATTGGCGTCGCTGTCGGATCCCGCACTCCTGCCGTCCGCCGTGGCGGGGGCGATGGGCCTGAGGCTCGGCGAGGATGCCGCATCGCATACCATCGCGCAGATTACGGGCGGCAAGAAGCTGCTTCTCGTGCTTGATAATTGCGAACACGTCATCGAGGCTGCGGCTCGGTTTGCGGAAACGATCGTGCGCCTGTGTCCGCACGTATCGATTTTGGCAACCAGCCGCGAGGTTTTGCGCATCGACGGCGAATATGTGTATCGCGTTCCTCCGCTGGACGTGCCACCCGAAAATCAGGCCGATCCGAAGCGGGTTCTCGATCACAGCGCGGCACGGCTGTTCGTTTCCAGGGCGATGGCATCGCAGGCGGATTTCCTGCCCGACGGCGAAAATATTTCGGCCATTTCCGCCATCTGCCGGCGCCTCGACGGCATCCCGCTTGCGATCGAATTTGCGGCCGCCCGTGCTGCCACGCTCGGGCTTCGCCATGTCGCGGCGCGGCTGGACGATCGTTTCGGATTGCTGACCAGTGGTCGGCGCACCGCGCTTGCGCGCCACCAGACGCTGCGTGCAACGCTCGACTGGAGTTACGAGCTCCTAGCCCCGCTGGAGCAACACGTTCTGTGTCGTCTGGGTGTCTTTCATGGTGGCTTTACGCTGGAAGCAGCGGCTGCGGTGGCGGAGGAGCCGGCGAATACCTTGCCGGTGGTCGAGGATATCGTCTGCAAGCTGGCGACTAAATCGCTGCTAGCACTGGATGGATCAGGGCCAGGCGACCGTTGGCGGATGCTCGAGACGATCCGCGCCTATGCCCTGGAAAAGCTGAACGATGCTGGCGAAGCCGCTCGCGCCCGGCGGCTTCATGCCGAGTATTTTCGCGACCTGTTCATGCCGATCAGCTCGCGCGCGTCGCTGGAGACAAAAGCCGACGGCATCGCTTACGAGGTCCGCGATCTTGACAACGTCCGCGCCGCGCTCGACTGGTGCTTCTCTTCGGCCGGCGATCTGGCAATCGGGGTTTCGCTCACCGCGGCCTGCGTGCCGGTCTGGCTCAATCTGTCATTGGTCGCCGAATGTCGGGAGCGCGCCGAGCGCGCGCTGGCCTGTCCCGAGATCGAACAGGCCTTGAGCGCACACCTGCGGATGCAGCTCTATATCGCGTTCGGGAGAGCCGTCGTTCAATCGATGGGGGCCGAAGAGCAGATCGACTCCGTGCTGTCGAAGGGACTCGAAATCGCAAGAAGTATCAATGATGTCGATGCAGAGCTGCGGGCGCTTTGGGCCACGTGGTGCTACCTCGATCACAAGGGTGAGCACGGGGCAGCGCGCTCCGTCGCGCAGCAGTTCGCGCAAGCCGCGGGCAGAAAAGGCGATAGCGCAGATATCCTCGTCGGAGACCGCTTGATCGGCTACACGACGCACTATCTCGGAGACCAAGTCGAGGCGCGCGGCTACCTTGAACGGGTGGTCGAAGGCTATGTCGCTCCGGCCGGCCAGCGTCACGTGATCTGGTTTCAACACGATCAGCTTGTGGTCGCCAAAGTCGTGCTGGCGCGGGTGCTTTGCCTTCAGGGCTTTCTGGATCAGGCAACGCAGATGGCCCGGGAGAGCCTTGAACAGGCGCGGGCTTCAGGACATTCCCTCACGCTCCGTTACGTCCTGGGCTGGGGCTTGTGCCCGCTGTCGCTGATGATCGGTGATCTTGATGCGGGCGCAGACTTCGTGGCGACCCTTGTCGACCTCGCCGCGCGGCGCAGTCTGCCGTTCTGGCAAAGCGTCGGGCGCGCCTTGGAAGGGACACTTGCCATTCGGCGCGGCGAGTTCGCATCGGGCTTGGCCTTGCTGCACGGCGTGCTTGACGCCAAGCCCGGCTGGGCCGTCCGGTTCCCCGATTTCCTCGGTGCTTTTGCCGAGGGCCTTGCCCGGTTGGGGCGGCTTTCCGAAGCACTCTCGACCGTCGCGCGTGCGCTCGCGGACGCCGAGCGAGGCGAGGCGTGCTGGTACCTCGCCGAGATGCTGCGGATCAAGGGTGAACTCCTGCTCCAGGCCGGCGGAGATCGCGCGGAGGCGCAGGCGTGCTTTCACGAAGCGCTCGATGTCGCGCGCCGCCAGGGGGCGCTGTTGTGGGAATTGCGCAGCGCCGTGAGTCTCGCTGGCTTGCTTGGTCATGATCGGCCGGAGGAGGCGCGCCAGATTCTGGCATCCGCGTTCGGGAGATTCACCGAGGGCTTCGACACCGCCGATCTGCGCGCCGCGAGGACCATGCTCGAAACGCTGCGCTAAAATAGCCTCCCGAAGAGCCACGGGCGCGGCGCCGGCATCTCCCCAAGCCCTTGCTCGGCTTCAGCTGTCTGAATCACGCCTTACTTCAGGAATCTTCAGAACTGCATCAGGGAATGCATGCGGGACGGGAAGTATGTTCGCACCAGTGCAACGACTTCCAGGAAATCGAGATGGCCGACCACGGCAATTCTCCGCCCGATCTTGTTGAGTCCGACCGCCTACGAGCCAGCCCGTCGCGCAGGAGTTTCTTCGCCGCCTCCGCAGGCCTTGCGGGTAGCCTTATTGCCGCCCCGGTGGCAGCGGACTCGCTGGCCGACGTTCCGCCGCGCGAGGACGGCGCCAATCTCAGTGGGCACAGCGAGCGATCGCAATATGTGAAGCTTGCCCGTATTCCCGAAGCCGGGCCCGGCAAGCGCAACGTCGATCCGAGCGATGCGATCAATTCCAAGGCGCCACTCGACAAGCTGTTCGGCGGCATCACGCCAACCGATCTGCACTATGAGCGCAGCCACTCCGGCGCCCCCGACCTCGATCCGGCGAAACATCGCCTTCTGGTCCACGGCATGGTGGGGAAGCCGCTGGTCTTCAATGTCGAAGACCTCAAGGCCATGCCGTCAGTCTCTCGGGTCGTCTTCATTGAATGCACCGGCAATGGTTGGGAAAACTGGAAGAAGGCCGACGAGAATCTGACGGTGCAGCACACCCACGGGCTCGTCAGCACCAATGAGTGGACCGGCGTGCCCTTGAAATTCATCGTCGACCTGGTCGGCAAGGAACCAGATTCGCACTGGATGCTGGCAGAAGGTGGCGACGCCGCCGGCGTCGCGCGCAGCATTCCGCTGACAGACGAGATCCTGAGCGAGGCCTTTGTCGCCTATGGCCAGAACGGCGAGCCGCTGCGGCCGGCGCACGGTTTTCCGATGCGGCTGGTCATGCCGGGGTTCGAGGGCAACCTCAACATCAAATGGCTGCGCCGGCTGAAGTTCGGCGACCAGCCCTGGATGACCAGCTGGGAGACCGCGCGCTACACGCAGTTGCAGGCGAACGGCAAGGCCACGCAATTCCAACTGCGCATGGACACCAACTCGGTGATCACCACGCCGTCGGGCACGATGGTGATCAAGCCGGGTTACCAGCGCATCAATGGCCTTGCCTGGAGCGGCCATGGCAGGATCGCGAAGGTCGAGATATCGACGGACGGGGCGAAGAACTGGAGGCAGGCGCAGCTGACTCAGCCCGCGCTGCCGAAGGCGCAAGTCCGCTTCCAGATGGATTGGACTTGGGAAGGCAAGCCGACCAGGATCGTGAGCCGTTCCACCGACGACAGGGGCAATGTGCAGCCCGACCGTAAATCCTTCATTGCGGCGATGGGGACCAACGCGCTGTTTCACTACAACGCGCAGCAGACCTGGAGCATCGACGAAACCGGGAGAGTCCGCAATGTCCTTGACTAGCAGGAGCGTTCTCGCCGTGGCGGTCGCACTCGCATTGGTCTCGCCCGTCCTCGCCTATGATTTCGGTCGTCAGGCAACGCCCGACGAGATCGCGTTATGGGACATCGACGTCAGGCCGGATGGCAAGGGATTGCCGCCCGGAAGCGGCACGGTGGCGGAGGGCAAGCAGGTCTTCGCCGACAATTGTGCTGCATGCCATGGCGACAATGGCGTCGGCGGCATCAAGGACCGGCTGGTCGGCGGCCCGGGCACACTCGCCTCGGCCAACCCGGTGAAAACCGTCGGCAGCTACTGGCCCTATGCCACGACGCTGTTCGATTACATTCACAGGGCCATGCCATATCAGGCGCCAGGCTAGCTGAGCAACGACGACACCTACGCCGTCGCCGCCTACATTCTGAGCCTGAACGGCATTCTGCCGGCCGACGGCAAGCTCGATCGCGACAGCCTGCCGAGGGTGAAGATGCCGAACCGCGACGGCTTCGTGCCCGAGTCGGAATTCGATCCGGCGAAGCTGTTCCGAAAGCAATGAGGGCGGCGTTCGCGAGGGCCGCCATCTTGGCGCTGATCGCTGCGCCATCGCTATGGGGAGTGCATGCAATGGCCGCCGAAGGACTGATCACGCTGCGCAGCAGCTTTGGACCTGAAGAGACCATGAACCGGTTCGAGGCCGAGGTCCGCGCGAAGGGCATGACCGTGTTCGCCCACATCGACCATGCCGCCGGTGCGGCCGCGGTCGGGCTGCCGCTGCGGCCGACGGATCTGTTGATCTTCGGTGCCGCCAAGGGCGGCACGCCGCTGATGCAGGTGGCGCAGACGATCGGCATCGACCTGCCGCTGAAGGCCCTGGTCTGGCAGGACGAGGCTGGTACGACTTTTCTGTCCTACAACGATCCAGCCTATCTCACGCAGCGGCACGGCCTCAGCGAAAGCACAAATCCCTTGGTCGAAGCGATGTCGGGCGCGGTCAAGGCGATCGCGGCCAAAGCTACAATGACGCCTGAGTAAACCATCACCGGGAAAGGCAGGCCAACATGAGCGCGACCATGGCGAGCCGCTATACTCGGCGGGGCGATGCAGCCATCCAGGCTCGCCTCGATCCCGCAGCCGGTGCCTGGGCGCGGCGAGGTGCTGGTCAAGGTTGCTGCGAGCGGCGTCAATCTGCTCGGCATCAAAGTCCGGGCTGGCGTCGCGGCGCATGCGCGTCATCCCTTTCATGCGGTCCTCGGTATCGACCTGCTGGCACCGTGGCGGCGCTTGGGCCCGGGGTGGCTACCTTTCGCGAGGGCGACAAAGTTCATGGCATGACAGCGGTGTCGGCGGCGTGCAGGGATCGCTCGCCGAATATGCTGCTTTCAACTCGGTCGCCCGCTTCGGCCATGTCGTCAGCGCGCTCGGATGGTAGACGCATTCGCTCGCGCCGCTCTCTCTCCGTGCCGGCACCTATTCTGGCGTATTCACGCTGTTGCCGCTCCTCAGCGGCGAAGGCCGCGCGCATCACGGGGAAATCCTACGCGAGGCGACCAAATTCGTAGAAGCTGCGCCTCCACCCGCGCCGGTTCAACCTGTCGAATGTCGACGCGGCACATGCGTCGGTCGACGACCGGTCGGCAGAAAGGGAAGATTCTGGTCGAATTCCAATAGCGATCTGAGGCAATCGGTCTCACCTGCGCCCGTATGTGAAAGGAAACCCAACATGCCATTCGTCAATGTTAAACTGGTTGAAGGCGTTTTCACCACTGAAGAAAAGCATGCAATGGCTAAAGCGCTTACCGACGTGATGGTCAAGTTCGAGGGATCGGAGGCCTTTCGCGAAGTCGTCTGGGTCTTGATTGAGGAGCTTCACACCGACGGTTGGCACATCGGCGGCCGGCCGTTCGCGGGGCCAAAGTCGTTGAAGGAATCGTTGGGTAACTCAAAGGCTATCTACGAGACGATCAACGGCGATCCTACCACGCGCGCCGAATGGGCGGCCGCAGCACCTGTTCGTAACACCTGACGACAACAAGGTCGATCAAGGACGTCAATCTCGAAAAACTGCCGAGACCTGCGCTTAGTATCATCGTGCACGGAGGCTCGATCGATGGACATAGAACCAAACCAATTCGCGGCGAGTGCCACGTCGTCTACGCGTTAGGAGAACGATCGGCGTTCAAGATTGGCGATCTTATCAGCTCGCGGTTGACAATGAGCAGGAGAGGATGCGCCGGTGAGGCAGGCTGAAATGATGCAAGCTGCCATTCTTGATGCACCGCAGCTGCCATTTCGGCTTGCCTCGATCCCGCGGCTCAAGCGGCTGCTGGCGGACGCCATGCTGGGCAATGCCGCCCTGAAGGATCTCCTGGGAAAGAAGTGGTGACGCCTGCGGCGAAGCGGAAAGCTGTCGCACATCTCGTGCGNGAAAGAAGTGGTGACGCCTGCGGCGAAGCGGAAAGCTGTCGCACATCTCGTGCGCGTTCACGGGATGAGCGAACGGCGGGCGTGTAAAGCCATCGGCTGTTGCCGCATGACGGTCAGATATCGGACGAGCCGGGCTGATGATGCCGGGCTGCGGGAGCGGATGAGGGCGATCGCCCATGAGCGTCGCCGCTTCGGCTATCGTCGCCTGCACGTCCTGCTCAAGCGGGAGGGCTACCTGGTCAATCACAAGAAGCTGTTCCGGCTGTACCTGGAGGAACGGCTCACGGTGCGCCGCAGAGGTGGCCGCAAGCGCGCTATCGGGACGCGAGCGCCGATGACGGTGCCGCTGCTCCCGAATGATCGCTGGTCACTCGACTTTGTGTCGGATCAGATGACCGATGGCCGGCGATTCCGCACCCTGACCGTGGTCGACGACTGCACCCGCGAGTGCCTGGCGCTGGTGGCTGACACTTCACTCTCGGGCGTCCGGGTCGCACGAGAGTTAGACCGGCTGGTCGCCGAGCGCGGCAAGCCCAAGATGGTGGTGAGCGACAGCGGTAGTGAGCTCACAAGCAATGCCATCCTGACATGGACCGATCAGAGCCGTGTCGCCTGGCACAACATTGCGCCGGGCAAGCCCATGAAGAACGCCTTCATCGAGAGCTTCAACGGTCGCCTGCGGGATGAACTGCTGAACGAGACGCTGTTCACCTCGCTTGCTCAGGCCCGCGTCGCGCTCCGATGCTGGCGGACCGACTATAACGACGCTCGGCCACACTCCCAGCTCGGATGGAAGACGCCATCCGAATTCGCCGCCACCTTCAATCCGCGTCGGGATCTGGCGCTGCGCTATGCCGAGAGCTCCGCGCCAGCTCCCGCTGCTACGACCGCCCAGATGGGCACATCAAACCGCCCGAACGAACTCAGATCTGGATAAAAATTGGGGGCAAGGGCATCCGGGCCGAATTGGATTTATCTCAGCAGCAATCACCTCAAGGCTCGCTGTTGGCCGAAAATGATTTGGGCTTATTAGCCGGGCGCGAGTGAATGAATGTGCAAGAGCGCGTGCTCGAACTTGTCGATCGCTTCAATGCAGAGACGTGACGATTGGCCTTGCCGATCAAATTGGTCGATCGGAGCGCCCTAATATCTCTGATAGAATTGGACCACGCGAGGCCGTTGACGCTCGGATCTACTCTGTGGGAATGCGTCTCTGTGGCCGCTCGCGCCACAGGATCAAGAAGGCAGAACGTCCTCGTTATCTGCAGTGGTTGGCTCGTTGAGCTGCGTTGCGGCGCTGCCAGCGGAATTCTGCCGTCGGCGCGATTGACTGATCCTGGAGTGTCTTGAGATTGGTCGAGGAATCTCAAGGCTTTGTGGGCTCAGCTTAAGATACGACGCTCTCGTGTCCGTTTCTTGATCGCCGTCGAAAAGGAATCCGTTTGCGGCCAACATCGGTCCACTGCTCAATCGGTTCTCAGCCGATTGGCGCGGATCTGTGCGATTGCCGAGAGCTCAAGCAGAGGACAGTCGACATTAGCGGCGCTTATATCCGCAATTTTTGCTTCCAATTTTACTTCGCAAAATCCCGCCGATAGCCTCGCATCAAGATCGAAACGCAAGCGGGCCAACATCCAACGAAGGATGTCGTGCTGCCTTGTAACCAGCGGGGGTTGCTATGCGCGACAACGAGACACGCACGTCGACGGGCGAGACGGTGGGACTAAAGACCAGGCCGTCGAAAGACAGGCTGAGCCGGCGTTCATTGCTCAAGGGTGCGGCCGCGCTTGCGGGTGCAGCGGTTGGCTCGGACATCGTGCCGGGCGCGCCGACGATCTGGGCGCAGGAGATCAAGGATATCGAACTGCGCCATGTCGGCGTGTCCTATTCGGTGGTGAAGGCGATCGGTGACCAGGCCGCGAAGGATCTCGGCTTCAAGGTCACGATGCAGAACCTCGATACGTCGGCGGCGATCAACCGTTTCATCAGCCAGCCGAACAGCGTCGACATCGCCGACCTCGAGGGCTGGCAAGCCAAATTGGCCGCCAAGCGCGGCGTCATCCAGGGCATCGAGGTCAAGAAGATCAAGGAGTTCGACAACATCCTCCCGATCTTCACCAAAGGTGAGATCAATGGCCACAAGATTCCGCGCCAGGGCATTTCGCCCTATGAGGCGATGTACATCGCCAAGCCCGATGCGACCGATCTTCATGACGGTGTGACCGAGTGGGCGACCTTCCTGCCACAGGTCTACAATGCCGACTCGATCGGCTACCGGCCCGATCTCGTCGGCCACGAGGTGACCGAGTGGAAGGACCTGATCGACCCGAAGTTCAAGGGCAAGGCCGCGATCCTCGACGTGCCCGCGATCGGCATCATGGATGCCGCGCTGTGCTTCGAAAGTGCCGGACTGATCAAGTACGGCAACAAGGGCAACATGACCAAGGAGGAGATCGACTTCACCTGCAACAAGCTGATCGAGCTGAAGAAGCAGGGGCAATTCCGCGCCACCTGGACCACCTTCGATCAGTCGGTGCAACTGATGGCGGCAGGCGAGGTGGTGATCCAGTCGATGTGGTCGCCGGCGGTGGCCGCGGTGCGCGTCAAGGAGATCCCCTGCGTCTACGCGCCTGTCAACGTCAAGAACGGCAAGGAGGGCTATCGCGGCTGGTGCAACGGCATGGGTCTGATGAAGCACCTCACCGGCAAGAAGCTCGACGCCGCCTATGAGTATCTCAACTGGTACCTGTCCGGCTGGCAGGGCGGCTTCGTGGCGCGCTACGGCTATTACAGCCCGGTGCCGTCGACGGCGAAGAAGTTCCTCTCCGCTGCGGAATGGGATTTCTGGTACGAGGGCAAGCCCGCGCCGGAGGTCGTGAACGACCCCTATGGCGTGCCGATGGAGAAGGCCGGCACCAAGCGCGACGGCGGCTCGTTCCTCGACCGCGTCACCAACATCTCCTGCTGGAATACGCTGATGGACGAGGCTGCCTACATGAACAAGCGCTGGAACGACTTCAAGGTGGCCTGATTCCTGCCTCTTTCCACTGCACGGCCGGCACGATCCCGTGCCGGCGCAGGCGACAGCAAAGCAATCTCCGCGATGATGCCGAGCTCTTCTTCAACCTCTCGTTCGAGCCTGACCGGCTGGCTTTACGTGTCGCCTCTGGTCGGCGTGCTCGTGCCGTTCTTCCTGGCGCCGATCCTGGTGGTGCTGGCGGCAAGCTTCTTCGGCTCGGACGGATTCGGCGGGCTCACGCCGGGCTTCACGCTGGCGAACTACGTCGAAGTGCTGCATTCGGCGCTGACGCTCAAGCTCTATCTGGCAACGATCAAGTTCACCGTGCTGACCTGGATCTTCACGCTGCTGATCGGCTTCTTCGTGGCATACTTCCTGGTCTTTCACGTGCGCAACCAGCTGCTCGCAATCGGGCTGTTCCTGCTGTGCACCGTGCCGTTCTGGACCTCGAACATCATCCGCATGATCTCGTGGATCCCGCTGCTCGGCAAGGAAGGGCTGATCAACGCGGCCCTGATCTCGACCGGGGTGATCCGCCAGCCGCTGGAAGTGCTGCTGTTCTCGGATCTCGCCGTCGTCATCGCCTATGTGCACCAGCTGACGATCTTCATGATCGTGCCGATCTTCAATGCCATGGCGCGGATCGACAAGCGGCTGATCGAGGCCGCGATCGATGCCGGCGCCAGCCGCTTCGACATCCTGCGCCTGATCGTGGTGCCGATGGCCAAGAGCGGCATCGCGCTCGGCTCGATCTTCGTGGTCTCGATCGTGATGGGCGACTTCTTTGTCGTCAAGGTGATGTCCGGCGGCGGCTCCGCCTCGGTGGTCAGCGCCTTCTATGAGGACGTCGGCGTGCTGCAATATCCGACGGCAGCGGCGAGCGCGGTGCTGCTGACGCTGGTGCTCGTCGCCATCGTGTCGCTGATCCTGCGCAGCGTCGACATCCGCCGGGAGATCACCCGATGAGCGCCGTCGTGGTCGACAATCCCGAGCAGGGGATCTCCGCGCGCAAGGCGATCGCGCCGAGCAGGGGCAAGCGGCCCTGGACCTTCTACGTGCTGGCGTCGCTGTTTACAGCCTATGTGCTCGCGCTCTACGGCCCGATGTTCTGCATCTACATCCTGTCGTTCCAGGACATTCGCGGCGGCCTCGTGTTTCCGATGAAGGGGCGTTCGCTGCACTGGTTCATCGACCTGTTCACCCAGGTGCGTACCGGCGACGTCAAGGGCTCGTTCGACCGTTCGATCAAGCTCGCGGTGATCGTCACCATCATCACGGTGGTGATCTCGTTCCTGGCCGGCCTCGGCTTCCGTCGCCGCTTCAAGGGCGACAGCATCGTATTCTACATGATGATCGGCAGCCTCGTGGCGCCCGGCCTGGTGCTCGGGCTCGGCACTGGCCTGCTGTTCCAGGCGCTGGGACTGAACCCGGCCTGGTACTCCTCGGCGCTCGGCGCGCAGCTGTCGTGGACGTTGCCGTTCGGCGTGCTCGTGATGTTCGCGGTGATGTCGCGCTTCAACAATGCCTGGGACGAGGCGGCGCGCGATCTCGGCGCCAGCCGCTGGCAGGCGATCCGGCTCGTCATGATCCCGGTGCTGGCGCCTGGACTGGTTGCGGTCGCCTTGTTCGGCTTCACGCTGTCCTACGACGAGTTCGCGCGTACCCTGCAGACGGCGGGCTCTCTCAACACGCTGCCGCTGGAGATCTGGAGCATGACGTTGAACGTCACCTCGCCCTCGCTCTACGCGCTCGGCACCGTGACAACGATCGTGTCCTTCGTCGTCATCGGCGTCAGCCTGGGAAGCATCGTGCTGATCCAGAAGAAGCGCGGCGCGCAGAAGATCAAGGGATAAGGCTTGGACGGATGCGGATCGAACGAGGCGATATTGAGCTCGCAGGTGTCTGCAAGAGCTATGACGGTGTCGTCAATGCCGTCGACGGCGTCAATCTCAGGATTGCCGACGGCGCTTATTGCTGCTTCATCGGCCCGTCCGGCTGCGGCAAGACCACCATCCTGCGCATGATTGCCGGCCATGAGGACCCGACCGCGGGAGAGATCGTGATCGGCGGCCACAACGTGGTCGGCCTGCCGCCGGTGCAGCGGCGCACCGCGATGATGTTCCAGTCCTACGCGCTGTTTCCGCACCTGACGGTGCGCGAGAACATCGCCTTTGCGCTGCAGGTCCGCGGCCAGTCCAAGGCCGAACGGCTGCGGGCGGCTGACGCGATGATCGAGAAGGTGCGCCTGACGCAGTTTGCCGACCGGCTGCCGGCGCAGCTCTCCGGCGGGCAGCAGCAGCGCGTGGCGCTGGCGCGGGCCGCGATCACCGAGCCGCGCGTGCTGCTGCTCGACGAGCCGCTGTCAGCGCTCGACGAGCAGCTGCGGGTGCAGATGCGCCAGGAGTTGCGGCGGATGCAGCGCGAGCTCGGCATTACCTTCATCCACGTCACCCACACCCAGCTCGAGGCGATCGCGCTTGCCGATCTCGTCGTGGTGATGGAGCAGGGGCGGATCAAGCAGGCCGGGCCGGCGCGCGAGGTCTACGCCCATCCGCGCGACCGGTACGTCGCCGAGTTCATGGGCGGCCAGAACGTGCTGTCCGGCCGGGTCGCGAAGGTCAATGGCGGGAGCTTCCTGCTGAAGCAGGGCGCGCGAGAGGCCATCGAGGTGCCGCTGCAGGCGCGTCGCGGCATCGGCGTCGGCGACACTATCGATATCGCCGTGCGCCGCGACGATGTTGCGCTGGTCCGGCCCGGCGCGTCGCTGCCGCCCGGTTGCGGCACCGCGCTGCCGAGTCGCGTGACCGCGATCGAGTATCAGGGCTATTTCGTCAAGGTCATGCTCGACACCGTGCCGGACGACGAGTTCGTCGCCTATGTGCCCGAAAAGACCTTCTTCGCAGATCCCTTCAACGTCGGCGACGTCGTTCTGGCCACCTGGGTGGCGGATCGCGCCCGCCCGCTCGCCTGACCCTTTTCGACAACGGAGAGTAGACCGTGCAGATCTCCTTCACCCTCAATGGCCGTCCGACCACGGTCGACGTGGCGCCGGCAACGCTCGTCAGCGATCTCCTGCGTGAGCAGCTCAGCCTCACGGGGACGCATGTCGGCTGCGATACCAGCCAGTGCGGCGCCTGCGTCGTGCATCTCGACGGTGCGCCCGTGAAGAGCTGCACCTTGCTGGCGCCGTCGCTGGACGGCGCGACCTTGCTGACCATCGAGGGGCTCGGCGCCACCGCAGGCTCGAACGGGCTGCATCCAATGCAGGAAGCGTTCCGCGAGCATCATGGCCTGCAATGCGGCTTCTGTACGCCGGGCATGGTGATGACCGCGACCGCTCTCGCTGCCGCCAATCCGGCACCGACCGAGGCCGAGGTCCGGCGCGGGCTCGAAGGCAACATTTGCCGGTGCACCGGCTATCAGAACATCGTCATCGCGGTCATGGCCGGCGCGGCCGCCATGCACGCCACGTCAGCGGGAGAGTGACCATGGGGCAGGTGATCGGGATCGGCGCGGCGCCGAAGCGCAAGGAAGATCAGCGCTTCCTCACCGGGCGCGGCAACTACGTGTCGGACATCAAGCGGCCGGGCATGACGGCGGGTGTTTTCATCCGTTCGCCGCATGCCCATGCCGTGCTGCGCGGCATCGACAAATCCGCCGCGCTGGCGGCGCCGGGCGTGGTCGCGGTGCTGACCGGCGAGGATGTCGCAACCGACGGCCTGGGCTCGCTGCCCTGCGGCTGGGGCATCAGCGACGCCAAGGGCGTCCCGATGAAAGAGCCGCCATTCCCGATGCTGGCGCAGGGCAAGGTGCGCTTCGTCGGCGACATGGTGGCCTTCGTCATCGCCGAGACGCTCGAACAGGCGAAGTCGGCGGCGGAGCTGGTGAATGTCAACTATGAGGTGCTGCCCTCGGTCGTCGGCGTGCTCGATGCGGTCAGGCCCGACGCGCCGCAATTGTTCGACGACGTCCCGAACAATGTCTGCTGCGACTGGGAGCTCGGCGATAAGGCCGCGGTGGAGGCGGCGTTCCGCAAGGCGGCGCATGTCGCCAAGCTGGGCCTGGTCAACAATCGTCTGATCGGCAATCCGATGGAGCCGCGGGCGGCGATTGCCGAATATGATCCGGGCAAGGGCCACCACACGCTGTGGACCACCAGCCAGTTTCCCCATGTCGTGCGCTTCCTGATGAGCGCGCTGGTGCTGAAGCTGCCGGAGCACAAGGTGCGCGTCGTGGCGCCCGATGTCGGCGGCGGTTTCGGCGTCAAGCAGTTCCATTATGGCGAGGAGGCCGTTGTCACCTGGGCGGCCAAGCGCGTGCTGCGCCCAGTGAAATGGGTGGCGGATCGCTCGGAAGGCTATCTGTCGGACCGTCACGGCCGCGATCACGTCACCGAGGCCGAGCTGGCGCTCGACGAGAACGGGAAATTCCTGGCGCTCCGGGTCAAGACGCTCGCCAACATGGGCGGTTATCTCTCGACTTTCGGCCCGAACATCCCGACCAATCTGTACGCCCCGCTGCTCGGCGGCGTCTACACGACGCCGGCGATCTACTGCAACGTCAAGGTCGTATTCACCAACACCGTGCCCGTGGACGCCTATCGCGGCGCCGGTCGGCCCGAGGCGACCTTCGTGGTCGAGCGCATCGTCGATGTCGCCGCGGCCGAGATGGGGATCGACCGCGTCGAGCTGCGCCGGCGCAACATGATCCCGAAGGAGGCCTATCCGTACCAGACGCCGGTGCTGGTGCAGTACGATTCCGGCGATCCGATGGGGTGTCTCGACGGCGCGCTGGTCGCCGCCGACGTGAAGAATTTCGGCGTACGCAAGGCGGAATCGGCGCGCAATGGCAAGTTCCGCGGGCTCGGCTTCTCGACCTATGTCGAGGCCTGCGGACTCGCGCCGTCGCGCTTCGCTGGACGGTTGGGCGCGCGTGGCGGCCTCTATGAGAGCGCCACTGTGCGGGTGCATCCGGCGGGGCAGGTGACCGTGATGATCGGGACGCATAATCACGGCCAGGGCCATGAGACGACCTTCGCGCAGATCGTGTGCGAGAAGCTCGGCGTCCCCTTCGAGAATGTCGACATCGTGTTCGGCGACACCGACCGCGTCCAGTTCGGCATGGGCACCTATGGCTCGCGCTCCCTGGTGGTCGGCGGTGCGGCGCTGTCGAAGGCCGCCGACAAGGTGATCGTCAAAGGCAAGAAGATTGCCGCGCATCTGCTGGAAGCCAGCGAGCAGGACATCCATTTCGAGGCCGGCAAGTTCTCGGTTGCCGGCACTGACCGGGTCAAGACGATCGAGGAGATCGCAGGCGCGGCCTACGTGCCGCACAATTATCCGTTGGAGATCCTCGAGCCGGGACTGGAGGAGCAGGCCTATTACGACCCGGTCAACTTCACCTATCCGGGCGGCTGCCACATCGCCGAGGTCGAGATCGATCCGGAGACCGGCATCGTCACGTTGGTCAACTATACGGCGATGGACGATGTCGGCACCGTCATCAACCCGATGATCGTGGAGGGCCAGCTGCATGGCGGCATCGTGCAGGGCGTCGGCCAGGCGCTCTATGAGAATGCAGTCTATGACGAGAGCTCCGGGCAGTTGGTCTCGGGCTCGCTGATGGATTATTGCGTGCCGCGCGCCGACCATCTGCCGATGATGAAGGTGGCCACGCACTCGACGCTGTGCACGCATACGCCGATGGGCGTGAAGGGCTGCGGCGAGGTCGGCACCATCGGCTCGCCGGCCGCCGTGATCAACGCGGTGGTCGATGCGCTGGCACATCTCGGCGTCACCCATGTCGACATGCCGGCGACGCCGAACCGCATCTGGCGCCTGCTGCAGAACGCGTCGCTGCCAGTGGCCGCAGAGTAGGGGGGAAACATGCGTGCATTTGCCTATCACCAGCCGAACGAGATCTCGGAGGCGGTCAAGCTGCTCACGTCGGTCGAGGACTGCAAGGTCCTCGGCGGCGGCATGACCCTGATCCCCACGCTGAAGCAGCGCCTCGCGGCGCCAGCCGCCGTGGTGGATCTCGCGAAACTGCCTGCTTTGAAAGGGATCAGCGACGACGGCGTGACCGTGACGATCGGCGCCATGACCCCACATGCGGTGGTCGCTGCGTCACCGATCGTGCAGGCGCGCATTCCCGCGCTCGCTCATCTTGCATCCGAGATCGGCGATCCAGCCGTCCGCAACCGCGGCACGCTGGGCGGCTCTGTCGCCAACAACGACCCGGCCGCTGACTATCCCGCCGCCGTGCTCGGCCTCGGCGCCACTATTATCACCAGCGCGCGTGAGATCGCGGCGGATCGGTTCTTTGTCGGCCTGTTCGAGACCGCCTTGGAGCCCGGCGAGATCATCACGGCGATCCGCTTTCCCGTGCCGGTGGCGGCGGGTTACGCGAAGTTCAAGGCGCCGGCGTCGCGCTATGCGCTGGTCGGCGTGTTCGTCGCCAGGTTTGCCGACGGCGTGCGCGTCGCGGTGACCGGCGCCGGGGCGGGCGTGTTCCGCGTTGCGGCGATGGAGCAGGCGCTGAGCCAGAGCTTCGAGCCGACCAGCATCGCCTCCATCAAGATCGATGCGGCCGGGCTGACATCCGACATCCATGCCGAAGCCGACTACCGGGCGCATCTCGTCACGGTCATGGCCAAGCGCGCCGTCACGGCCGCATCGAGGTAGCCTTCAGGACCCATCATGACAGCCTTGTCTGCCCACGCGGCCGCTGCGGACGCGCCGTCCGATCTCGCTCGTTTGTCTGCCGTCGATCTGCTGGCGGGGTATCGGCGCAAGCGCTTCACTCCGGTTGACGTGGTCGAGGACATCATTGCGGCGCTGGACGCCACGCACACTCGCTGTAACGTCGTGGTGACCGCGATGTACGAGCAGGCGCGTGCCGACGCCAAGCGCCTCGCCGCCGCGATGCGTGCGGGCGAGCCGTGTGGTCCGCTGGCCGGCGTGCCCGTCACCATCAAGGATCTCGTGTTCGTCGCGGGCGTGCCGGCCTATGCCGGCTCGCCGATGAACAAGAGCTTCGTCCCCGACGCCGATGCGGCTGTGGTGTCGGCGCTGAAGGCTGCGGGCGCGATCATCACCTGCAAGACCACGACCTGCGAGTCCGGTTACAAGCTGACCGCCGACAGTCCGGTGACGGGACTGACGCGCAATCCGTGGAATCCGGCACACACCAGCGGCGGGTCGAGCGGTGGTGCGGCTGCGGCGGTCGCTTCGGGCTGCGGTCCGATCGCGATCGGCACCGACGGCGTCGGCTCGATCCGGGTGCCGTCGTCGTTCTGCGGTGTGTTCGGCTTGAAGCCGACCTTTGGCCTGGTGCCGCGCTCGCCCGGCTTCGCGCCGCCCTCCTGGGCCTCGCTGGCGCATACCGGCCCGATCACGCGCACGGTGGCAGACGCCGCGCTGGCGCTCGAGACGATCGCCATCCACGATCTGCGCGATGCGGCGAGCCTCGCGGTCGCGCAGCGCCGCTTCGACGCGAGCCCGCGGCCGCTGACCGGCCTGCGCATCGGCGCCAGCGCCGATCTCGGCTATGCCGCCGTCGCGCCCGATGTGCGCGCGGCCTTCGCCAAGGCGGTCGCTGTGCTGGAGGACTGCGGCGCGCGCATCAGCGGCGATCATCCCGGCATCGACAGCCGAATCCTGGAACGGACGCTGAAGCCGATTGCCTTCATCGAGCAGGCCGCAGCGGTCGCGCACAAGACCGGAGACGAGCTCGCCGATTGCGACACCGATTATCGCGATGTGATCGCGGCGGGCCGCAGTTACGCCGGCGTCGATTATGTCGAGGCCGGCTATCGCCGCACCCAGATGCGCGCCGCCTTCGTCGATTTGTTCTCCCGCGTCGATGCGCTGGTGACGCCGACAGTCGCGGTGACCGCGTTCGGTGCGGGGCAGCTCGGGGTCGCGAGCATCGACGGCACGCCGGTCGATCCGCATCTCGGCTGGTCGCCGTTCTCCTGGCCGATCAATCTGGCCGGCCTGCCGGCCGCCACCGTGCCGTGCGGCTTCGATCGCGACGGCCTGCCGATCGGCCTGCAGATCATCGCGCCCTGGCTCGACGAGCCCACGATCTTCAAGATCGCCGCGGCCTTCGAGGAGGCGCAGCCGTGGGCCGGGAGGTGGCCGGAGATGCGCCGTTAGTTGGTGCGCGATGTGTGCCGGTTGCACCCGCACGCAACCCATGACGCACCCTTAAGCTCATCACCTGCGCTGCATTGGGCCGCGAAACGCTGATTGAGCCCACCGTCCTGCTGATGAGATCGCTGCGCGACGATGGGCATGCGGCGGCGGCTGCTTTGCCCACCCTGCGAACTCATGCCGTGTTGCGCGGGCGTGGTGCGAAGATGTGCCGGCGACCCGCATGCGCTCAGCCCATATCGATAGGGACCCCGGTCTCGCCGAGCTGATCGCCGAGGCGCAGATAATGCGCGAGGTAATCGTGCAGCGCGGTGGCCGCCTTCGAGGTGGCGCCGCTCGACTTGTACAGCAGCAGCTCGACCTGCGGCAGCGCGGGAAGTCCGTCGGCGGGGCCGAGCTCGCGCATGCCCGCGACCAGCGCGCTGCGGCCGAGCACGGTCACCGCCATTCCGGCGAACGCCGCGGCCTGCAGGCCGCCGACGCTCTCGCTCTGACAGGCGATGCGCCAACGCAAATTTGCGGCCTCCAGCGCCGCGATCGCGTGGTCGCGATAGATGTTGCCCTGGGGAAGCAGCGCCAGCGGGATCGGCCGCTCTTGATGGGCCGCCGACTGTTCCCCGGTCATCCACACCAGCTGCTCCCGCCTTACGACCTGGCCGCCGGTGAAATCATTCATGCGCGTGACCAGTGCGATATCGACCTCGCTGCGCTTCACCAGCTCCACCAGCGGCGTCGACAGCGCGCAGTTCAGCTCGACCTGGATGCGCGGAAAGGATTTGCGGAAGACGCTGAGGATCGACGGGAGGATGAAGGCCGCGTAGAGGTCGGGCGTGCCGAGCACGACTTGGCCCTCGATCTCCTGCGATGCCAGCTGCGAGATCAGCTCGTCATGCAGCCGCAGGATGGAACGGGCGTAGGTCAGCACGATGCCGCCGTCCTCGGTCAGCGCCAGCCGTCGCCCGCCATGGACGAACAGCTGCTTGCCCGTGAGCTCCTCGAGACGCTGGAGCTGCAAGGTGATCGCCGGCTGGGTGCGTCCCAGCCGCCGCGCGGTTTCAGTGATGCTGCCGGTCTCGACGACGGAGATCAGCGACCGGAGCATGCGAATGTCGAGGCTGATGAGGTTCATTCTTGATCCATACCGTGTCTCATGCAAATTTTATGCAACGACGATGTCGCAGCGTCGGCCAGGCGTTGCGCGGCTATGGTTCGGGTCGGAGCGCGCCCATCCGCTACCGAAAACTCGACGAGTCCTGTCCGTTAGGCGGCATCGCGCTGCGAATCTGGAATCCGATCAGAAATTCAATCGTGAGTTTCCAATTCAGGTTCGAACGCGTCAGCGTCGAACGCTCCGGGCCGGGGAGCGTGTGCGCTTTGCGGGCCCAGCTCGCACCTTGTGATCTCGTTCCAGTCACGCGTCTTGCGGCCGCCGAGGACAATTGAAGCTGAGCGTTCGGCGCGCATCTTGGCGCAAGCTGTGGCTTCCGGACAAGATTCGCGCGCAGGCCTTCTAGCCAAACGCCTGGCTGATCACGGCATAGCTGCTCGGCGCACCAGCGGCGCGCAACCCGGTGTCGTTGGCGTCGGTCCGCAACGACATCGTCGTCACCGTGTCATGCAGTGCGAGGCCTGCGGCGGCGATGAAGGCGCGGAATACGTTGCCCTCGCTGTGAGTATCGATCCGCAGGAACTGCCGCGCATGGGCCGCAATGTGGGGCGCGACCACCGCAATCGCATCCCTGTCGGACGCGGCGACGACCGGGCCGATGACGTGGCCGCGTCCAAACCGTCGGCACAGGGCGAAGGCGGCGAGCCGTCCGGATCGAAGCAGCCCGTAGCCGGTCGATTGCTGAAACAGCGCAGTGATCAGCTTGGTTCTCGGCGCGCCATAGGCGCGCGCGTCGGCCGCGATGACCGCGGACAGCTCGATCTCGCTCAGCGGTCGGACGCCATCGCTGTTCACCGCGGCGGCGGCCGCGCCGTTTGCCCGTCCCTGACACTGGTACAACGTCGTCTCTGGCTTGAAGTCGAGAGACCTGTACAGGCGGTCGGCCGCATGTGTCGCGTTGAGCCGCAGGGCACGTTCGCCGCACGCGGCGATCACCCGCGTCATCAGCCAGTTGCCGGTGCCGAGCGCCTGAAGTCGTGGTGAGGTAATCACCATGCCGACGGCTGCAAACGCCTCGGTGTAGGGAAACCACATCGCCGATCCGCAAACGCGGCCGATCTCGTCGAGCGCCACGAAGCCGTGTCCCTGGTCGAGCATGAACTGCCAATCCGCGGCGCGATGCGGCCAGCGGACCGAGATCGAGAGCGCCAACAACTGCGCAACGTCAACGGTGTCGATGTCGGCGAGGCGCATCTCGAAGACATCGACCGCCCGAGACTCGACGCCGGGATCATCCATTCTCATCTTCCCTGTCGGTCGCGCCAGTACCATTGATGCCGGCGCCGAACGTCTGGTTCAGTATTTTTCGGACAGATCGGCGCAACATTCCACTCGATCCTTGCTCGTATTCGGCATGGAATACGTGCCTGGCGCCGTTAGCATGGCGGATGCGGGCGGAAGGCGGATCACAGCGATCTGGCCGGCCTGCCTGGGAACGACAGTGATGACCTTCCTGTTCAACTCGGATGCCCGTCGCGGCGCGGTGTTTCGCGAGGTGCTGGCGCGCGAGCTTCCGGATCTCCCGTTCGTACTTGACCCGGCCAACGTCGCTCCCGATGACGTCCGCTACATGATCACCTGGCTGGTGCCGCCAGACCTCGATCTTTATCGCAATCTTGAGATCCTGTTCTCGATCGGCGCAGGCATCGATCAGTTCAGCGCCGCTTCGATTCCCGCGCAGGTGAAGATCGTCCGCATGGTGGAGGACGGCATCATCAGGATGATGCAGGAATACGTCACGCTGGCCGTGCTGGCGCTGCATCGGAACTGGCCGGTCTATCACGACCAGCAGCGACAGCAGCTTTGGCGCGCGGTCACGCAGCCGCAGGCGCAGGAACGTCGCGTCGGCGTGCTGGGCCTGGGCCTGCTGGGCCAGGCCGTGCTGGAGCGGCTCAAGCCGTTCGGCTTTCCGTTGTCGGGCTGGAGCCGCAGCCCGCACGCGATCGACGGTGTCACCACGCATCATGGCGCCGATGGTCTCGAGCGGCTGCTGGCGACGACCGACATCCTGATCTGTCTGCTGCCGCTGACGGACGAGACGCGTGGCCTGATGAACGCAGAGCTCTTTGCCAAGTTGCCGCGCGGCGCTGCGCTGGTGCAGACGGGGCGCGGCGCGCAGCTCGACCAGACGGCGCTGCTCGCTGCGCTGGACAGCGGACATTTGTCGGGCGCCGTGCTCGACGTGACCGAGCCGGAGCCGCTGCCGGCGGATCATCCGCTGTGGCGGCATCCGCGGGTCTTGATTACGCCGCATGTCGCCAGCGTCACGCAGCCGGAATCGGCCGCGCGCGCCGTGGCCGAGAACATCAAGCGGCATCGCGCCGGGCTCGATCCGGTCGGTCTCGTCGACCGCAGCCGCGGCTACTGAGGACCGGCGCGCCGCCACGGCTCAGCGGATCCAGTCCAGGGTCTTGTAGTAGGCGCCGACGAACGGCAGGAACCATGGCTTGCCGAAATGACCGGGCACGACCGGCCAGGGCGCATGTTTCATCGGGTTCTTGTCGGGCCGGCCGAGCATCGCATCGGCCATGATGGTGCCGAGATGGGTCGAGAGCTGCGCGCCATGGCCCGAATAGCCCATCGCGTACCACAGCCCGCCCTCGCGGCCAGCGCGCGGATAGCGATCGGCGGTCATGTCGACGAGGCCGCCCCAACAATATTCGATGTCGATGCCTGCAAGCTGCGGGAACATCCGTTCCATCGCGGCCCGCAGGATGGTGCCGCTCTTGGCGTCCGACCGCTGGTCGGATGTCGCGGAGAAGCGCGCGCGGCCGCCGAAGATCAGGCGATTGTCCGGCGACAGGCGGAAGTAGTTGCCGATGTTCATCGAGTTGACATAGGTGCGGTTGCCCGGGAGCACCGACGCCGCCTCGGCCGCCGTCAGCGGCCGGGTCGCGATGATGAAACTGCCGACGGCAATGATGCGGCGGCGGAAATAGCCGAAGGCCGACGGCGTGTAGGCGCCGGTGGCCAGCAGCACCTGCTCGGCGCGCAGCGTTCCCTTGGCCGTGGTCAGGCGATACCCTTTGGCCTCCTGTACCTGCTCGGTCACCGCGGCCTGTTCGACGATGATGGCGCCGCGGCGGTTGGCCGCCGTGGCGAGGCCGGCTGCGAAGCGGCCCATATGCATCATCGCGCTCTTCTTGAAGAGCATGCCGCCATGGAATGGTGAGCCGATCTCGGCTTTCAGATCGGTGGCCGAGAGCAGCTTCGTCTCCGGATCGACCTCGCGGTTGATGGCTTCGAAGTTCCTCGCGATCCCTTCGAAATGTCCGGGCTTCGAGGCGAGCTTGAGCTTGCCGCAGCGGCGGAAATCGCAGGCGATGTTCTCCTCCGCGATCAGGCGCTCCAGCGTATCGATCGAGTCGTCGAACGCCTTGTAGAGCGCGATGGCGCGCTCGGCGCCAAGTTCGGCTTTCGCGGCGAGGAAGCTGTGTGCCAGCCCATTGTTGAGATGGCCGCCATTGCGCCCCGATGCGCCCGAGCCGACCTGGTCGGCTTCGAGCACGATGACCTTGGCGCCGGCCTTGGCGAGTTGCAGCGCCGCGCCGAGTCCGGTGAAGCCGCCGCCGATGATGGCGACGTCGTAGTGCCCCTCCACGGGCCCGGTGTGGCCGCCGGCAAACGCGGCCGCAGTGTCGCGCCAGTAGGAGACATATTTCATTGCAGCACTCTGCTTAGAGACCGAATACGCCGGGCAGGCCGGAAATGTCCTTGATTTCGGTGTAGCCGTAATAGGGATTGGCCGGCTCGTGACCGCGGTTGACCCAGACCTTGCTCTTGATGCCGAGATCGTGCGCCGTCATCAGGTCGTAGCGGAACGAGGACGAGCAATGCGTGATGTCCTCGGGGCCGCAGCCGAGCATGTCGAACATGTATTCGAAGGCCCGCATCCGCGGCTTGTAGGCCTGCGCCTGCTCGGCGGTGAAGACGGCATGGAACGGCGCGCCGAGCTTGACGACGTTGGAGGGAATCTGCGCCGTCATGGCATTGGAGAGAATGACCAGCGGGATGTGCTTGGCCACCTTGGCGAGGCCCACCGGCACGTCGGGATGCGGTCCCCAGGTCGGGACGCGCTGATAGACCGTCTCGCCGTCCTGGGGCTTGTAGGGGATGCCGATCTTGCGGCAGCTGCGCGCCAGCGCGTTGCTGACGACCTCGGCATAAGGCTTCCAGGCGCCCAGGATCTCGTCGAGCCGATACGCAGCGAAGACGCGGATGAACTCGGTCATCGCAGGCTCGGAGAGGATTGCACCGTAGAGATCGCGCGCGGCCTCGGCCATCTCGAAATTGGTGAGCGTGCCGTAGCAGTCGAAGGTCACATATTTGGGGCGGAAGCTGCTCATGGATCCTCATGCCAGTCATCGTCTCGGCGTCCAATGATAGGCCGGCGCGCCAGCATAAGATGCGGCTTTGCCCCGGTTCTGCGGCGGAAGATGTTGTGGTCGTCATCGCCTTCAGCCGATCTGCCGGGTCTCGCTCGCCCAGACTCCTGTGGAAATGGGAGCATGACATGATGTCCGACGCCGTGAGCTTCGTCGCTTTCAGCCCGGATCACCTGGACGCTGCGACGCGGCTGTCGCGGCAGGCCGGCTGGCCGCATCGTCGCGAGGATTGGCAGATGGCGCTTGCGCTGAGCAAAGGTCGCGTGGCCGTCGCGGCTGACGCGCGCGTGATCGGCACCGCGCTGATGACGCCCTATGGCAGCGAGGCCGGCACCATCAACATGGTGATCGTCGACGAGGCCGAGCGCGGGCAGGGGCTCGGCCGGCAGCTGATGCGGGAGGTGCTGACGCTCGCGGGCGACCGGCGGCTGCAGCTCGTCGCGACCGCGGATGGCCTGCCGCTGTATGAGAAGCTCGGCTTCGCCAGAACCACCGAGATCGTGCAGCATCAGGGACAGCTCACGCAGGCTGTCACGCGGTCCGATGCCGTGCGGGCGGCCACGGCAGACGATATCACCGCCATCACCGCCATCGACGCCGCGGCTTTTGGCGCAGAGCGCAGCGATCTGGTCGCCCATCTCGCATCGGTCGGCGAATTCGCGGTGCTTGAACGACAGGCGCAGGCGGCCGGCTTCGCAGCGCTGCGTCGCTTTGGTCGCGGCCTCGTGATCGGCCCGGTCGTCGCCTTCGATCTCGATGATGCCAAGGCGCTGGTCGGGCATTTTCTCGCCGGACGGGAGAACGAATTCATTCGTGTCGACACCGGGATCGAGACCGGCCTCGCGCCATGGCTGATGAGCCTTGGCCTCGCGCATGTCGGCGGCGGCATCGTCATGCACCGTCCTGCCGCGAACGACAGCACGCCCCAGCCTCCGACATCCTTTGCATTGGCCAGCCAGGCGTTCGGCTGAACCGGAGATCGTCATGCTCAGCAACTCGCTCATCGAACTCGACCGCGCCCATCTGGTGCATCCGGTTGCGTCCTATCGCTGCCACGAGGCCTCCGGCGCGCGCGTCCTGACATCGGCCAAGGGCGCCGTCGTCACCGATGCCTCCGGCCATCAGCTGGTCGACGGCTTCGCTGGCCTGTGGTGCGTCAATGCCGGCTATGGTCACGAGAGCATCGTCGAGGCGGCCGCCAAGCAGATGCGCGAGCTGCCTTACGCCACCGGCTATTTCAGCCTCGCCTCGGAGCCTGCCATCCGCCTCGCGGCGGCGCTGGCCGAGCGTGCGCCCGGCGATCTCAACCACGTCTACTTCACGCTCGGCGGCTCGGATGCCGTCGACAGCACGGTGCGCTTCATCCACAATTACTGGCACGTGAAGGGCCAGCCGCAGCGCGACCAGTTCATCACCCTGCAGCAGGGCTATCACGGCTCCTCGACGGTCGGCGCGGGACTGACGGCGCTGCCCGCATTCCACGCCAATTTCGGCGTGCCGCTCAATTGGCAGCACAAGATTCCCTCGCACTACGCGTATCGCAATCCGGTCGGCAGCAATGCCGATGCGATCATTGCGGCTTCGCTCGCCGCGCTCGACGCCAAGATCGCCGAACTCGGCGGGCCTGAGCGGGTGGCGGCGTTCTATGCTGAGCCGATCCAGGGCTCCGGCGGCGTGCTGGTGCCGCCCGACGGCTGGATGAAGGCGATGCGCGCGCGCTGCCGGCAGCACGGCATCCTGTTCGTCGCCGACGAGGTGATCACCGGCTTCGGCCGTACCGGACCCTTGTTCGCCTGCACCGATGACGAGGTCGTCCCGGACCTCATGACCGTGGCCAAGGGCCTGACCTCCGGCTACGTCCCGATGGGCGCGGTGCTGATGTCCGATCATGTCTATGGCGTGATCGCCGATGGGGCAGGGGCGGCGGCCGTGGGGCACGGCTATACCTATTCGGCCCATCCGGTGAGTGCGGCCGTCGGCCTTGCCGTGCTCGATCTGTATGAGAGCGGCCTGTTGGAGAATGGCCGGCGTGCCGGTGCGCGGCTGATGGCGGGCCTGCGCGCGATGCAGGATCATCCGCTGGTCGGCGAGGTCCGCGGCCGCGGCCTCCTGGCCGCGATCGAACTTGTGGTCGACAAGGAGAAGAAGACGCCCTTGCCGGCCAGCGCCGAGCCGTCGCGCCGAATCTTCGATCGCGCCTGGGCCAATGGGCTCGTCATTCGCGCGTTTCCGACCGGGGTGCTCGGCTACGCGCCGCCGCTGTGCTGCAGCGAGTCCGATATCGATGCCATCATCGCGCGGACCGCGCGAACGCTCGACCAGACCCTGGCCGACCCGGACGTCCGCCAAGCCATGCCATGAAACCGGGCACCGGCAGACCGCGGCCTGTGCAGCAGCGCCGATATGTCGGCGCCCGCTCCTATTCGCAATTTTGTGCCGTGGGGTCCCCGCAATTCGGAAGTTTTCGCCGGAACCCAGCCTCACACTGGGACCGCCACAAAGAACACCGCACACCAGGATGAGCACGATGGACCTCGCCCAATTCAGGTATCTGACCTTCGATGTGGTCGGCACGCTGATCGACTTCGAAGGCGGGATCGTCACCAGCCTCGGCGACATCGCGGCGGAATCCAGCAAGGTCATCGATGGTGAGCAGGCGCTCAGCCTGTACCGCGCTGCACGCTACGCCGCCGACGCGGATCGTTTCCCGGATGATCTCGTGCGCGTCTATGACGTCATTGCACCGCAACTCGGTCTGCCCAGACAGACCACGCTCGGCGAGCGCTTCCGCGATTCGGCCGCGCGCTGGAAGGCGTTTCCCGACAGCGCCGCGGCCATGGCCCGCCTCGCCAGTCGCTACAAGCTCATCGCAATGACCAATGCGCGGCGTTGGGCGCTGGATCATTTCGAGCGCGAGCTGGGTTCGCCGTTCTACGCGACCTTTACGGTCGACGACACCGGGACGGAGAAGCCGGATCCCGCCTTCTTCACCCAGGTATTCGACTTCGTCGCACGCGACGGCGGCACCACCTCGCAGATCCTGCATGTCGCGCAGAGCCAGTATCACGACATCGGCATCTCCCGGCAGCTCGGCATCACCAATTGCTGGATCGAGCGGCGTCACGACAAGCAGGGCTATGGCGGCACCATCGCGCCCGCGTCCTTCACGAAGCCGGATTTTCATTTCCATTCGATGGCCGAACTGGCCGACGCGGTGGACCACGTGCCTGCGACATGACGAACTGCTGACGATTTCATTCTGCCGGATCGCAAACAGGGGACGGATGACATGAGCAACGGGATCACCAACTGGACTTCGCGTGACGATGTGCTGGTCGAGGCGGCGATCCGGCGCGGCGCGTCGCGCCGGGATCTCCTGAAGATGATGTTCGCCAACGGTGTCGCGCTCGCTGCAGGCAGCACCATCCTCGGCCGCGCCGAGCGCGCTGACGCGGCGACGGCGAAGAAGGGCGGGGCGATCAAGGCGGCGGGCTGGTCGACCTCGACCGCCGACACGCTCGATCCGGCCAAGGCGTCGTTCTCGACCGACTATGTCCGCTGCTGCTCGTTCTACAACCGGCTGACGACACTCGACAAGAACGGCGCGGCGCAGATGGAGCTCGCTGAAGCCGTGGAGTCGACGGATGCGCAGACCTGGACGGTCAAGCTCAAGAAGGGCGTCACCTTCCACGACGGCAAGCCGTTGACGGCTGACGACGTCGTGTTCTCGCTGAAGCGGCACCTCGACAAGGCGACCGGCTCCAAGGTGGCCAAGATCGCGGCGCAGATGACCGGCTTCAAGGCGGTCGACAAGACCACCGTCGAGATCAGCTTGGCGAGTCCGAACGCTGACCTGCCGATGATCCTCGCGCTGCATCACTTCATGATCGTGGCCGACGGCACCACCGACTTCTCCAAGGCGAACGGTACCGGCGCCTTCGTCCGCGAGCTCTTCGAACCCGGCGTGCGCTCGATTGGCGTGCGCAACAAGAACTATTTCAAGGACGGTCCCTATCTCGACCAGATCGAGTTCATCGCGATCACGGAAGAGAATGCGCGCGTCAACGCGCTGCTCTCCGGCGATATTCAGCTCGCGGCCAGCATCAATCCGCGCTCGCTCCGCCTGATCGAGGGCAAGGAGGGGATCGCGCTGTCGAAATCGACGACCGGCAACTACACCGATCTCAACATGCGGCTCGATATGGCCCCGGGCAACAAGAAAGATTTCATCGATGGCATGAAGCACATCGTCAACCGCGAGCAGATCGTCAAATCGGTCCTGCGCGGCTTCGGGGTCGTCGGCAACGACCAGCCGGTCTCGCCGGCCAACTTCTTCCACAATCCCGACCTCAAGCCGAAGCCGTTCGATCCGGACAAGGCGAAATTCCTGTTCCAGAAGGCCGGCGTGCTCGGTACGCCGATCCCGGTGGTCGCATCGGAAGCTGCGAACTCCGCGATCGAGATGGCGATGGTGATCCAGGCCTCGGCCGCGGCGGTCGGACTGACGCTCGACGTGCAGCGCGTTCCGTCGGACGGCTATTGGGACAATTACTGGCTGAAGGCCCCGGTCCATTTCGGCAACATCAATCCGCGGCCGACGCCTGACATCCTGTTTTCGCTGCTCTACGCCTCCGAGGCGCCTTGGAACGAGAGCCGCTACAAGTCCGAGACGTTCGACAAGATGATGCTCGAGGCGCGCGGGATGCTTGACCAGGCCAAGCGCAAGCAGATGTATGCCGAGATGCAGGTCAAGATCGCGGAGGAGGCGGGCACCATCATTCCGGCCTATATCTCCAATATTGATGCCACCTCGTCCAAGCTGAAGGGCTTGGAGCCGAGCCCGCTCGGCGGCATGATGGGATATGCCTTTGCTGAATATGTCTGGCTCGATTCGTGAATGTCAGAGACGCTGGCCGCCGGGGTTGAGGCCGGTGTCCAACTGACCAACATCCTCTGATCAGGCTCACGGACGCCCAGTGTGAAACATCGGATCGTCTCCCTCGTCCTTGCCCGGCTGGCCATCGCGCTGGTCACCGCGATCATTGTTTCATTCGCCGTGTTCTTCGCCACCGCGATGCTGCCGGGCGACACCGCGACCATCCTGCTCGGCCAGGCCGCGACCCCGGAGGCCGTCGAAGGCCTGCGCAAGGCGATGCACCTCGACGATCCCGCGATCTTCCGCTTCCTGCGCTGGCTCGCCGGCGTGGTGCATGGTGACCTCGGCGTCTCCTATGCCAACAACATGCCGGTCGCCAAGCTGATATCAGGACGGCTCGTCAACACCCTCAAGCTCGCCGGCCTCACAGCGGTCATCTCGGTGCCGCTGGCGCTGACGCTCGGCATCACCGCGGCGATGCTGCGCAACACGCTGTATGACCGCTGCCTCACCATCGCGATCATCGGCGTGGTTTCTGTTCCGGAGTTCATGATCGCGACGCTCGCAGTGCTGCTGTTTGCGGTCTATCTCAACTGGCTGCCGGCGGTGTCCTTCACCAGCGAGATCCGCACCGTCTATGATTTCGCGCGCGCTTACGCGATGCCGGTCGTCACGCTCACCGTCGTGATCTCGGCGCAGATGATCCGGATGAGCCGGGCGGCCGTGGTCGAGACGCTGAACACGCCCTATGTCGAGATGGCGCTGCTGAAGGGCGCCTCGCGCGGCCGGCTCGTCTTTCACCACGCGCTCCCCAATGCGCTCGGTCCGATCGTGAATGCGGTGGCGCTGTCATTGTCCTATCTCCTTGGTGGCGTCATCATCGTCGAGACCGTCTTCAACTATCCTGGCATCGCCAAGCTGATGGTCGACGCGGTGTCGACCCGCGATCTGCCGCTGATCCAGAGCTGCGCCATCATCTTCTGCTTCGGCTATCTGTTCCTGACGACCACGGCCGACATCATCGCCATCCTCTCCAATCCGAGGCTGCGATGACCAGCGTCGCGAAATCCGCTCCGCGCCATCAGCGATTTGGCTACCGCATCAATGCGGTCGGCGTGGCGGGGGCGCTGGTCGTGGGATTCTGGATCGTGGTGGCGCTCGCCGCGCCCGCGATCGTTCCGCATCCGATCGGCGACATCGTCGACACCGACTATTTCGGCCCGATCAGCCGCGAACTCTGGCTCGGCTCCGACTATCTCGGCCGTGACATGACCTCGCGCATCCTGATGGGCGCCAGATATACGCTCGGCATTTCGATTGCCTCCGTCATCATCGCCGGCGTGTCGGGGGTCATGCTCGGCATGATTGCGGCGATCACCGGCGGCGTCGTCGATATGGTGCTGAGCCGGTTTCTCGATGCGCTGAACTCGATCCCGAGCAAGCTGTTCAGCCTCGTCGTTGTCGCTGCGGTGGGATCGTCGATTCCCGTTCTCATCGTGACGATGGCGGTGATCTACATCCCCGGGGCCTTCCGCTTCGCCCGCGCGCTCGCCGTCAATATCAACACCATGGATTTCGTCGTGGTGGCCCGCATCCGCGGCGAGAGCCTGTTCTATCTGATCCGTGCGGAGATCCTGCCCAACATCATCGGTCCCGTGCTGGTCGATCTCGGCTTGCGCTTCGTCTTCATCGTGCTGCTGCTGTCGGGGCTGTCCTTCCTCGGCCTCGGCGTCAAGCCGCCCTACGCCGATTGGGGCGCGCTGGTGCGCGAGAACATCGGCGGTTTGCCCTATGCCGCGCCGGCCGTGATTGTCCCGTCGCTGGCGATTGCCAGCCTGACCATCGCGGTCAACCTCCTGATCGACAATCTGCCGACCAAGATCCGCGACCGGGAGAACTCCTAGATGACGAGCCTCGTTGAGATCCGCGAGCTTCGCGTCGAGGCGACCACCGATTCCGGCCGCACCATCGCGATCATCAAGGGCGTCGATCTCGACATCGCCGAGGGCGAGATCGTCGCGCTGATCGGCGAGAGTGGCTCCGGCAAGACGACCATTGCCATGACCCTGATGGGCTATGCGCGCGCGGGCTGCAGGATCGTCGGCGGCACGGTCGCGGTCGACGGCGTCGACATGGTGGCGCTGTCCGAAAAGGACCGGGCCGCGGTACGGGGCGCGAAGATCGCGTATGTGCCGCAGAGCGCGGCCGCGGCGTTCAATCCGGCGATCCGGATCATGGACCAGGTCATCGAGGTCGTGCGCATCCACGGCGTGATGCCGCTGGAGGAGGCGCGCGCCAAGGCGGTGGCGCTGTTCCGCGCGCTGTCGCTGCCCAATCCCGAGATGATCGGCGATCGCTATCCGCATCAGGTGTCCGGCGGCCAGCTGCAGCGGCTGGCGGCGGCCATGGCTTTGATCGCGAATCCCAAACTGCTGATCTTCGACGAGCCGACCACGGCGCTCGATGTGACGACGCAGGTCGAGGTACTCAGAGCTTTCAAATCGGTGATTTCGGCGCACCGCATCGCCGGCATCTATGTCTCGCATGATCTCGCGGTTGTCGCCCAGATCGCCGACCGTATCGTCGTGCTGCGGAACGGCGAGGTGCAGGAATCCGGAGCGACCCGCGATATTCTCGCGCGCGCGCAGCACCCCTATACGCAGCAACTGCTCGCCGCCGTGACGCCGCACCACGCGCCGCGGCCTGCAGTGAGCGGTCCCACCGCGGCCGAGGCGCTGCTCGAGGTTCATGAGGTGTCGGTCGGCTATGGTCCGCTGCGCTCGGACGGCCAGCCTGCGATCGTGGCGGTCGAGAACGTCAGCCTGCGCGTCGCGCGCGGGCGCAATCTCGGCATCATCGGCGAATCCGGCTGCGGCAAGTCGACGCTCGCCCGTGCCATCGCCGGCATCCTGCCGCCTTTCGCCGGCGGCGTCGTGTTCGACGGCCGCGAACTCGGACGCAGCGCGCGTGGCCGCAGCGCGGACCAGCTGCGCCAATTGCAGATCGTGTTCCAGCATGCCGATACGGCGCTCAATCCGGCGCAGACCGTCGAGGACATTCTCGGCCGCCCGCTGACCTTCTATCACGGCATGGCGCGCAAGCCGCGCAGCGCGCGGATCGACCAGCTGCTCGATATGGTGAAGCTGCCGCGGAGCTTGCGGCTGCGGCGTCCGGCCGAGCTCTCGGGCGGCCAGAAGCAGCGGGTCAACTTCGCCCGCGCGCTGGCGGCTGATCCGAAGCTGATCGTCTGCGACGAGATCACCTCGGCGCTCGACACCGTCGTCGCCGCCGCGATCATCGATCTGCTGAAAGAGCTGCAGCGCGAGCTCGATCTCGCTTATGTCTTCATCAGCCACGACCTGTCGGTGGTCGAGGCGATCTGCGACGACATCGTCGTGATGTATCGCGGCCGCAAGATCGAGCAGATCTCGCCCGAGGCCATGGCGCGGCCGGAGCATCCCTATACGCAGCTTCTGCTGTCGTCGGTGCCGAAGCTCGATCCGACATGGCTCGACAATCTGCGCCAGGATCCCGAACAGGTCCGCGCCTACTGCCAGCGCTGACCGCGCACCTACATCTGGAACAGGCTGGTCAGCGGCAGATAGGGCTTGACGATCGGCGACTTCAGCACGACGAAGCTGAAATATTTCTCGATGCCGATGTCCATGTCGGTCAGCCGCTCCATGATGGTCTGATACTCGCCGATCCCCGCCGTGACGAACTTCATCATGTAGTCGTAGCCGCCAGAGACGAGATGACACTCGATCACCTGGTCGATCTTCTCCACCGCGGCGAGAAAGCGCGCGAAGTCGATCTGGCGATGGTTCTTCAGGGTCACTTCGGTGAACACGGTCAGCGTCTGGCCGAGCTTGGAGACGCAGATCTGCGCCGAATAGCCTTCGATATAGCCCTCGGCCTGCAGCTTCTTCACCCGCATCAGGCAGGGGCTCGGCGACAGGTTGACCAGCTCGGCCAGCTCGACATTGGTGACGCGGCCGTTCTTCTGCAGTTCGTGCAGGATCTTGATGTCGATGCGATCGAGCTTCATGAGGCCGGGATCCCGTGTGACGACGCGTGCGGACCCATTACAGCAGAAAATGCTGCCATGGAGCCATCGGAATGTCCGTGAAGCAAGAATGGGGCCGCAATCATTCAAATTATGCAATGCAAAACAATGCACCGGCGGGGCGGTTGTCAGCAGAATCAAATGCCGTCCGGCTGCCCAATCCAGCGCCCGCCGTGCCGGATACCGCTCTAACCTGTCACAGCCGAGAGCCGGAGACCCTGCATGCCCGCACCATTGGTGCACGTCGAAACATCCCCCACGCTGCCTGAGCGTGCAGATGCCGTGGTCATCGGGGGCGGCATCGTCGGCGTGTTCGCCGCCTATTACCTTTCGCGGCGCGGCCTCTCGGTCGCGCTGGTCGAGAAGGGCCGCATCGGCGCCGAGCAGTCCAGCCGCAACTGGGGCTGGTGCCGGCAGCAGAACCGCGACGCGCGCGAGTTGCCGATGGCGACGCTCAGCCTCGATCTGTGGGAACGCTTCGCCGTCGACAGCGGCGAGGCGACCGGCTTCTCGCGCTGTGGCCTGTTCTATCTCAGCAATGACGAAGCGGAGCTCGCCGGCTGGGCGCGCTGGGGCGAGTTTGCCAGGACCGCTGGCGTCACGACGCATATGCTCGATAGTCGCCAGGCCACCGCGCGCGGCGCGGCCACGGGGCGCAGTTGGAAGGGCGGCGTGTTCTCGCCGACCGACGGCACCGCCAGTCCCGCCGATGCTGCGCCCGCCGTGGCGCGCGCGATCCTGAAGCAGGGTGGCTCGGTGCACCAGATGTGCGCCGTGCGCGGCGTCGAGACCAGCGGCGGCCGGCTTTCCGCCGTCGTCACCGAGCGCGGTACGATCCGCACGCCGACCGCGGTGCTTGCGGCCGGCGCCTGGGCCTCATCGTTCTGCCATCAGCTCGGCGTCGCGCTCCCCATTGCCTCGATCCGCGCCTCGGCGCTTGCCTTGTCGCCGTCCGCGGAGCCGCTGCCGCCGGCGCTGCACACCGCTGCGGTTTCGATCACGAGGCGCGGCGATGGCGGCCATACGCTGGCCATCAGCGGCCGCGGCCGCGTCGATCCGACCCTGCAGCAGCTGCGCTTCGCGCAACATTTCCTGCCGATGTTCGCCAAGCGCTGGCGCAGCCTGCTGCCGGGCGGCTTCGAAGGGCTGAGAATGGGGCACGAGACGCTCGGGCGCTGGCGGCTCGACGCGCCGACGCCGATGGAGTCCACGCGCATTCTCGATCCAACGCCGGATCAGGCGACCATCCGCCTCACCCATGACCGTGCCCTGGCGCTGCTGCCGGCGTTGAAACAGAGCAAGGTCACGGCGACCTGGGCGAGCTATATCGACTCCACGCCGGACGGCGTGCCGGTGATCGGCGAATTGGCTGCCATGCCCGGTTTGATCGTGGCCGCGGGCTTCAGCGGCCACGGCTTCGGCATCGGACCCGGTGCCGGTCACCTCATCGCCGACCTCCTCACAGCTGCCACGCCGATCGTCGATCCCAAGCCTTACGCCCCCGGGCGCTTTGCGCGCCATGGGGCGACGAAGGTCGCAGACTTCTGAGGGCCGGATGCCGCGACGCGGCTCGGCCCTCGGCGCTGAATGATTGGGCGTCGAGGACCGCGCTCGAATGAGGGGCGTGCGCCTTCGCCGGCGAAGGGACCAAGGCACACGCAGGCGAGGGGTCAGGCCTCCGGCATGCCGGCGTTGACCCAGTCGGTGATGTCGTCGAGCGTCGCCTTGAAGCGCTTCAGCAGTTCGTCGACCTGCGCGGCGGTGATGATCATCGGCGGACAGATCGCGATGCTGTCGCCGACGTTGCGGATGATCAGGCCGTGCTGATGGGCGCGATCGAAGAACTTCAGTCCGACCTTGCCGACCGGGTCGAAGCGGGCCTTCGTCGCCTTGTCGGCAACCAGCTCGACGGCAGCGATGAGGCCGCGGCCGCGGACCTCGCCGACCAGCGGATGATCGGCAAAACGCGACAGCCCCGCATGCAGGTGCGCACCGACCTCGGCCGCATTGGCGACCAGGTTGCGCTCCTCGATGATCGCCAGGTTCTCCAGCGCGACGGCGGTCGCGACCGGGTGGGCGCTCGCCGTATAGCCGTGGCCGAAGGTGCCGAGCCGGTCGGACTGGTCGGCCATCGCCTGGTACATCTCGTCGCTGATCAGCACCGCGGCGAGCGGCTGGTAGGACGAGGTGATCTGCTTGGAGCAGACCAGGATGTCCGGCCTGATGCCGAACGTGTCGCAGCCGAACAGGGTGCCGAGCCGGCCGAAGCCGTTGATCACCTCGTCGGCGATCACCAGCACATCGTATTTGCGGCAGACCTCCTGGATGCGCTGCCAGTAATTCACCGGCGGAACGATCACGCCGCCGGCGCCCATCAGCGGCTCGCCGATGAAGGCCGCGACCGTATCCGGGCCCTCGCTGAGGATCAGGTCCTCGAGCTCCTTGGCCAGCCGCTCGGTGAACGCCTCCTCGCTCTCGCCGGGCAGGCCGAAGCGGTAGTAATGCGGGCAGGTGAGGTGCTTGGCGAACGGCAGCGGCAGGTCGAAGCCGCGCTGATTGGCCTGCAGGCCGGTGAGGCTGCCGGCGGCGATCGTGATGCCGTGATAGGCGCCCTGGCGGGCGATGAACTTCTTCTTGTCGGTCCGCCCGAGCGCGTTGTTGTAGTACCAGACGAACTTGATGGCGGAATCGTTGGCCTCGCCGCCGGAGCTGGTGAAGAAGACGTGCTTCAGGTTGGCAGGCGCCATCGACACCAGCTTCTCGGCCAGCAGGGTCGAGGGCTCATGCGTCTTGTGCGCGAAGATGTGGTAATAGGGCAGCTTGGCCATCTGGCGTGTCGCAGCTTCGACCAGGCGCTTCTCGCCGAAGCCGACGCCCACGCTCCACAGCCCGGCCAGGCCCTCGATATACTCGCGCCCCTCGTCGTCATAGACATAGATGCCGGAGCCGCGATCGATGACGATCGGACCGACGCGTTCGTGCCGCCTCAGATTGGTCGCGGGATGGATCTGGTGGGCGATATCTTTGCTCTGCAGGGAATTGGTTCGCATGGAGGAGGGGACTTTCTGGTGGCGGAAGAGGGCAGTCTATCGCGAACCGGACGAAAACGATAATCCCATCATGGGTCGGAGGCACTGTCGCCGCGCGGGCTCGGCCCGGTGAACGGCCGAAGCGGCTTCGGCAACTGAGCTGCGCCTGGTCGCTATGACCCGAGCGGTCGGCAATGCTGACCGCGTCGACCAAGTCCGCCGAGGTCTAGGGTGATTGGTGCACGCCGACCGACAGCGTCTTTCGCCACTTCTGTATGAATTTCACAAAGACCTGCAGCGGTACGGGCACTTGGCGCCGGCTTGGGTGAAACAGGAAAATGCCTGGCATCATGTACTCCCAGCCCGGCAGGACATGCACCAATCGCCCTGCTGCCAAATGAGTCTCGACGATCGGTCTCGGCAAATAGGCGATGCCGACGCCGTTCAAGGCCGCCTCCACCAGAAGATCAAGGTCGTTCACGACAAGAGATCCTTCGACGGGGACGTCCATTTTCTGACGACCGTCGCTCAAGGTCCACTGATGGATCGAATTCTCGCCTGGCGATCTGTATTTGAGGCAGTTGTGACGACGTAGATCGCCGGGACTCAAGGGCTCCGGATGCCTCGATAAGTAGTTTGGCGATGCCACGGTCAGCATAGCAAAGTCATCGAGCATGCGCACGATCTTCATGTCTCGTCCCACGCCGCTGCCGACACGAATCCCCGCATCGAAGCGGTGTTTGACGATATCGACGTTGGCGTCGTCCAAAGCGATCTCCAGACGAATGTCCGGATACTCGGCCGAGAACGATCGGATCAATGGCGCCAGCTGTCTCAACCCGAACGGACGAACGACGGTGAGACGCAGAGTCCCGATCGGCTTCTCCCGGAACAGGTTGATGCTTTCAAGCGCCTGACCTACGCCCTCGAGCACCGGCAGGACTTCTGCAAGCAGCCGCTCTCCTGCCTCCGTCAGCGCCACGCTGCGGGTCGTCCGATTGAAGAGCCGGACCCCGAGATCCTCCTCGAGCGATCTGACAGTCTGGCTGATGGTCGGCAACGCCATCCCGAGTTCTCGGGCCGCCTTGGTGAAGCTGAGGCGCTCGGCGACAGCGACGAATGCCGTAAGCTCAGAAAGCTGAACGCGAGCCATTATCTGCAAAACCCAAATTACCCATTTCGTCCGTCCCGCCTTATCAGAACAGCGGCGCGCGCCCAAACTGGCATTTGGATCGAAACTGATCCGAGAAAGAGCAAATGCGAGTTCGTCGGCATCCTGCCCGCGCCTGGCCACCGTCTCGCGGTCGGCGGCCGCTCCCTATATTGGGCGAATTTCTCCAATCACAAGGCAGCCTTTCACATGTTCGCGAGATCGCGATACCGGCCTCACGCCGCACACTTGATCAGAACAGGATTCGGCACTCTGGCTTATCTGGCCCAGCGCGCCATCGCTGGATTTGGCTCACGTCGCCGCCTCGTCTACGCGACAATGACCGGTGCCGCCCTCCTGGGCGCCGCCGGCTGGTATCATCTGACGCTCACGATCGATCTTGTTTCGACGAACGACGCCGTCGTCCAAATGGACGCCAAATCGGATACGGCGTACGTCGTTGCCTATTTCGACGATCGCCACGCGACCCGGATAGCTGCTGGACAGCCCGTATCGATCGACATCAAGGGTCCGCCGGACCGTACGTTGTCCGGCCATGTCGTCGAGGTCTCAGAAAAGACGGCCCTGCTGCGCCTCTCGGGCGAAGACGGCGGGTCAATGCACGCGTCAGAGATCATGATCCCGGTGCTGATCGCATTTGACGATGTCATCGACGCAGCGACGTTTCCGGCGAGTGCATCGGTGATACCGACCATCAACACGAAGCCTCGCGACGGCGATCTTCGTGCCGCATCTCCAGTTTGCGTGTGCCGTTTCCCGATACCGATGTCCGGCCTGAAAATCACCGATCTGCCGTGAGCTGAAAGATAGTAACGCAAGACCTGCAAAGCTTACTCACAAAGCAATCCGGGCACCCCGGCAGACGGCGGGGAGCAAGTCTATGTTGACAGATGACGCCGCGGGAGCGGCCGGCCCGCTGCTGGGGCGACCTCCAGCGAGGCGGATAGCCGGCCAAGCCTGAAGGGATTATGCGTCGAATCCAAAGATGCTGTTTGTACCAATCCCAATTATCAAGGGCTCGCACGCGTCGCATTGTCCGCTTACGGAGTGGCAAGGATCCACTTGGCCGACCGCGGATGAGAAGGACTTTGATATGAAATCGATCTTCAGGATTGCTGTGCCCACGCTCTGTGTGGCCGGTGCATTGCTGCTGAATTCCTCATGGGCACAAGCCGCCGAATACTGCGCAAAGGATTCCGCGGTGAAGGGGTGTTTTTCGACTCTGGCGCAATGCCAAGCATCGGTTGCCGGTGCCGGTGGCAATTGCGTGGAGGCGATCGTTTGGAACGATGCCGCGGTGGCACATCAGCCAAAGCAGGGACAAGCGTCTCGCGTGCAGAACCAGACGAGATGATTGTCGCGTGATAAAGTGCCTCTACCGGTTGCGTAGACACCAGGCCTCTGAGGGTGACTTCAGAGGCCTTATTCGTTGGAGCAAACGCTGCAACGTCACACCCGCCGCAGCATTCATATCAAATCTATAAATATCTCAAATCAAAACGATCAATTTTACGAATGATCGGGGATCGCCCATCAATGGCGCGATCGGTTGGGCGCCGGCGCGTCGCATCGGCCGGTCGGGGCAAGCTCGTTTCGTAGAAAACGCGCCGCCAAGGGGGGAATGATGACGAGAGGACTGAAGCGGTCCGCTTCCGTAGCGTTGCTGCTGGCTGCAATGATCCAGGGCGCATGGGCGGCCGAGAACGCCGCCACGAACTATCCCGCGGGCTCGCCCGGCGTATTCATCGCGTCGTTCCCGCCGATCCCTGGCCTGTTCGCGATCAGCCAGACCAGCTACACCAGCGCCAACGGCCTGTATGACGGGCAGGGCAACAAACTTCCTATCAACTTCAAGCTGTCTGCTGTATCGGAGACCATGCGCTTTCTCGCCAGCTATCCCGGCGAATTCTTCGGCGCTCACGTCTATTCGCAGCTCGTGGTGCCCTTCGTGCACCTGGAAAGCACCAATCCCGGCGGCTCGTTCCAGGCCAACGGTCTTGGCAACATCACCTTCTCGCCGATCATCCTGAGCTGGGCGCTGTCTCCCGTTCAGACCGTCACGTTCGGGCTCGACATCATGCCGAACACCGGCACCTATTCGGCGCGACAGCCGCTCAACGTCGGCACCAACTATACGACCATCTCGCCGGTTGTCGCCTATCGCTATGCCGATCCGAAGGGCTTCGAGTTCGCCGTTTCGCCGCGTCTGCTGCTCAACGGCACCAACACCGACTCGGTCAATTCCTTCACGCAATTGTCGCAGCAATATCGCAGCGGCGATGCGCTGGTGGTCGACTTCAACGCAGGCTACAATATCGGCGCCTGGAAACTCGGCGTCGTCGGCGGCTATACGCACCAGTATCAGGACGACAAGATCAACGGCGTCAAGGCCTTCAATTTCGCGGGCGTGCAGGACGGCAACCGGTTGCGCTCGCTCAACGCCGGTCCGTCGCTGACCTATAATGCTGGGCCGTTTCAGATCAACGTGAACTACCAGCACACGTTCTACGTCGAGAATGGCAGCCGCGGTGATACCGTCTGGGCCAATCTGGCTTTCCCGCTCTGGGTGCCCGCGCCGCCGGCGGGAGCCGGGCCGGTCAAGCGCTGATCGGCACGGCCCGGTCTTCCATCGCACAAACGACCAGCGGCCGGCGTCCTGCGCCGGCTGTCCCACGAGCAGGACCGGCGACGATCAGGACAGCTCGGTTACGACCTCCTGCATCAGCTTGCGCAGCCATAGCAGGCCGGCATCGTTGGAGCGATAGCGGTGCCACTGCACGCGCTGCCGCAGCACTGGCAGCGCAATCGGCAGTTCGATGATGCGGATAGGCAGGCTGCGCTGCGCGGCGATGGCGAGCCGCCGGTGCACGGTGGCGAGCCGGTTCGTTCCGGCGACGAGATGCGGGATCGCCGTGAAGGCGTAGACCGACACGTCCTCGCTGCGGCTCGCGTTGCGCTGCTCCAGATAATAGGTTTCGAGCGATTGCGCCGCGATGGCTGGCCGCATCACGACGTGGGACGCCCTCGCGAAATCCTGTCGTGACAGCTTGCCCTTGCCATACTTTCCCTTGCTCCATGCGATGACGCAGAAATCGTCCTCGAAGATCACCTCGGACGGGTGCAGCTTGGAGCTGAATTCTTCCGGGATGATCAGCAGGTCGACATCGCCGCGCTCAAGCGCGCGCTCGGGCCGCTGCACCTGCTGTATGAAGTCGAAGCGGATTCCAGGCGCAAGCGCCTCGCTGCGGGCCAGCAGCCGCGGGATCAGCGTCACCAGCGTGTAGTCCGATGCCAGGATCTTGAAGCAGCGGTCGGATTGCGCCGGATCGAACTGGGCAGACGACGCGATGGCCCAATCGACCCGTACCAGAAGGTCCCGGATCGAGTCCTTCAGAACCTCCGCCCGCGGCGTCAGCTCCATCTTGCGGCCGATCTTCACCAGCAGTTCGTCATCGAAATAGGTGCGCAGCCGCAGCAAGGCGTTGCTCATCGCCGACTGCGTCATGTTCATGCGCGCGGCGGCGCCGCTGACGCTGCGCAGGTGCAGCAAATGGTCCAGCGCGACCAGCAGATTGAGATCGAACTTGTTGTTGAAGCGCATCGGCGGCCCCGCGCGAGGTATTCAGGAGATCAATGTGACGGATCTTGATAATCAATTTTTCGGAATGGTCAAACCAGGCTATTCCCCGACCCAGGGAAGAAGCGTGGAGGGGGCGCGCGGCCGATAGCGCGTCCGAAGTGCAATGATGTTCAAGTATTTTCCGACCAACTATGTCTGGAATCTCTCGGTCGATCTGGCGATCGAGATGGGCGCCCGGATCGGCGAGATCGAGGAGATGTGCGCGCCGCTGCAGGAGGCTGCGCGTCAGCCCGATGCCAGCGGTACCCAGGCCTTCCGCGAGACCTGGGCCCGGATGGCCGACAAGCTCAGTGCGCTCGCCGCCGAGGACGAGGCGAAGGGGCGGCTGTTGTCCGCCGGCGAGAAATATGGCCGCGCGGCGAGCTATCTGATCACCTGCGAGCGTCTCCAGGCGCATGATGCACCGGGACGTCTGGCGCTGTACCGCAGATGTCTCGATCTCTTCGCCAGGGGAATCGCGCTGGCACAAGAGAACTGCGAGCGCGTCGAGATTCCCTATGAAGGGTCTCATATCTCCGGTCTCCTGGTCCGTGCGGCCGGTGTCGAAGAGCCGGCGCCGCTGCTGGTGCAGGTCAACGGCCTGGATTCCACCAAGGAGATGAAATACCGCGTCGGCCTGCCGGCCTGGCTCGCCAAACGCGGCGTGTCGTCGCTGGTGATCGATCAGCCCGGATCGGGCGAAGCGCTGCGGCTGCAGGGGCTCACCGCGCGTTACGACTGCGAGCACTGGGCGTCCCGCGTCGTCGACTGGCTGGAGGCCCGCAGCGATGTCGACCCGAAGCGCATCGGTCTCGAGGGCGTCTCGCTCGGCGGCTATTACTGCCCGCGCGCGGTGGCCTTCGAGCCGCGCTTCGCCTGCGGCGTCGCCTGGGGCGCCAATCATGATTGGCGCGATGTGCAGAAGAAGCGGCTGCAGAAGGAAGGCAATTTTCCGGTCCCGCATTACTGGGCTCATGTACGCTGGGTGTGGGGCGCGAGGGATCAGGACGACTTCATGCGGATTGCCGAGCAGGTCCACCTCGACGGCATTCTCGATCGCATCAAGGTGCCGTTCCTGGTGACGCATGGCGAGAAGGACTCGCAGATCCCGCTGCATTGGGCGGAGCGGACCTATGAGCAACTGGTCAATTCGCCGAAGCGCGAGCTGAAGATCTTCACGGAGCGTGAGGGCGGCGCGCAGCATGCGAGCTTCGACAACAGCATCAATGCCGGCCACTACATCGCGGATTGGGTGGCGGAGACGCTGGGCGGACGCGTCGCCTGAGATCTCGCGTGAGGGAGCTGATCATGAAGATCGTTGGTTTGGAAAGCTTGGTATTCGCGGTCGACGACGTCGCTGGCGCGTCGCGTTTTCTCGTCGACTACGGCCTTGCGCCGGTCGGGGTCTCCGATCGCGGCGGCCGCTTCGAGGCGATGGATGGAACGGCTGTGGTCATCGCGCGGCAGGACGATCCGGCGCTGCCGCGGCCGCCCGTGCCGGGCTGCCGTCTGCGCAAGACGGTCATGGGCGTAGCCGACGAGGCGACGCTGGGGGCGATCGTGGCCGAGCTGCGGCGCGATCGCGAGGTGCGGCGGCTGGCTGATGGCTCGATTGAATCGATCGACGATTCAGGCTTCGTGATCGGCTTCCAACTGACGGCGCGGAAACCCTTCGTGCTGGCCGGCGAGATCTCGAATGCGCCGGGCGGGGTCGTGTTCCGGCCGATCAACAGTCTCGGCGTGCCGCCGCCGGGCAGCGTGATCCGTCCGCGCTCGCTGTCGCACGTCGTGTATTTCGTGCCCGATGTGGTCAAGGCGGAGGCCTTCTACGTCAATCGCCTCGGCTTCCGCTGCACCGACCGTTTCACCGGCACCGGCCCGTTCCTGCAGCCCGGCGGCTCGCTCGATCACCACACCCATTTCCTGATCGGCGCGCCGCCGCAGATGCATGGCGTCGAGCACTTCACGTTCCATTTCGGCGGCCCCTCGGAGATGATCAGCAACGGCTATCGCTTCGTGGAGAAGGGCTATCAGGCGTTCTGGGGCCCTGGCCGTCACATCCTGGGATCGAACTGGTTCTGGTACTTCAACAGCCCGTTCGGCTGCCACATCGAGATGGATGCCGACATGGACCAGCACGATGCGAGCTGGCAACCGCGCGAGGCGACGGCCTCGGCGGACAACTCGCAGGCCTTCCTGCTGAAGATGCGCAAGAAATGGTACCCGGGCCCGGGGATTCACGAGAATGGCGACTACGCGTGAGGCCGGATCGGCTGCCTTGTTGCGGCTATGTCGCGCCGATGAGATCGGCGAAGCGCAGTCGCGCGGCTTCGATCCTGACGATGAGGGCCAGGACAGCCTGTTCGTCGTGCGATGGCAGGGCCAGTTGCATGGCTGGCGCAATGCCTGTCCGCACATCGATGGCGCACCGATGGCTTGGCGCAGGGATGCGTATCTCAACGCCGAGGGCACGCGCATCGTCTGTCACGCGCATGGCGCCGAGTTCGTGCCTGATACGGGACTATGCGTGCAGGGTCCATGCCGCGGCGAGCGGCTGAGCCGGCTCGAGCTGGTCGTCATCGACGGCGAGCTGTTCGTGACATCATAACACGCCCGGAAGGGCGGACTGCAGAGGGAGGAGGGCGCCATGGCAGTGGTGAGCAGGGTGCTGACGATCGGCGGCGGCTTTTCCGGCATGGCCGCGTCGATTCAGATGCGCAAGGCCGGCATCGACGTCGATCTCGTCGAGGTCGATGCCAATTGGCGGCCGGAGGGGGCCGGCATCACGGTGAGCGGGCCGACCTTGCGCGCGCTGGAGACGCTCGGCGTGTTCGCGGAATTCGCGCGGCGCGGCTACACAGCGGATGGCGTTGATCTGGTCACGCCGGCAGGCCATCGAATCGGCGAGATCCCGACACCGAAGACCGTTGGATCGGATGTGCCCGGCGGCGGCGGCATCATGCGGCCGGAGCTCGGCCGCATCCTCGCCGATGCGACGCGTGCCGCGGGCGTTCACGTGCGGGTCGGATGCACCTACACGCAGATCACGCAGCACGACGGCGGTGTCGCGGTCACCTTCACCGATGGCACGACCGGCCACTATGATCTCGTCGTGGTCGCCGACGGCGTCCATTCGAAGACCCGTGCGCTGCTGTTTCCCGAGATCAAGCCGCCGCAATATATCGGGCAGGTGGTTTGGCGCGCCGTGTTGCCGCGGCCCGCCGAGATCGTGCGTCCGCGAATCTGGCTTGGTGGGGCGGTGAAGGTCGGCGTCAACCCGGTGTCGCCGAGCCACATGTACATGTTCATCACCGAGGCGCGGCCGGAGAAGCTGCAGGCTGAGCGCGCGTCATGGCCGCAACTGGTTGCCGACATGCTCGCGCCGTTCGGCGATCCCGTGCTGGTGGCGCTGGGTCCGCATCTGTTCACCCAGGATGCTCAGATCGATTATCGGCCGCTCGCCAACCTGCTGGTGCCGGCGCCGTGGAATCGCGGCCGCGTCATCCTGATCGGCGATACGGTGGCGGCGACCACGCCGCATCTCGCCTCGGGCGCAGGCATCGGCATCGAGAGCGGCATCGTGCTGGCCGAGGAGCTCGCACGCGCCGCGACCTTGCAGCAGGCGTTCGACCGCTTCCATGCGCGGCGCTGGGAGCGCTGCCGCATGGTGATCGAGAACTCCGCGCAGCTCTGCCGCATCGAGATGGAGAATGGCGACAAGGCGGAGCACGCCAGGATCATGCGCGAGTCCACGATCGCGCTGCTGCAGCCGATCTGAGCGGGCAACACCATCAACGAACAACAACATCAACGGGGAGGAAGCCATGACGGTGACGACGGAGACTTGGCGCGGGCGCATCGCCCTGATGGTCGCGCATTGCGCCGGGATGGTCGATCTCGTCGCGCTCCCGGTCTGGGTGGGCGCGCTGATCGAGCGCTACCGGTTCAGCCCGCAGCAGGCCGGCCTTCTGGCCACGCTGTTCCTGCTCGGTGCCGTGCTCAGCAGCCTAGTGTTTGCACCGCGCTTCAACCGGATGAACGCCCGACTGGCGGCAACTGCCGGATACGCCGTGGCCGCGCTGGTGTTCCTGGCCGCCAGCCAGACGTCAGAGTTTGCGTTGCTCGCGATGCTGCACGCGCTGGCCGGCGCGACGGCGGCCTGCGGGCTCAGCTTCACCCATGGTACGATCGCCCGCAGTGCCAATCCGCACCGGCTGTTCGCCATTGTCGGAATGGCGCTCGGTGTGTTCGCCATTCTCTTTCTCGGCATGACGCCCAATCTCGTGGCGCGCTTCGGCGGGGCTGCGCTGTTTGTGGTGTTCGCCGGCGTGATGGCGGTCGCGGCGCTGGCGGCGGCGCTGGCCTTTCCGAAGGGCGTGGTGCGCAGCGACGAGGATCTCATCGCCGAGGTGAGCCATCTTCCCCGCGCCGTATGGTTCGGCATCGCCGGCATCAGCTGCATGGCGCTGACGCAGGCGATGCTGTTCAGCTTCATCGAGCGGATCGGGGCCGACCGCGGCTTCGGTGTCGAGGCGGTCACCGGCGTGCTGATTGCGCTCGGCTTCGTCAACCTGCTGCCGGCGCCGCTTGCCGCCGTTCTGGAGCGGCGGCTGCCGGCCCGATACGTGCTGCTGGCCGGGCCCGTCTGTCAGGCGCTGATCGCCGTGACGATCACCTTCGGCTCGGGCTTCCTGACCTATGCTGTGCCGACCGCGATCTTTGCCGCGGTCATGATCTTCACCCACACCTTCGCGTTCGGGCTGTTGTCGCGCCTCGACCCCACCGCGCGGGCGCTCGCCGGCACGCCGGCGATGCTGATGATCGGCGCCGCGATCGGCCCCATCCTCGGCGGCACCTTGGTGCAGCTGTTCGGCTATCCCGCGCTCGGGCTCGGCGCCGTCATCATCTCGTCCATCGCCGCCGTGATGTTCTCACGTGTGTTTGCCGCGCGCGGCGCGGTGACCGCTGCCTCTCTCGAAATTGCCTGATCAGGAGACTTGTTGCATGACCCTTCCGCAAATCCGCCGCGTCGTCACCGGACACGACCAGCAGGGCGCCGCCGTGATCTCGTCCGACGGCGCCTTGCCGACCGTCACCGAGTTGGCGGTGATCCCCGGCACCTTCTTCCACGAGGTCTGGAGCACGCAGGCGACGCCGGCGCCGATCGACAATGGTCCCGATCCGACGATCGGGCCGCTCAAGCTGCCACCGCCGACGCATGGCAGCCGCATCCGCTTCGTCGACATTCCGCCGGACACCGAGGACTTTCTCCGCAACGGCGCGACGCGCATGAAGGCCGCGTTCAGCCAGATCGGCGATCCGCACGCCTCGACCGTGACGACGGAGTCACCGCATCCGCTGATGCACCGCACAGAGACGATCGACTACGGCATCGTGATCTCCGGCGAGATCACGCTGGTGCTCGACAAGGGCACGGCGGACCTCAAGGCCGGCGACGTCGTGATCCAGCGCGGCACCAATCACGCCTGGGCCAATCGCAGCGACAAACCGTGCCGGATGCTGTTTATCCTGGTCGACGGCAAGTTCGGTCCGGAAGCCAACCCGACCAAGGCCAGCTGATGAGACTCGCAACCTATCGGAACGGCAGCCCCGATGGCGGCCTGGTCATCGTCTCCCGGGATCAGGCGCGCGCGTGCAATGCCAGCGCCATCGCACCGGATCTGCTGACGGCGCTGCGGAATTGGCAGCAGGTCGAGCCGGCGTTGCGCCGGCTCGCCGAGAGCCTCGAGGATGGATCGGCTGCCGATGTGATGGCGTTCGATCCCACGCGATGCCTTGCACCGCTGCCGCGCGCACCGCAATGGCTGGATGGCTCGGCCTTCCTGAATCACGGACGGCTGATGGATGTCGCCTTCAACAAGCCGCCGATCCCCGACTTCGACACCATCCCGGTGATGTACCAGGGCGCCAGCGACGATTTCCTCGGGCCGCAGGCCGACGTGCCCTTCGTGACGGAGGCGGATGGCATCGACTTCGAGGGCGAGTTCGGCGTCATCGTCGATGATGTGCCGATGGCCGTGTCGCCAGAGCAGGCCGCGCAACGGATTCGGCTGCTGGTTCAGATCAATGATTGGAGCCTGCGCGCGGTCGGTGCGCGCGAGGTGCGCACCGGCTTCGGCTTCCTGCAGGCGAAGCCCTCGACGAGCTTCGCGCCGATGGCGGTGACTCCGGACGAGGTCGGCGACGCCTGGCGTGACGGCCGGCTCGACATGGCCCTCCATGTTCACCGCAATGGCGAGCGGATCGGCGCGGCCTCAGGCCGCGAGATGGCGTTCTCGTTTCCGCAACTCATCGCCCATGCCGCCCGGACGCGGCGGTTGACGGCCGGCACGATCATCGGCTCGGGCACGGTGTCGAATGCCGATCGCGCCGCCGGATCGAGTTGCCTGGCTGAGGTCAGGGCGATCGAGATGATCGAACGCGGCGAGGCGCGCACGCCCTTCCTGCGCTTCGGTGACGAGGTGACCATGCAGGCCTGCTTCGCCGATGGCCGGGGAGGCCCGTTCGGACGCATCGCGCAGCGCGTGGTTCGTGCGGCGGGCACCGATCGGCCGGAGTGAGCGATGCGTATTCTGGTCACGGGTGCCGCGGGCTTCATTGGCCGTGCGCTGCTGCAACGGCTGCTGGTCGATACGGACGGGGCCGACATCACCGGGCTCGATCTCGTCGCAGCGCCGCCGGAAGCGTCGGGTGCGCGTCTGTCCTGGATCAGCGGCGGCCTCGACGACCGCGCCGTGCTGGAGCAACTCGGCGCTGCGTCGTTCGACCGCGTGTTCCATCTCGCCAGCGTGCCCGGCGGCCGCGCCGAGGTCGAGCCTGCGCTCGGTCGCCGCGTCAATCTGGATGCGTCGCTCGATCTCCTGCAGTTGCTGGCCCAGCATGGCAACCGGCCGCGCGTGGTCTATGCCAGCAGCATCGCCGTCTATGGCGCGCTGTCCGGCGCGCCGGTCAGCGCGCAGACGGAGGCGCGGCCCCTGATCAGCTATGGCGCGCACAAGCGGATGGTGGAGATCGCGCTCGCCGATCACACCAGGCGCGGAGAGCTGTCAGGCATCGCGCTGCGGCTGCCCGGCATCGTCGCAAGGCCGCGACCGGTGAGCGGCTTCGGCTCCGCCTTCATGAGCGAACTGCTGCATGCGGTGTCCGCGGGCGAGAGCTATGCCTGCCCGGTGTCACCGGACGCGACCGCCTGGTGGCTGTCGGCCAAAGTCGCGGTCGACAATCTCATCCGCGCTGGCGAGATTGATGTCTGCGGCACTCTGCAACTCCCGGCGCTTCGACTTTCGATCGCCGAGGTGATGGCAGGCTTGGCGCTGCTCTATGGTGCTGAGCGGCCCGCGCGCGTGACGTTCGATCCTGACGACAGCATCGAGAAGGTGTTCGGACGCTTTCCAATGCTGGAGGTTGATGCCGAGTTGGCGTTGGGCTTCGCCCATGATGGATCGGCGGCGGAGATGATCACGAATGCGCTCCGCGCCGGTTACATCTGAGAGAAGGTCGAAGCCGCTGCGGCGCGCGAAGCTCGCCTCGAGCGCGCGACCGCGCTGTGCCGCCGCTAACGGGCGCGTCGGGGATAGATGATCACCGAGAGATAGGTCATCGGCGCCTTGATCAACTCCTCGGGGCCGTGACGTGCTGCGGCGTCGAAGAACAGGGCGTCGCCGGGCTCCAGCAGATAAAGCCGGTCGGCATGGCGATAGCGCACCTTTCCGCTCAGCATGTAGATGAACTCGACGCCGGCGTGGCGGAAATCCGTGTAAGGAACGGCGTCGCCCTTCAGCGTGATCAGATAGGGTTCGACCACCACGTCGCCGCCGAGCGAGTGGCCGAGCAGATCGTAGAGATGGCCGGCCTTGGTGCCGCGGCGCTCGATGCGAACGCCCTGGCCGGCCTTGACGAAGGAACAGTCGCGCTCCTCGCCATTCTCGCGGAACAGTCGCGCGATCGGCACGTTCAGCGCCTTGGCGAGCGCCGACAGTGTCGCCAGTGACGGCGAGATCGAGCCGTTCTCGATCTTGGACAGCATGCCGGCCGAGATGCCGGCCGCCGCGCCCAGTTCTGATACGGTGAGATCGAGGTCCTTGCGCAAGCGGCGCACCTCGGCGCCGATCTCCGACTCCAGGGTTGGCGTGGCCTCCTTCGGCGCGAGCGATCCTGTCAGCAGCTCGGGCTCCGCGCGGGACGTCTCGGCCTTGCTGTCCTTCCTGGGATGCTTCGCGGCACCTTTCGCCACAGGAAACCTCGTTTGCTTCTCGGCGGCCTCGCAGCAGCGCTGACCCTATGACGTCTATACGCCGCAGCGGGCGTCGCGGCCAGTACAAGCGCCCATTTTCAGGTTCTCTCGATCCGCACCAAGCCCGCCTGCCGGTCCACGTCTGAACTTTCCTGAAGTGAACAAAAGTTTCTTGACGAGAATTGCTGCTGGGCTATCCTGACGGTCGGACGGGGCGCTCAGCCCGTCCCACAATGATGTGGATCGGAGCGGCGCATGTGCGGAATCGTCGGGCTGTTTCTGAAAGCTCCCCGGTTGGAGCGGGAGCTCGGCGCGTTGCTCAGCGAGATGCTTGTCGTCATGAGCGATCGCGGACCCGACAGTGCCGGCTTCGCGGTCTACGGCGATCGCACGCAGGGCCGCGTTAAACTCACCATCTCCGGTGCCGACGAGGACGTTTTGCGGCGTGCCGTGGCCGAGCTCGGCAAGGCGATCAATGAAACGCCGGCGGTGACCCTGCACGATACCCATGCCGTGTTGTCGATCTGCTTCGACAAGGAGAAGGCGGCGCGCGCCTTCATCGAGGGACATGACGACATCAGCTTCGTCGGCGCCGGCGCGCGCATGGAGCTCTACAAGGAGGTCGGTCGGCCCGAGCAGGTGACGCAGCGCTTCGGCCTGCCGCGTATGGCCGGCAGCCATGGTATCGGCCACACCCGCATGGCGACGGAATCGGCGGTGACGACGCGTGGCGCGCATCCATTCTCGACCGGGCTCGATCAATGTCTCGTGCACAATGGCTCGCTGTCGAACCATAATGGCGTCCGGCGCATGCTGCAGCGGGAGGGCATGCGCTTTGCCACTGAGAACGACACCGAGGTTGCGGCGGGCTATCTGAGCTGGCGGATCCGCGAGGGCGCCTCGCTGAAGCAGGCGCTCACCGACAGCCTGTCCGATCTCGATGGCTTCTACACCTTCGTGGTCGGCACCGAGACCGGCTTCGCCGTGCTGCGCGACCCGATCTCCTGCAAGCCCGCAGTGATGGCCGAGACCGACGATTACGTCGCGTTCGGCTCGGAGTATCGCGCGCTCGCTGGCCTGCCCGGGGTCGACAAGGCGCATATCTTCGAGCCCGAGCCGGCCACGGTCTATGCCTGGGAGCGGCGCTGATGCCGAGCTTCGATCTTGCGAGAGCGCCGCTGCGCGAACTGAACGCTGCGCTTCATGCGCTGTCGCCCACCACCAACGAGACGCACTGGATCGTCAGCAATCCCTCAGGCAAGCACGCGGTCGCCTGCGGGCTCGACGCCCCGGTCACCGTCGAGATCGACGGTCACGTCGGCTACTATTGTGCCGGCATGAACAAGGCTGCCACCGTCGTGATTTCAGGCAATGCCGGCGTCGGCGTCGCCGAGAACATGATGTCCGGCGAGGTTCGCGTCAAAGGCGACGCCAGCCAATCGGCCGGCGCCACCGGCTGCGGCGGGCTGCTGGTGATCGAGGGCAATGCCTCGGCGCGCTGTGGCATCTCGATGAAGGGCATCGACATTGTCGTGAAAGGCTCGATCGGGCCGATGAGTGCGTTCATGGCCCAGGCGGGCAATCTGGTCGTGCTCGGCGACGCCGGCGATGCGCTCGGCGATTCGATCTATGAGGCCCGATTGTTCGTGCGTGGCCGCGTCGCCAGCCTGGGCGCCGACTGCATCGAGAAGCCGATGACGGAGGAAGACCGCGCGATCCTCGCGGCCGTGCTGAAGCGGGCCGGCGTCGAGGCGCGCGCCGATGACTTCAAGCTCTATGGCTCGGCGCGGCGCCTCTATCACTTCCACATCGACAATGTCGACGCCTATTGAGGCCATCACGATGTCCGTGCCTCCACATCGCACCCCGCCGCGTTTCTCCGCGACCTTCAACCCGAACGTGATCGCCGAGATCCAGCGGGCTGCAGCAACCGGCATTTACGATATCCGCGGCGGCGGCGCCAAGCGCGCGCTGCCGCATTTCGACGATCTCCTGTTCCTGGGCGCCTCGATCTCGCGCTATCCGCTGGAGGGCTATCGCGAGAAATGCGGCACCGACGTCACGCTCGGCACGCGCTTCGCGAGGAAGCCGATCAAGCTGAAGATCCCGGTGACCGTCGCCGGCATGAGCTTCGGCTCATTGTCCGGTCCGGCCAAGGAGGCATTGGGGCGCGGCGCCTCCGCAGCCGGCACCTCGACCACCACGGGCGACGGCGGCATGACGCCGGAGGAGCGCGGCCACTCGTCGATCCTGGTCTATCAATATCTGCCGTCGCGCTACGGCATGAATCCCGATGATCTGCGCAAAGCGGATGCGATCGAGATCGTGATCGGGCAGGGCGCCAAGCCCGGCGGCGGCGGCATGCTGCTCGGGCAGAAGATCTCGCCACGCGTCGCCAAGATGCGCACATTGCCCGAGGGCATCGACCAGCGCTCGGCCTGCCGCCACCCGGACTGGACCGGACCCGACGATCTCGAGATCAAGATCGAGGAGCTGCGCGAGATCACCGATTGGGAGAAGCCGATCTACGTCAAGGTCGGCGCCAGCCGTCCCTATTACGACACGGCGCTGGCGGCGAAGTCCGGTGCCGATGTCATCGTGCTCGACGGCATGCAGGGCGGCACCGCCGCGACCCAGGACGTCTTCATCGAACATGTCGGGCTGCCCACGCTCGCCGCGATCCGGCCCGCCGTGCAGGCGCTGCAGGATCTCGGTCTGCATCGCAAGCTGCAGCTGATCGTCTCCGGTGGCATCCGCACCGGCGCCGATGTCGCCAAGGCGCTCGCGCTCGGCGCCGACGCGGTCTCGATCGGCACCGCGGCGCTGATCGCGCTCGGCGACAATGATCCGCAATGGGAGGCCGAGTATCAGAAGCTCGGCACCACCGCCGGCGCCTATGATGATTGGCAGGAAGGTCTCGATCCCGCGGGGATCACGACCCAGGATCCCGTGCTGGCCGCGCGGCTCGATCCGGTCAAGGCCGGCCGCCGGCTCGCTAACTATCTCTCGGTGCTGACGTTGGAGGCGCAGACGATCGCGCGGGCCTGCGGCAAGAGTCATCTGCATAATCTTGAGCCGGAGGATCTCGTCGCCTTGACGATCGAGGCGGCGGCGATGGCCGGCGTGCCGCTCGCCGGCACCAACTGGATTCCGGGACGCGACAAATAGGCTGGCAGCGCTGCGCGCGCCGCCGACGCGATCGACGGATGGACGATGCCGGGGTCTTCAAGGACTCAAAGAGGGAATCATGTCGAGTAGCCTCCATGCCGTCGCCTGTGAGCGCGGCATCAAATATTTCCTGATCTCTTATACCGACCTGTTCGGCGTGCAGCGCGCCAAGCTGGTGCCGGCGGCGGCGATCGACGGCATGGTCAAGACCGGCGCTGGCTTCGCAGGCTTCGCGACCTGGCTCGACATGACCCCGGCCGATCCCGACGTGTTCGCGATGCCCGATCCGGCGAGCCTGATCCAGCTGCCGTGGAAGCCGGAGGTCGGCTGGCTCGCGGCCGATCCCTGGATGAACGGCAAGCCGGTGGCACATGCGCCGCGAAACCTGCTCAAGCGCATGGTCGCCGATGCGGCGGCGCAGGGCTATGAGCTGAAATCCGGTGTCGAATGCGAGTTCTTCCTGATCACCGCCGACGGCAGTGCGCCGTCCGATGTCGCGGACAAGCAGTCGAAGCCGTGCTACGACCAGCAGGCCCTGATGCGGCGCTACGAGGTGATCGCCGAGATTTGCGACGCCATGCTGGCGCTGGGCTGGAAGCCGTATCAGAACGATCACGAGGACGCTAACGGCCAGTTCGAGATGAACTGGGAGTTCGACACCGCGCTGACGACCGCCGATCGCCACGCCTTCTTCAAATATATGGTGCGCTCGATCGCCGAGAAGCACGGGCTGCGCGCCACCTTCATGCCGAAGCCGTTCGTCGATCTCACCGGCAATGGCTGCCATGCCCATGTCTCGGTGTGGAAGGACGGCCGCAATCTGTTCGAGGACGAGGCCGGCGAGCTCGGCGTGTCCAAATTGGGCTATCAGTTCCTCGGCGGTATCATGCATTCGGCCGATGCGCTGGCCGCGCTGTTCAACCCGACCGTCAACTCCTACAAGCGCATCAATGCGGCGAGGACGACATCGGGCGCGACCTGGGCGCCGAACTCGGTGACCTATTCCGGCAACAACCGGACCCATCTGATCCGCATTCCCGAAGCCGGCCGCTTCGAGGTCCGCCTCGCCGATGGTGCCGCCAATCCCTATCTGTTGCAGGCCGGGCTGCTCGCCGCCGGCCTCGACGGCATCGCCAATGATCGCGACCCGGGCCCGCGCCTCGACATCAACATGTATACCGACGGCCACGCCGTAAAGACCGGCAAGAAGCTGCCGCTCAACCTGCTCGATGCGATCCGCGCGCTGCAGGCCTCGCCGGTCATGGCCGAAAAGCTCGGCGATTTCATTCCCTGCTACGTCAAGCTCAAGACCGAGGAGTGGAACGCTTATGCGCGCCATTTGACGGAGTGGGAGCGCGAAACGACGTTGGATTGCTAAGTGGCCGCTGTCGTTCGCATGACGATGTGCAAGTGAGCCCAGATCGCCCCGCGCGCCATTGCGAGGAGCGAAGCGACGAAGCAATCCAGACTGTCTCCGCAGAATGATTCGGGATTGCTTCGCTACGCTCGCAATGACGCGGTGAGAGCGGAGTGTTAGTTCCCAGGCTGTGCAAAGTCATCGGGCGGCATCAGCCGCGCGAAGGCGTGGCCACCGATTGTCGCACGGATGCTCTAGGACGGCCTCACCTCGCAGCCGAACTCCGCCGCCGCCTCCGAGAACCAATGCCAGAAGCTGCGGGACAGGCTGCGGAACACGGCGATGTCGAACGAGGCGCATCCGTCCTGGTCCTCGTTGCGCCAGATGATGGCGCCGATATGTGCGGCCACCGTCGTGGCTGCCGCTCCGGGCGGAAACGCGCGCTCATGCAGGTCGATCGGAAAGCCCTTGGCGAGCACGTCGCGGATGGCGGGGCCGCCGACGCGGAACACGACATAGCCGCCGCTCTGGTCGACGATGGAGGCGAGCGGGCCGATTGCGGCCTTCAAGGCCGTGGCCAGGCGATGGCTGCTGCCGTCGGCCATGCCGAGCCAATGCTGCGGACCGAGGCCTGCGAAGGCGATCGTGTCGGCGCTGGCCACGGCGGGGCGATCCGGCAGCATGACGCCGCAATATTGCCGGATCGCCTCGCGCAAGGCCGCCTCCTGGCCCTTGCGGGCCTGCAGCGTCGCCAGCCCGAGATCGGCTCGCTCGGTGATCGTGACCTGGCTGCCGGGCGGCGCGGGCGCGGCGTCGGCGAACGTGACAGGTGACGACGACGGACTGTGCTCAGCCATGGAGCCGCGCTCCCTGTGGATCGATGAAGACCGGCGAGACGAGCTCGACCTCGGTATCGCCGTCGCGCACCGGATCATAGGCGCGCATGCGTTCGCCGTGTCGCGCCGGTCCACGCTTGACGAGGGCAAGGCCGATCCAATGCCCGAGCGCCGGTGAGAACGCGACCGACGTGACATAGCCCTCGTCGTTCTCTGTCGTCGGCGCTGCGCCCAGCGCGAGCATGTGAGCGCCAGCGCGTAGCCGCGCCATCGGATCGATCGGGCGCAGGCCGACGAGCGTCGGGCGGTCGGGATCGGTGAGGCCGGGCCGGTGCGCCAGCACGCGGCCGATGTAATCCTTTTTCTGCGACATCATCCGGCCGAGGCCGAGATCGGCGGCTGTTGTGGTGCCGTTGATCTCGTTACCGGCGACATGGCCCTTTTCGATGCGCATCACGCCGAGCGCCTCGGTGCCGTAGGGGATGATGCCGAACTCCGCGCCGGCTTCCATGATCGCGCGGATCGCCGCGTCGCCATATTGCGCCGGCACCGCGATCTCATAGCCGAGCTCGCCGGAGAATGAGACGCGGAACAGCCGCGCCGGCACGTCGCGCCAGGTGAACTCGGCGCATCCGTGATACGGCAAAGCGGCATCGGAAACATCGACGACGTCGCCGAGCAGGCGGTCCAACAGCTGTCGGGCGCGGGGGCCCGCGATGGAATATTGCGACCATTGCTCGGTGACGGAGACGAGCTGCACGTCCAATTCGGGCCATAGCACCTGGCGCGCATGTTCCAGATGCTGCATGACCTTGGCGGCGTTCGCGGTTGTCGTCGACACCACATAATGATCTGGCGCGAAGCGGGCGGCCGTGCCGTCATCCATCACCAACCCGTCCTCCCGCAACATCACGCCATAGCGGGTCTTGCCCACCGGCAAGGTCGAGAACATGTTGATATAGACGCGGTCGAGGAAGGTGCCGGCATCGCTGCCCTGGACGTCGATCTTGCCGAGTGTCGAGACATCACAGACGCCGACCTTGCTGCGGACGTCGCGCACCTCGCGCGAGACGGTGGTGAGCCAGTCGGTTTCGCCCGGTTGCGCGAACCACTGCGCGCGCAGCCAAGCGCCTGCTTCGACGAAGCTCGCATTGCTCTGCTCGGCCCAGCCGTGTCCGGCCGTCAGGCGCGTCGGCCGGAAGTCGCGGCCGCGGTGATGGCCCGCGAGCGCGCCGATCGCGACCGGCGTCGCTGGCGCGCGGAACATCGTGGTGCCGATCTCGGCCATGCTGCGGCCCGTCAGCTCGGCCATCATCGCCTGGCCATTGATGTTCGAGCTCTTCCCCTGATCGGTCGCCATGCCCAGCGTGGTGTAGCGTTTGAGAAGCTCGACCGAGCGGAAGCCCTCGCGTGCGGCGAGCGCAACATCGGCGCTGGTGACGTCGTGCTGGAAATCGATGAAAGCCTTCGATGACGAGCCGACATGCCAGAACGGCGCCAGCGCGATGGGCTCATCGTCCGCCCGCGGCGCCGGGGCGGGGGTGACGGCAAAGCCTGTCGCCTCTGCGGCAGCGGCGCCGAGCGCCGTGCCCTGCTGTAGGGCCTCGGCGAGACCGAAGGCGCCCGCCGCTGCGCCCGCGACGCTCATGCCCGGCGGCAATGCATCCGGCACGAAGGCGGCATGGGCCTCGGACCAGCGCGGCCGATGTCCCAGATGTGTGGCCAGTGCGAGATGCGGCGACCAGCCGGCGGACATGGCCAGCAGGTCGACCGGCAAGCCTTGTTCTCGCCCATCCGCGCGCCGCAGCGTGATCGCCTGCAGGCCGCGGCGGCCGCCGCGCGTCTGGGTGATGTCGGCTCCGAGATGGACGGGAATCGCGAGCCGTGTTGCTTCGGCCCGGAGTTGCGGCGCGACCGTCGCACGGTGATCGATGATGGCCGTCACCGTGACGCCGCTGCGCGCGAGGTCGAACGCGGTCGTCCAGGCGTCATCGCAGCCGGTATAGACCGCGGCCCGCCGTCCGGGCTTGACCGCGTAGCGGTTCAGATAGCTGCGTACGCCGGCGGCCATCATCACGCCGGGGCGGTCGTTCCCCCCGAACACGATCGGGCGCTCGATCGCGCCGCTCGCCAGCACCGCGCGCTTGGCGACGATCTTCCAATAGCGCTGCCGCGGCCGATGCGGCTGCGGCTCGGCGAGATGATCGGACGCCCGCTCGAGCGCGCCATAGGTGCCGCCATCATAGACGCCGAACACGCTTGTGCGACTGAGGATCCGGACATTCGGCAAAGCCTCGAGCTCGGCGGTGACGTGCCGCGCCCAGTCGGCGCCTGGCCGGCCATCGACCTCTCCGAGGTCGCTGTTGAGCCGCCCGCCGAGCGTGCAATCCTCGTCGCACAGCATGATGCGCGCGCCGCTGCGCCCGGCCGCCAGTGCCGCGGCGAGCCCGGCCGCCCCGCCGCCGATGATCAGGACGTCGCAGAAGGCGTTGATCTTCTCGTAAGTGTCGGGGTCGGCCGCGCCGCTGGCGCGGCCGAGACCGGCGGCCCGGCGGATCGCCGGCTCGTAGACCTTCTCCCAGAACGCGGCCGGCCACATGAAGGTCTTGTAGTAGAAGCCGGCGACGAACAGCGGCGACAGCAGCGAGTTGATCGCTCCGACATCGTAGCGCAGCGACGGCCAGCGGTTCTGGCTCCAGGCCTCGAGGCCGTCGAACAGCGCGATGGTGGTGGCGCGCGTGTTCGGCTCGCGACGGGCGCCAGCGCGCAGTTCGACCAGCGCGTTTGGCTCCTCGGGCCCTGCGGTCATGATGCCACGCGGACGGTGATATTTGAAGGAGCGGCCGACGAGGCGAACATCATTGGCAAGCAGCGCCGAGGCCAGCGTATCGCCGGCATAGCCTCGATAGCTGCGGCCGTCGAAGCTGAAGCCGATGGTCTTGCTGCGATCAATCAGGCCGCCGGAGGCGAGCCGGTTGGAATCCGGCATCATGCAGCGCCTCGCGTGGCGAGCGCGGCGCCGAGCACCTCGTGGGTCCGGACGTCGCGGGTCACGATCAACCAGCTGCGGCAACCCTGTGCGTGATACCAGAGTTCGCGATGCGGGCCGGCGGGATTGTCGCGCAGATAGACGGCCTCAAAGAAGCGCCGCTGACCGTCGTCGGTGGCCGGATCAGGCCGCTTTGCGGTGTCGCCGTGATAGGCGAACTCGCTGACGTCGCGCTCGCCACAGAACGGGCAGGGAATTCGCATGGTTGGCCTCAGTGCAGATTTGGCTGCGCGCCCTGACCTTTTTCGTCGATCAGGTGGCCTGTTGCGAAACGGTCGAGGCGATAGGCGCTCGCGACCGGATGCGGCTCATCGCGCGCCAGCAGATGCGCGAAGCACCAGCCGGAGCCCGGCGTGGCCTTGAAGCCGCCATAGCACCAGCCGGCGTTGAGATAGAGTCCTTGCAGCGGCGTGCGGTCGATGATCGGCGAGCCGTCCATCGACATGTCGACGAGCCCGCCCCAGGAGCGCAGCATGCGCACGCGGCCGATCGCCGGCATCAGCGCCATGCCGCCCTCACAGACGTCCTCCACGGTCGGCAGATTGCCGCGCTGCGCATAGGAATTGTAGCCGTCGATATCGCCGCCGAAGACGAGCCCGCCTTTGTCGGACTGGCTGATGTAGAAATGACCGGCGCCGAAGGTGACCACGCCGGGGATCAGCGGCTTGATGGCTTCGGAGACGAAGGCCTGCAGCACGTGGCTTTCGATCGGCAGCCGCAGGCCGGCATACTCCGCGACCCGCGAGCTGCTGCCGGCAACCGCAAGCCCGACCTTGCCGGCCTGGATCGTGCCGCGCGTCGTGGTGACCCCGGTGATGCGATCGCCGTCACGCACGAAGCCGGTGACCTCGCAGTTCTGGATGATGTCGACGCCACGCGCGCTGGCGCCGCGGGCGTAGCTCCAGACGACCGCATCGTGCCGCGCGGTGCCGCCGCGCCGCTGCAGCAGGCCGCCCTTGATCGGAAAGCGCGCATTGTCAAAATCGAGAAATGGCAGCATGCGCCTGACGGCGTCGGCATCGAGCAGCTCGGCATCGGCGCCCGCCAGCCGCATCGCATTGCCGCGCCGGGCAAACGCATCGCGCTGCGCGTCGGAATGATAGAGGTTCAGCACGCCGCGCTGGCTGACCATGGTGTTGTAGTTCAGGTCCTGCTCCAGGCCCTCCCACAGCTTCATCGACCATTCGTAGAACGGCTCGTTGCCGGGCAGCAGATAATTGGAGCGGATGATCGTGGTGTTGCGGCCGGCATTGCCGGATCCGATCCAGCCTTTTTCGAGCACGGCAATTTTGCGAATGCCGTGCTCCTTGGCGAGGTAATAGGCGGTGGCCAGCCCATGGCCGCCGCCGCCGACGATGATGATGTCGTAGCTCGCTTGCGGGGCGGCATCGCGCCAGACCGGCTGCCAGTCGCGATGGCCGCGCAGGGCTTGGCGGGCGAGAGAGAACAGCGAATAGCGCATGCGCCTTCGATCACCGGGTTGTCGCAGGCACAATGCGCTGCTATCTCTCCGAGGTGATGTCCAGAAACGACGAAAGAGGGTCTAGAAGCGACGGACCGAGGGGCGACGACGTCCGGGCGCATCGGGTTGGCTTCCTGCTGATCCCCGGCTTCGCGCTGATGTCCTATGCGTCGGCGGTCGAACCGCTGCGGGCGGCGAACGTGCTCAGCGGCCGGACGCTGTACCGCTGGCGTCACATCGCGATCCGCGGCAGCGATATCGCTGCCTCCAACGGCGTCAGGATCCCGGCCGACGCCACCATCGGCAGCGCCGCACGTCTCGACTCCATCGTGGTCTGCGCCGGCGGAAATCCGGCCACTTTCTCGCATCCACCCACTCTCTCTTATTTGCGGAGCACGGCGCGGCATGGCGTCCGGATGATCGGCGTCTCAGCGGGTCCCTTCATCCTCGCCCAGGCTGGCCTGCTCGACAGCTATCGCTGCACCCTTCATTGGGAGCACATGCCGGCGTTCACCGAGACGTTTCCGCACTTGTCGCTCAGCCGCTCGCTGTTCGAGATCGATCGCGACCGCTTCACCTGCGCTGGCGGCATCGCGGCGCTCGACATGATGCATGCGATGATCAGGATCGATCACGGCGCGCGGCTGGCGGCGGCGGTGAGCGACTGGTTTCTGCAGACGGAGGTCCGGCGCGGCGGGGCTGCACAGCGGCTGTCGCCGGCACAGCGCTTCGGGGTGCATCATCCCAAGCTGGTCGACACGCTGCTGCGCATGGAAAGGCGGATCGAACGTCCGCTGGCACCTCGCGAGCTTGCCGCCGGCGCTGACCTGTCGTTGCGGCAGCTGGAGCGTTTGTTTGCGCAACATCTCGGGACGACCCTTCATCGCCGCTATCTGCAGATTCGGCTCGAGCACGCGCGCGGGCTGCTGCGCCAGAGCACGATGGCGATCCATGAGGTCGCGCTCGCCACGGGATTTGCGACGCCGATGCATTTCGCGCGCTGCTATCGGCGTCAGTTCGGCCTGGCACCGCGCGAGGAACGCAGGGCACACCGATGACACTCCCGATCTTGTTCGGCCTCTCTCCGCGGCGCAAGCTCCGCCATCCGGCGGTGCGGTTGACGCCAAGCAAGTAATCATCCTAGACAGAATAAAGGTGGCGTTCGTCCGCAATGCCGATCTCCGGTGTCGGAAAACGCGCATTCAGGAGAGTGGTGCTGTCGTCACATGGGTTCTTCAGAAAGGCAGCCTGAAAGCTGGCGCGTCGGCGTGCTGTTTTCGCATACCGGCGTGACCTCGGGCATCGAACGCACACAACTCAACGCCACCTTGCTGGCCATCTCCGAGATCAACGCTGCCGGCGGTATTCTCGGTCGCCCCATCGAGCCGATCATCTACGACCCTGCTTCGGACCCGAAGAAGTTCCGCGCCTTTGCCGAGCGCCTGTTCCAGGTCGACCGCATCCGTCTGTTGTTCGGCTGCTACATGTCGAGCACGCGCAAGGCCGTGCTGCCTTCGGTCGAGGGCCATCGCGGTCTGCTGTTCTACCCGACCCTTTATGAAGGGTTCGAATATTCCCGCAACTGCATCTACACCGGCGCCGCGCCGAACCAGAATTCGCTGCAGCTGGCGCGCTTCCTGCTCTCGACCTATGGCAACCGCTTCCTGTTCGTTGGCTCGAACTATGTCTTCCCTTATGAGTCGAACCGCCTGATGGCCGATTTCGTGGTCCAGGGCAAAGGCAAGGTGCTGGACGAGATCTATGTTCCGCTGCTTGCGCAAGCCAAGGATTTCGACAAGGTCATCGCCCGCATCAAGAAGACGTCGCCGGACGTGATCTTCTCGACGGTCGTGGGCAGCGGGACAGCCGAGTTCTATCGCGCCTATCGCGCCGCCGATTTCGATCCGACACGGATGCCGATCGCGAGCCTCAGCACCAGCGAGGCCGAGGTGGCCGAGATGGGGGCGGAGGCCGCCGAAGGCCACATCACTGCGGCGCCGTTCTTCGAGACGTTGTCGTCGCAGGCCGCGCGGCGGTTCGTTGCAAGTTTCAAGGCGCAATATGGCGACGATGCGCCGGTGACGGCCTGCGCCGAAGCGGCCTATTTTCAGGTGCATCTGGCGATGCGCGCGGTGGCCAAATGCGGCACGGATGATCCGGAGCAGGTGCTCGGCAACATGCGCGATTTCGAGTTCGACGCGCCGCAGGGGCGGGTCCGTGTCGATCCCGAGAACAATCACACTTACCTATGGCCGCGGATCGCGCGGGTCGACGGCCAGGGGCGCTTCCAGATCGTCTGGAATCCGGGCGTGCGCGTGAAGCCCGATCCCTATTGTGTGGTCCAGAGCCTCGACGACTGGTCGGTCGACGAGCAGCAGCTCATTCGGTCCTGAGGTCCAGGGGTAGCGTGGCGGGACGGAGATCCGGGCGTGGCCATCCAAATTCTTCGTGATCTGCGCGGCCTGCGGGTCCATGTCGTGCATCCGCCGGACAGCGAGCGGACCAAGCTCGTCGAGCATCTGCGCCGTATCGGCTGCATGGTCGAGATGCAATGGCCGGTGCCGGATTGCTGGGCTGAAGGCGCCGACGTGGTGCTGCTCGCGATCGAACATGATGTGCGGTTGGAAATCCAGCGGCTGCTGAAATCGGATGCAGACCATCGGCCGACCCTGATCGCCGTCGTCTCCTACGAGGACCCATCGACGCTGCAACTGGTGCTTGAGGCGGGTGCGGTCGCTGTCATCGAGCGGCCGATCCGGCCATTCGGATTGCTTACGAATTTGACGATCGCGCGCAGCCTGTGGTTGGAGCGGCGGGAATCCGAGAAGCGCGTGCGCAAATTGGAGCGCAAGCTCGCCGGCATCCAGCGGATACAGAAAGCCAAGGCGATCCTGATGGATGGCCAGGGATTGAGCGAGGCTGATGCTTATGAGAGCATCCGCAAGCAGGCGATGTCGAAGCGCCTGTCCATGGACGACATGGCCGCGGCGATCATTCATGCCAACGAGCTCTTGCAATACCGCGCGAAAGGTGATTAGCTTTTATTAGTTGAAGGGAGAAGATCCTTCTCAACGCAGCCGGACCATCGATGATGCTGGTCTGGCATCGGCTAGGTAGCCCGAAGAACCCGTGAAGGGTTCGTCGGGCTTTTTTGTTTTTTGGACCGAGGACAGCCGCCGGCGCACAGCGCGTCGTCGGAGCTCGATCCGCTCTGGGCGAATTTTGGCAGCAAGCAACGTGCTTCGGCGCGAACGAGGACGTGTGCCTGGACAACGGGGAGTGTGCGGTATGGCAGTCGATCGACGCAAATTCTTGAAGAGCGGCGCCCTGGCGGGCGGCGCATTGATTACCTCGCCATGGGTGTTCTCGACCGGCGCGCAGGCCGCCGGCGAGATCAAGGTGGGCGTGCTGTTCTCGCTGACGGGGGGCCTCTCGATCGTGGAGAAGTCGCTGCACGACGCCACGATGATGGCGATCAGCGAGATCAACGCGGCCGGCGGCGTCAAGGGCATGAAAATCTCGGCGATCGCCGAGGACGGCGCCTCCGATCCCAAGACCTACAATGAGAAGGCCTCCAAGCTCGTCATCCAGGATCGCGTGCCGACCGTGTTCGGCTCCTATACCTCGGCGAGCCGCAAGGCGGTGCTGCCGGTGTTCGAGAAGCGCAACAATCTCTATTTCTATCCGACCTATTATGAAGGCTTCGAGTGCTCGAAGAACGTCGTCTATACCGGCGCCGTTCCGAACCAGCAGCTGTCGAATTTCATCCCTTGGATCATCAAGACGCTCGGCAAGAAGAAGTTCTTTATCGTCGGATCGAACTACATTTATCCACGCGAGATGGCCAAGGTCTCGAAGATCCTGATCGAAAAGAACGGCGGCGAATGGATCGCCGACGAATATCTCGAGCTCGGCCATTCCGAATGGGGCTCGATGGTCAACAAGATCAAGAGCTCGGGCTGCGATGTCGTGCTGTCCAACGTGGTCGGCGACTCCGTGATCGCGTTCTATCGCGAGTACAAGAACCAGGGCCTCACCCACGACAAGCTGCCGATCTGCGCGACTGTCACCTCGGAGATCGAGATTGCGGCGATGGGCGCGGAATATGCGGTCGGTTCCTTCACCTCGTTCCCGTATTTCCAGGCGATCGACACCGATCGCAACAAGGCGTTCATCGAGCGCTACCGCAAATTCGTCAAGGACCCGAAGGCGGTGACGCATCACGCGCTGGAATCGTCCTACTTCCAGGTGTTCCTGTGGAAGCAGGCGGTGGAGAAGGCGGCCGAGGTCTCGCCGGCGGCGATCCGCGAGGCCGTCAAGGGCCAGGAGTTCGACGCGCCCAACGGCCACGTCAAGATCGAGGCCGAGAACCTGCACACCTACCTGACGCCGCGCATCGCGCAGTGGCTTCCGGACGGGCAGGGCAAGATCATCGACGCCTACAAGGAGCCGGTCATGCCGCTTCCCTACGTCGCCTATGGCGAGACGCCGACGAACCTTTTCTGCACCGGGAAGGGTCTCGACGCGGCCAAGCTGAAAACCTGACGTTTGGGAAACCTCATCCACCGCGCGCCTCCCTCGCGCGGTGGATGGCGGGAGGCACTGTCATGCTCGAGGTTCTGTTCATCGGTCTCAGCCTGGGATCGATCCTGCTGCTGGTCGCGCTCGGCCTCGCCATTACTTATGGCGCGATGGGCGTCATCAATATGGCGCATGGCGAGATGGTCATGGTCGGCGCCTATGTGACCGTGCTGTCGGGCCTGTGGTTCGGCACCAACATCTTCATTGCTATCCCGCTCGCCTTCATCGTGACAGCGCTGCTCGGGCTGCTGATCGAGCGCGTCGTGGTCCGCAAGCTCTACGGCCGGCTGCTCGACACGCTGCTCGCGACCTGGGGCATTGCGATCCTGATCCAGCAGGCGGTGCGGCTCGAGTTCGGGCTGTCGTTCCTCGGCATCCACATTCAGGGCCTCGGGCCCGGCCTGCAGAACGTCAGCGTCCCCGACATCCTGCAAGGCACGTTTCGTTTCGCCGGCGCCGACATCAACCGCTATCGCGCCTTCATCATCCTGGTGACCGCCATGCTCGCCATCGCCACCTGGTTCGTGATCTATCGCACCGTGGCCGGCACGCAGGTTCGCGCCATCATCCGCAACCCGAAGATGGCCGCCGCCTGCGGCATCGACGTCACCCGCGTCAATGCGCTGACCTTTGCGTTCGGTTCGGGTCTTGCGGGTGTCGCCGGCGTGATGATGTCCGGCTTCAAGACCGTGTTCCCCGACATGGGGACCTCGATGGTGGTCGACGGCTTCCTCGTGGTCGTCATGGGCGGCGTCGGCAGCCTGCTCGGTTCGGTGCTGTCGGCCGGCATTCTCGGCGAGATCAACGGCCTGGTCGCCGCCGCGACCAACGACATCCTCGCCCGCGCCGTCGTGTTCGGCGTCGTCATCGCCATCATCGTGCTCAAGCCGAAGGGCCTGTTCGCCCTGAAGGGACGCTGACCATGATGTCGAAGCGCCGCATCGACTGGGCGATCTACGCCGCCTTCATCGTCCTGATCATGCTCGTGCCGCTGATCATGGACTCGTTCTGGCTCAACCGTCTCGCCAAATATCTCGTGTTCGGGATGCTGGGCATCGCCGTGGCGCTGTCCTGGGGCTATGCGGGCATTCTCAACCTGGGGCAGGGCCTGTTCTTCGGCGCCGGCGCCTACATGCTGGCGATGTCGCTGAAGCTCGCGAGCTCCACCAGCCTGCAGCAGGGCTCGGACAAGCCCGTGCCGGACTTCATGCTGTGGAACGCGGAGCCCGGCGCCAAGACCGAGCTGTGCTGCATCAACAAGGCGTCGTTTCTCTGGTTGCCGTTCCAGAGCCAATGGTTCGGCGTCGCCATGGGGCTGATCCTGCCGGTCGCCATCGCCTTCGTGCTCGGCTCGATCGTGTTCCGCAAGCGCATCGCGGGCGTCTTCGTCTCGATCATCACGCTGGCGCTGGTGCTGCTGGTCCGGCTCGTGATGATCGACGCCCAGCCGGTGACCAACGGCTTCAACGGCCTCACCGATCTCGGCTGGTTCAAGCTCGGCGGCTTCGAGTTCGATCCCTATGTGGTGCCGACTTATTACCTGATTGCCGTCTCGCTCGGCGTCGTGCTGATCGCGGCGCGGCTGATGGTCGAGACTAGGGCAGGGGTCATCCTGCAGGCGATCCGCGACGATCAGAACCGCGCGCGCTATCTCGGCTTCGATGTACCGGCCTACCAGACCTTCTTCTTCGCGGTGTCGGCGCTGATCGCGGGCTTCGCGGGCATGCTCTATGTCATCGTCTCGGAGTTCGCTTCGCCGACCTTCATGGATCTGAGCTTCTCGATCACCATGGTGGTATGGGCGGCGGTCGGCGGCCGCGCCTCGATCTTGGGCGCCTGTATCGGTGCGATCCTGATCAACATGATCTCGGCAACTGTCAGCGAAACCGAAGGCTTCGCGGAAGCGTGGAAGGCGATCATCGGCCTGATCTTCGTGCTGGTCGTGCTCTACATGCCGCGCGGCATCGCCGGTCTCGCTCATGACCTGATCGATCGGTTCATCACCCGGAGGCCGTCGACGCCGGCCCCGGCGGTGCGCGTCAACGATCCATCCTCGCAGCCGGCGGAGTAGCCCATGGCCCAGGCAGCGCTCACCATCGACGGTCTCAGTGTCGATTTCGAAGGCTTTAAGGCTGTCAACGGCGTCTCGATGATCGTCGAGGACGGCGAATTGCGCGTGCTGCTCGGCGCCAACGGCGCCGGCAAGACGACCTTGATGGATCTCATCTCCGGCAAGACCAAGTCGACCGGCGGCCGCGTCTTCGTGCACGACACCGAGATCACCAATTGGGAGGAGCACAAGATCGCCCGCGCCGGCATCGGCCGCAAGTTCCAGATCCCCAGCGTGTTCAAGGAGCTCACGGTCCGCCGCAATCTGGAGGTCGCGAGCTGCAAGAATCCCGGCGTGTTCGCCAATCTCGGTTTCGGCTTCTCGGCCAAGGCCAAGATCGACGAGGTGCTGGAGCTGATCGGGCTGACCGAGGAGGCGGGCCAGGTCGCCGCCTATCTCAGCCATGGCCAGACGCAGTGGCTCGAGCTTGGCCTGCTGATCACCCAGGATCCGAAGATCATCCTTCTCGACGAACCGACCGCGGGCATGACGCAGGCCGAGACGCACAAGACCTCACTGATCGTCAACAATCTCAAGGGCCGCCACACCATCATCGTGGTCGAGCACGACATGGCCTTCGTGCGCGAGATCGCCGAGCGCATCACGGTGCTGCATCTCGGCCAGGTTCTGGCGGAAGGCAGCGTCGCCGAGATCGAGAACGATCCCAAGGTGCGCGCGGCCTATCTCGGGTCGAAGGGGATCACCTGATGCTCGCTCTGTCCCATGTCGACAGCTTCTACGATCGCAGCCATATCCTGCACGACGTGTCGCTGGATGTGCCCGATGGCCAGGTGACGGCGGTGCTCGGCCGCAACGGCACCGGCAAGACCACCCTGCTCAAGACGCTGATGGGACTGACCGACCGCATGGATGGGCAGATCCGGCTGGGCGATCAGGAGATCGGGCGGGAGCCGACGTTCAGGCGTGCACGCGCCGGCATCGCCTATGTGCCGCAGGGCCGCGAGATCATTCCCGACTTCACCATTCGCGAGAACATCCTGATGGGCTCGTTCGCGCGCGCCGATGGCAAGCGCGAGATCCCGCCTTTGGTGGCCGAGCTGTTTCCGTATCTGATGAACAATCTCGATCGCAATGGCGGCGTGCTGTCCGGCGGTCAGCAGCAGCAGTTGGCGATCGCGCGCGCGCTGGCTGCAAACCCCAGGATCATCCTGCTCGACGAGCCCAATGAAGGCATCCAGCCATCGATCGTCGAGGAGATCGAGCAGGTCATCATCCGGCTCAACCGCGAGATCGGGCTGACCGTGATCCTGGTCGAGCAGAACGTCTCGTTCGCCCGCAATGCGGCGCATCGCTTCGCCATGATGGAGAAGGGACGCATCGTCGCAGCAGGCGAAATTTCGGAACTCACCGACGCGATGGTCCATCGCCACATGGCGGTGTGACGATCCGACGTCGTGGAGAAAGCTGGTGCGCAAGCCAGCGCGCCGGAACGCGAATGGCAGGTTTTTGACGGGTTGGTAGCAAGGAGAGCAAGATGCTGCATGGTGATATCACTTCGAGCAACGACACGATCGGCGTCGCCGTCGTGAACTACAAGATGCCGCGCCTTCACACCAAGGCGGAGGTGCTCGACAATGCCTGCAAGATCGCCGACATGATCGTCGGGATGAAGACCGGCCTGCCGGGCATGGATCTCGTGATCTTCCCGGAATACTCGACGCACGGCATCATGTATGACTCCAAGGAGATGTACGAGACGGCCTCGACCGTCCCGGGCGACGAGACGGAGATCTTCGCCGAGGCCTGCCGCAAGGCCAAGGTGTGGGGCGTGTTCTCGCTGACCGGCGAGCGGCACGAGGAGCACCCGAAGAAGGCGCCCTACAACACCCTGATCCTGATGAACGACAAGGGCGAGATCGTGCAGAAATATCGCAAGATCATGCCCTGGGTACCGATCGAGGGCTGGTATCCCGGCAACTGCACCTATGTCTCGGAAGGCCCGAAGGGGCTGAAGATCTCGCTGATCATCTGCGACGACGGCAACTATCCCGAGATCTGGCGCGATTGCGCCATGAAGGGCGCCGAGCTGATCGTGCGCTGCCAGGGCTACATGTATCCGGCCAAGGACCAGCAGGTGATCATGGCGAAGGCGATGGCCTGGGCCAACAACGTCTATGTCGCGGTCGCCAACGCTTCCGGCTTTGACGGCGTGTACTCCTATTTCGGCCATTCCGCGATCATCGGCTTCGACGGCCGGACGCTCGGCGAATGCGGCGAGGAGGATTATGGCGTGCAATATGCCCAGCTGTCGAAGTCGCTGATCCGGGACGCGCGCAAGAACGGCCAATCGCAGAACCATCTCTTCAAGCTCGTGCATCGCGGCTACACCGGCCTGATCAATTCCGGCGATGGCGATCGCGGCGTGGCGGCCTGTCCCTACGACTTCTACGCCAAGTGGGTGGCCGATCCTGAAGGGACCCGCGAAATGGTCGAGTCGTTCACCCGGTCCACGGTCGGCACCGAGGAATGTCCGATCGAGGGCATTCCCAACAAGAAGGTTGCCCACCGCTGATCCGAATGCTGGCCGGCGGCGGGCCTTGCCGCCGCCGCGCCCCCTCTTGCCATCGAGTGAACGGAGGCCTCTGCGATGCGACGTATCGAGCACGTGCTGGGGAGCAGGCTGGAGCCGGACATGTCCGAAGCGCTGCATCGTCTCGAACATCGGGGGGGAGTCGATATCGTCGCCGTGCCGGCGGCCGATCTCGCCCGCCGCCGGCTGTTGATCTCGACGCGCAGCGGCGAGGAACTCGCGATCGCGTTGCCTCGGACCGAGAAGTTGTTCGATGGTGCCGTGCTGCTCCTGGAGCGCGACCGCGCGATCGTGGTGCGGGCTGCGACCGAACGATGGTTGCGGCTCGAGCCGCGCTCGATTTCGGATGCCGTCGAACTCGGCTACCAGGTCGGAAATCTGCACTGGCGTGTCAGATTCGGCGGCGAGGTGTTGCTGGTGGCCCTGGAGGGCCGACCCGAGGACTACACCGCCCGGATCGAGAACCTGATCGCGGCGCGGCGGGTGGCCGTCACCGTGCTCGACGAGGAGGCCGTTGATTCACCGCCTTCCCACGAGGCCGCGCCGTCTCACAGTCACGGTGCGAGCCATGATTCCCACCCTCATCACCACCGCGACCACTGACCCATGCTCCCGTTGTTGCGCGCGATCTGGCAGGCCGATGCGGCGTTTCCAAGCGGTGCCTTTGCCTTCTCCTACGGCATCGAAGGAGCGCTGGCGTTGCGCCCCGACATGAGCCTGGGCGAGTTCGAACGTCTCTGCGCCGCGGTGCTGCAGCAGCGCTGGGCAGGCTATGATCGGATCGCGCTGCAACGGGCGTTTCGCGCCGGCAGGGATCTCGATGCGTTGGCCGCGGTGGATCGGGAGATCGAGGCCTCCACCATGATCGAGGCGCTGCGCGCCGGTTCGCGCCGCAATGGCGCGTCATTTCTGGCGGCGCATGCGCGGCTCGGACAGCCGCTTGCGCTCAAGCTGCGCGCGCAGGTGAAGGCCGGTGACTGCCTGGGGCATATCGCCGTGATGCAGGGCGCCATATGGGCGGCGCTGCAGCTCGATGAGCAGCACGCCGCCTTGTGCTCGGCCTACACGGTGGCGTCCGGCCTCATCACCGCGGCGGTACGGCTCGGCGCCGTCGGCGCCCTGCAGGGGCAAAGCGTGCTGCAGGCGCTGCTGCCGCTGATCGATGCCCTGGTCGCAACTCCGCTCGACGACGACGCCGAGCTCGAAAGCTTCATCCCCATCCTGGACATTGCGGCCGCGCGCCATGTCCACGCCGAATTGCGGCTGTTCGCCAATTGAGAGTGAGATCGCATGCTGCTGACGCCAACCGAACTCGAGCGCCTCACCATCTTCAACGCCGCCGAGCTGTCGCGCCGCCGCCGCGCCCGCGGGCTCAAGCTGAACTATCCGGAAGCGGTGGCCATCATCACCGACGAGATCCTCGAAGGCGCGCGCGACGGCCGCAGCGTCGCCGACCTGATCAGTCACGGCTCCACCATCCTGACCACCGATGACGTGCTGCCGGGCATCGCCGCGATGATGGACATCATCCAGGTCGAATGCGTCTTCCCGGACGGCACCAAGCTCGTGACCGTGCATGAGCCGATCCGGCCGGCTGCAGGTTCGGCTGCCGATCCCGAGCGCCCGGGCGAGATCAAGGCGCAGGCGGGCCAGCTTGCGCTCAATGCCGGCCGCCGCAGCATCACGCTCACCGCCGTCAACACCGGCGACCGGCCGATCCAGATCGGCTCGCACTTCCACTTCTTCGAGGTCAACAAGGCGCTCGAATTCGATCGTGCCGCCGCCTTCAACATGCGGCTCGACATTCCCGCCGGCACCGCGGTGCGCTTCGAGCCGGGCGCGTCCAAGCAGGTCTCGTTGGTGGAGTTCGGCGGCCGGCAGCATCTGTCCGGCCTCAACAATCTCACCGATGGCGCGGCTGCAGATCCTGCGGTGCGCAACGCCGCGCTGGCGCGCGCCAAGGCGCGCGGCTTCCGCGGCGCCTGACAGCTTCAAGGGAGACACCACGTGGCGACGATCGACCGGCGTGACTACGCCGCACTCTACGGCCCGACCACCGGCGATGCGGTCCGGCTCGGCGACACCTCGCTGTTCGCCGTGGTCGAGAAGGACCACGCCGTCTATGGCGACGAATGTCTGCATGGCGGCGGCAAGACCTTGCGGGACGGCATCGGCATGGCCGGCCTCACCAGCGCGGAAGGCGCGCTGGATTTCCTGCTCTGCAACGTCACCGTGATCGATCCCGTCATCGGCATCGTCAAGGGCGATCTCGGCATCCGCAACGGGCGCATCGTCGGCATCGGCAAGGCCGGCAATCCGGCGATCATGGATGGCGTCGATCCGCGCCTGATCGTCTCGACCGGCACCACGGTGCGCGATTGCGAGGGATTGATCGCGACACCTGGCGCGATCGATGTGCACGTCCATTTCGACAGCGCCGGCCTGGTCGAGCACGCGCTGGCGAGCGGCATCACCACGATGATCGGCGGCTCGCTCGGCCCGATTACCGTGGGCATCGACTCCGGTGGTCCCTTCAACACCGGCAAGATGCTGCAGGCGGCCGAAGCATGGCCGATGAATTTCGGCTTTCTCGGTCGCGGCAACTCGCATCGCGAGGCGCCGCTGATCGAGCAGCTGCAGACCGGTGTGATGGGCCTCAAGCTGCACGAGGATTGGGGCACGATGCCGGCGGCGATCGACACCTGTCTCAGGGTGGCCGATGCCCAGGATTTCCAGGTCCAGATCCACACCGATACGCTGAACGAGTCCGGCTTCGTCGAGAACACGCTGGAGGCGATCGGCGGCCGCACCATCCATATGTATCACACCGAAGGCGCGGGCGGCGGCCACGCGCCCGACATCATCCGCGTGGCCGGCGAGATGCATTGCCTGCCGTCCTCGACCAATCCGACCAATCCTTACACGGTCAACACCTTCGACGAGCATCTCGACATGACGATGGTGTGCCACCATCTCAATCCGGCGATTCCGGAGGACGTCGCTTTCGCCGAGAGCCGCATCCGCGCCCAGACCATTGCGGCCGAGGACGTGCTGCACGACATCGGCGCGATCTCGATGCTCGGCTCCGACAGCCAGGGTATGGGCCGCATCCACGAGGTGATCTGCCGGACCTGGCAGCTGGCGTCGAAGATGAAGGACCAGCGCGGCGCGTTGCCGGAAGACAGACCCGGCTTCGGCGACAATGCCCGCATCCGCCGCTACATTGCCAAGTACACGATCAATGCCGCTAAGACCTTCGGCATCGCCGATCACATCGGCTCGCTCGAGGACGGCAAGATCGCCGACATCGTGGTGTGGCGCCCGGCGTTTTTCGGCATCAAGCCGGAGCTCGTCATCAAGAGCGGCTTCATCGCCTGGGGCGCGATGGGCGACAGCGCGGCGTCGCTGATGACCTGCGAGCCGATGCTGCTGCGGCCGCAATGGGGCGCCTTCGGCCGCGCGCCAGCGGCATTGTCCGCCTGCTTCGTGCATCCGCTCGCGATCGCGCGCGGGCTGGCGGCCGAGCTCGGCCTGTCGAAGCAGCTCCTGCCCGTGAAGGGCACACGTGGGCTGACCAAGCGGGACATGGTGTGGAACGACACCTGTCCCACCATCCGGGTCGATCCCGAGACCTTCGACGTTTTCGTCAATGGCGAGCTCGCAACCTGCGAGCCGGCCCGCGAGCTGCCGCTGGCGCGCCGCTATATGCTGAGGTGACATCATGCTTCATGCGTTGAGGCAGGCCAAAGCGCAGGCGACGGTGGCGGCGCGGGTCGGCATTGGCGGTCCGGTCGGCTCGGGCAAGACCGCGCTGATCGAGGCGCTGATTCCAGTGCTGCAGCGTCGCGGCGTCGACTTCGCCGTCGTCACCAACGATCTCGTCACCAAGGAGGATGCCGAGCGGCTGCGGCGGTCCGGACTGATCGATCCCGACAGGGTGTCGGCGGTCGAGGCGGGCGCCTGTCCGCACACGGTGATCCGCGAGGATCCGACGCTCAACATCGCCGCCGGCGATGAGCTCGAGGCGCGCTTTCCGGGTGTCGAGCTGATCCTGTTCGAATCCGGTGGCGACAATCTCGCTTCGACCTTCTCGCTCGATCTCGTCGACTGGTGGATCTTCGTCATCGATGTCGCCGGCGGCGATGACATTCCGCGCAAGCGCGGGCCGGGTCTGCTGCGCTGTGATCTCCTGGTCGTCAACAAGATCGATCTCGCGCCGCATGTCGGCGTCGATCTCGATCGCATGCTCGCCGACGCACGGCAGGTGCGCGGCGGCAAGCCGGTGATTGCTACCAACTTGAAGGCCGGCACTGGCGTGGAGGCGGTCGCCGATGCGATCTCCGCAGCTGTCCTGTTCCGCATCTGAGGGCCGCGCGGTCGAGGCCGCGCTGTCCGTCGAGCATGCTGGCGGCCGCAGCATGCTGCGCCGCCAGCATGTCGGCTATCCGCTGCATGTCACGCGCGGATTCTATCTTGATGCCGCAAGGCCCGACCTGCTGACGCTCTACCTGCAATCGGCCTCCGGCGGGCTGTATGCCGGCGATCGGATCGGGCTCGATCTGAGCGTCGCGCGCGGCGCGGCTTTTCACCTGACGACACAATCGGCGACTGTCGTTCACGACGGCCGCGGCCGCGGCGCCGTGCAGCGCCTGGCAGTGAATGTCGAGGCCGGCGCATTCTGCGCCGTGACCTCCGATCCCTACGTGCTGTTTCCCGGCGCGGAGCTGGCCCTCGCAAGTGAAGCGACCGTCGCCGACGACGCGGTGCTCTGCATGGCGGACGGCTTTGCCGTGCATGATCCGCACGCGCGCGGCCGCAGCTTCACCGAGTTTTCCAGCCGCCTGCGGATCCGCCGCCCCGACGGCCGGCTCCTGCTGCAGGATGTCGGTCGCATCAGCGGCGAGGATCTGCAAGGCGCGCTGGGGCGGTTTGCGGCGGCGGCCAATCTCGTCCTCATTGCGCCGCCGGATCGGCTGCCGCCGGTCAAGGAACTCCAGCAGGCCGCCGATCGCTGCGGCGCGCTTGCCGGCGCCTCAGCGGCGCCGAACGAGTCCGGTCTCGTGCTGCGCGTCCTGGCTTCCGACGGAGGCACCTTGTCGCGCGCGATGGAGGCTGCATTCCATGTCGCCGCGGCGGGCGCGCTCGGTGTTGCGCTGGCGCGCCGGCGCAAATAGCCTCATCGTCGCGCCAGCCTGAAATACAGCTCCGACAGCCGCGCCGGCAGATCCTCGACACGGTGCACCAGCATGGTGTTGCGGCGGCCGAAGATGCGCGTTGCTGCCTCGACGCCGGCGCGTCCGAGCACGACACCATAAGCATCGATGCCCTGCGCATGCAGCCCAATTGCGGCGCGGCGGGCATCCTCGATCAGGTCGAAGGGATCCGGGACGTCGATATCGGACGGTTCGCCGTCGGTCAGGACGATGAGCAGCTTGCGGCTGGTCGATGCCTTGCCGAGGACGCCACCAGCGTGACGCAGTGCGGTGCCGAGCCGGGTGGACAGACCCGCAGACAGGCCGGCGAGTCGCGCGCGGCAATCGCGGTCATAGGCCTCGCTGAAGCGCTTGATGCTGGTCATCCGCACATCGTCGCGCCCGTCCGAGGAGAAGGCGAGAAGACCAAAGGTGTCGCCGAGCTCCTCCATCGCTTCAGCCAGCAGCGCGACCGCCAAGCGTTCGACATCGAGCACGGTGGCGCCGGACGCGAGACGGTCACGGGTGGATTCCGAGGTATCGATCAACAGCAGCGCCGACAGGTCGCGATGCAGCGCCTTGGCCGAGCGGAACACGCGCAGATCGGGCGTCTCGCCGCTGCGCAAGGCGATGCCGGCGTCGAGCATGGCATCGAGATCGAGGTCGTGACCATCCTGCTGGCGCTTGAGCCTGACGGTGCGGCCGAGGCGCACGCTGCGCACCAGCCGCGCCACGCGGCCACGCAGCACGCTTGCCTGCTCCAGCGCCTGGTCGATGCTGCCGGCATCGCCCAGGCTGGCGGCAACCTCGCGCACGGTGGTCCAGTCGGCGCGCTCGATCGCATCGACGCGGTCCCATTCCGGATAGCGGGCGATGACTACGCCACGCTCGTCGGGCCCCGCCGGCCGCGCCTTGCCGGGCTCGGCGGCCGCGTTCGCGGCATCCTGTTCACGTGGTGGGCCGTCGCTGCTCTCCTGCTGCTCCGGCCTGAGCGCCTCGATGAACAGCTCCAAGGTCTCTGCGGAAGACGTCGTGTCGTCGCCAAGGTCCCATAGCCCCAGGCCGTCGTCGCGATACAGCGGCTCGACCACATAGGTCTTGGCGTTGAACTGCACCCGCATCTGGCCGAGATCATTGCCGAGCAGCATGCCGATCTCGCGGCTGATGGCGTGCTCGTCGAGCCGCGGCAGCGCCGCGGCAAACAGTGCGCGGCCCTTGCCGACGAAGCCGTCAGCGTCGACGTAGTCCGGGTCGAACAGCGCTCGCGCCAGCCGCGCCAGCAGCATCGGCGCAGTGGCGACACCGGTCGGAGTCGCGACATGATAGGGCGCCCATAGCCGCCGCAGCCCGGGCAGGCGGCGCATCGCCAGCGTCTCGACGCGGGCATCTTCGATCAGATTGACCAGCGCGACCTGGAGCGGTTTAAGCTGGCCGATGGCAAAGCGGGCACGTCCGAGCGCAAGATGCGCCTGAGCATGGGCGGCCGCGGCACGGAACAGCGCGCGCGCCGCATCGTCCTGCACACCACGATAGATCTCCGGCAGCCGGATGAGGGGGCCTGCGATCGCCGCGCGCCGCTGCGGTGTCTGTGCGCTCTCGTCGGTCGAAATGCTCCGCAGCAGTGGCACCTCGCCATAAAGCGCGGTGAGGAACGCCTTCAGCTCGGTCTCCACGTCGCTGAACGTCACCGCACCGGGATCGCGGGCGACCATCCGTTGCGCCAGCTCATCCTGCAGCGAGAAGAAGGCAAGCCGTTTGCGTCGGTCACCGGCCGCGGTGCGCAACCCGGCGGCGACGAAACTCTCGAAGGCGGCGATCGTGCCCGGCCGCAGGATCTCGGCCATGTGGTGCGCGGTCGCTGCGAGTGACTCCGGGGCCTGTGTCGCCAGCTTTTCCATCGTGCGCCACCAGCGCGACAGAGCGGCGCCGGAGCCGAGCATGCGCCGCGCCGCGGACAGCGCCTTGAATGCGTCGGTCGCGGCCTGCGCGCCGGCGTGACGGCAGATCTCAGCGCCGGATCGCGCGGCGCCGAGCAGCGGTGCGATCTCCGTCGCGCCGTCGCTCGTGCTCGCGTCCCAATAGGCGATCAGGCAGGATGGTCCAGCATTGACATTGGCGAGATCGAGCACTGCGCCGGCCCAGGCGTCCATCTCGGCGGCATCGAATCGTTGCGACAAGATCTCCCACGTGGCGGTGAAGAGTGGCCGCAGCCTGTCGCGCTGGCGCATCCACAGATGCAACGTCCGGGTCGGCCCCTCCACACCGCTGACCAATTGCAGTTGCGCCGCGCTCACGGCAGGCACGCCTCGATCGCGTCCGACAGCGCGGCGCGGATGTCGGGATTGTCGGTGATCGGCAGCACGATTCCGGACTGCACCGCGACCGGCAGCGGCAGCCCGGCGCGCACCATGCGGCCGGTGTGGATCAGCATCCGCGTCGAGGCACCTTCGTCGAGTCCGTGGCCCTGCAGGTTGCGCGAGCGCTCGGCGATGGTGACGAGCAGACGTGCGAGATCGGCATCGGCGCCGCTCTCGCGCGCCACGATCGCGCTCTCGGTGGCCGGCGGCGGATAGCCGAAATCGATGGCGATGAAGCGCTGCTTGGTCGATTCCTTGAGGTCCTTGACCGCGCTCTGATAGCCCGGATTGTAGGAGATCGTGAGCTGGAAATCCGAATGCGCCGGCACGATCTCGTTGTGCTTGTCGAGCGGCAGGATACGGCGGGCGTCGGTCAATGGATGGATCACGACGGTGGTGTCCTGCCGCGCCTCGACGATCTCGTCGAGGTAGCAGATAGCGCCGTGCCGCACCGCGAGCGTCAGCGGACCATCGTGCCAGACGGTGCCGGAGGGCTCGAGAAGATAGCGGCCGGCGAGATCCGCCGCCGTCATGTCCTCATGCGCTGCGACCGTGATCAAAGGCTTTCCGAGCCGCCAGGCCATATGCTCGATGAAGCGCGTCTTGCCGCAGCCGGTCGGCCCTTTCAACATGATAGGCAGCCGCTCGTGATATGCGGCCAAGAAGGTCGCGATCTCCTGACCTTGCGGCTGGTAGTAAGGTTCCGTGGCGATGCGATAGGAGTCGAGGATCATGCTAATCTCCGCGTCCTTCGCGGAGACCGGCCAAGCACCGCCGTTCTCCGTGAAGGAGATGTGGCGATCATTGCCGTGGGAACACGCTGCGACCTCGGAGCGTGCAGAAGGCAGCTGTGCTGCGAGACGGATTAGAAACGAAAACGAGAGGTCCGACAAGACGAAATCAGGTGCGGCGGCGTCCTTGCCTGCATCAGTTACATGTAGCGAGCCACCATGGCCGCGATGTCCGGAGCGTGCTGCCGCAGGGCCTGCAGGCCGCGCTCTTCCATCGACATCGCATGGCCGGATCGGCGGCTGGCATGAGCGGAGACCGCTGGCTTGCTGCCCCCGCGCGTCTTCTGCGGTGCCTCATGACGCGCCGGCGGCGTCACCTTCGCGGTGGGCGTGGCGGCGATGGGAGTGGGCGCTGGCGGTGCAAGGTTCGGTACGACGGGCTGTGGCGGCTGCTTGGACGCGGGTTCGGTCGGTTTCGGCTCGTCGCGCTCCTGCATACGCTGGGCGGCGGCGACAACGGTTGACGCCTGAACCGGCTCTTCGGCAGCGGGCTTGACCGGAAGCGATGGCGGCACCGTCTCGATCGGCGCCGACGCCAGCACCGCGGCGACACTGGCATCGCGCTCTGCGGGTGCTGCGTCTTTTCCGACCGAAACCGGCCGCACCGTCGTCGGCTGCGCGCCCGCCACGCTGTGCTGCTCAGCCGGCGACTGGTCGGTCGCCACGATCGACGGCGCTGTTTGAGCTGCGGCCGGGGGCACTGCGCCGGACTCCTGGGAGAGCCGGCGCTGGATCACGGCATCGCGGGCCTTGGTCGCGAATTCGGACTGGGCCTTGGCCAGCCAGTCCTGCGATGAGCGCGCCGGCTGCGCCCCCCAGGCCATCGCGGCGACCGCTGCGATGCTTGCGACGCTGCTCATCATCCAGATCTTGCTCATTCTGCATCTCCCGCTCAGCTGCCGGGAAGATCGTCCGGCTCTGCGGCGGTGACTGTGACATGGATCACGCGACCATCATCCGCGTGCGCGGCCCCTCCCGCCACCGATCGCTCAGGCTTGCGCGAAAGCGAGCCCGCGGGCCTGAGAGACGGCGAACACATCCTGCGATGCAGCCCCTTCGCTCAACGCGAGCACCTCGCAGGATGATGCGTCGACGCCGGCGTGGCGGAAGATCGTCGGATCCGCCAGCAATTGCGTGCCACGACGCTCGGCCTGTGCCGCCAGGTCCGAGGCCACGTCGATGGCGACGCCGACCGCCGTCAGCGGCTTGGCCGGGCCGGCGCCAATCCGGCCGATATAAGCGGGTCCGCAGGCGAGACCCATCGCGGCTTTGACGGGACCGCCGAGCTCCGCGGCGAAGCGCTCGTTCAACCGGTCGAGCGCCACATCCATCACCGCGCTCGCCGCGACGGCAGCGCGGCAGGCGGCAGCCAACTCGCCGTCGCGGCCGAACACCGCGATGATGCCGCCGCCGGTCATGCCCGCGATCCAGCCGCCATGACTGGAGACCGCATCATGCGCCGCGTCGAGAAATGCGTTGAGCAGGAAGATCGCGTCATAGGCCGCGCGGCTCCGCGTCAGCACGGCGTGATCCTGCAGCTGGATGCGGAGTGCGGCGATCTGGCGCTCGATGCCGGCGGCGTCGATGTCGGGCTCGGCGACGGCGGCATCGCTGCGGGTCGCGAGGCGGGTGATGGTGAGCGAGGCGCTCGGCCTGATCTGGCAGGCCAGACGAATCCGGCTGTCGTCGGATCCCAAGAGGGCGCGCTCTGCTGCATTGGCGGGGGGCAAGGTGGCCGCGCTCTGCTCGATCCGGACACTGCAAGCGGTGCAGCGTCCGCGGCCGCCGCAGCCATCGCCATGGGCGACGCTGTTGCCATGGCTGATCTCGAGCAAGGTTGGTCCGATCGCCGTCTTGAGCGTCGGTCCGTTGACATAGGCCACCTCGATCTTCGGCGCGACGACGAGGCGAAGCAGCCGCACGACAAGCGCGGCGACGGCCGCCAACAGCACGATGCCGTAGCCCGCCAGGACGATCCACCGGACGCGCCCCAACGTGCTCTCGGCATCGCCCGACGGCCAGTGACCCAGGCTGCGGATCTGGGCCGCGACCGAGTCGTCCGCCATCAGCACGCCGGCAACGCGCGCCGAGGCGATCAGTCCGGCGATGGCCGCGATCGGCAAGGCGAGGGCGATGACTCCGAGCAGCGGCGCGAACCGCGCGTAGCCGGCGCGCGGCCGGAGCCATTGGTGCACCCCGAGACAGCCATGGGCCCACAGCAGCACGATCAGCGCAACGTAGAAAGGGGCGCGCTCCGGCCACAGCTTCGCCAGCCGGTACAGCGTGTCATCGGTGACACCGAACAGCATGGCGGCGCCGGCCGTATCGACCAGCGCGGGCAGCAGCAGGAGGGGGACGAGAATGCCGCTCAGGATTTCCGCAGCATCCGACCACGACATCCGCATGGTCGCGCGGCGGGCCGTCAGGGCCAACGTCGCGCCGATGTGGCACGCCAGCGCCAAGGCCAGGATCGCGAGGCCGGCGGCTGAGTGCAGGAGAGCGTCGCGCCAATCCGCAATGCGGCCCATCGCCTCGAGCGATACCACTCCGACGGCGTCGGTGCCGAGCTCGACCAGCGCAACGGCAAAAAGCACCAGGCCGGACCCGAGAGCCGACAGGCGCAGGGCCTGCGCAAATCGTTCGGCAGCTTGGCTCACGAGGCGCGCCGCCTCGTCGCGAATGCGGCGGCAATCGGTTCGGGACTGGCGTGGTCAAAGGCCATGGGCGCGACAAACAACCGGTGCGGTGCGGGTCAAAGGACGATCTCGATCACAATATGTGCGGCCAGCCATGCGTCACGTTCGACGATATTTCGTCTTGCCGGGAGACGAAAAATGCTCCTGCGGGGGCGGATCGGCCGCCACCGATATCTATTCCTTCCGATCGGGAGCGGATGCAAGCGCGGCCTTCGACTGGTCGTCGCGCTACCGTCAAGCCATCGCGGTCAAGCTGCGCCTCAGGACCGCAAGCCTGTCTCGCGCATGTCGTGCAGCAGGCTCGACGCGACCGCCTCCGCCTGGTCGGCGATGAAAAAGTGGTCGCCTGGGAACATTCTAACCACGCATGTGCCGCTCGTCTCGGACTGCCATCCACGAAGGGCCGCGATATCGGCGTCTTCATCATCGACACCACCATACACGGCAATGGGCACCGCGAGCTTCCGGTTCCAAGACGGCTCATATGTCTCGCACGCACGGAAGTCGGCGCGGAGCAGCGGCAGCAGAAGCTCCATCAATTCGCGGGTGGCGAGGATTTCGGGAGGGGTAGCGCCGAGTTCCCGAAGATGCGCGATAAACTGGTCGTCCGGAACGGCATGCATCGGCGGAGACGAGCGCGGCACTCTTGGCCCGCCATGACCGGACACTGCCAGCAATTCCGGGAGCTGCGCGCCATATCGCGCGAGTTGATGACACGCTTCAAATCCGACCAGGCTGCCCATGCTGTGTCCGAACAGAACGTAACGGGCGTGGCTTCTGGAGGCGATCTCCCGGGCAAGCCCATCGGCGATCCGATCAATCCGATCCAATAATGGTTCGCTTCGTCGTGCGCCATGACCGGGATAGTCGATGCAGCAAACCTTTATCTCAGGAGGAAACAGCTTCTGCCAATTGGCGAACACACGTCCGCTTCCTCCAGCATAGGGCAAGCAATAGAGATGAAGCGGCTCTTTGACGGAACCAGTGTGAGAGGTCGGCGCAGACGGTACGCCAAGCATCGACATTGCATACTTCCTGAGATGATTTCTGCGGGCTGAGAGATCACCCTATAGTAGTTGGTTGCGTCGCGGACGTTAGAAAACGGGACGGTGATTGATCAAAAAAAAGTTAGACCAACAATACAACCATAAGTAGAGAATTGATTTCTCGCGGCATTGCTGGAGGTAAGATGGTCGTGTATAAGTCGAAATACAACAACGGTCTCGTTGCATCCGGTTCGACGGGCAAGCTCGATGTTGGCGAAGACGTCGCTCACGGATGTTGGCTGCATGACCAAGGCGATGCGGCTCCGGAATGTCCCGAATGTCGAAAACCTCGTCGGATTTTGCGCGAACCTCCTGCTGCGGCTGATCAGGCCGATCGATGAATTGTCCGTCGCGAATTGGCCGTCGGATCCGCAGTCACTGCAGGCTGAGGGCCAGGCACACGACCGCTATCAGTGGCTCGATCTGCACCGATGGCTCGGTCTGCACAGATGTCTCGGCCTCCCCATGGATAAGCGGCTGCGCGATGCCGTCATCGTGTTCGAAAACGTTCCGGCCGCGGACGCGCCCGCAAAGCACGATGCAAAGAACAGACACGATGCGAAGGGCCGCGGCGGCATCGATGTCGTTTCGTTCGATCGTTTCGGGGCAGATGATCCGTTGTGTCTTGCCGTCGCTGGCGAGACAGGCCTCGGTCTCAGCCTGACCTTCGGCCGTCAGCGCTTCGATGCGCACGACCTCGCTCGTCTGCTTGACGACGTCGTTGAACTGATACGTGCCGTCGTTGCGGATCCCGAGCGACGGGAGAGCAGTTGTGGTCCGACCGTGAGCATCGCGGCCTACCGTGAAGCACGTTCTGATGCGAGGGAGGATGCTGTGCGCGCGGCATCGCGATGAGAACATGTCGATGGTCCGCACCGCGATAGCCAAGGCACAAATAGTAAAGGCACACATAGCCAAGATAAAAATAGCCAAGATAAAGATACCCAAGGCACAAGCCAGAGTCTCCCGCGCAACACCCGAGGCCCTGTCCGATGGGGTGCCCGAGCCGGTCGCGGCAGCTCCAGCGAAATCGCACCGGCCACCGCCGTCGCTGTGGTGGCCCATCCTGCGCTTCGCCCTTCCGCAAGGGGCCAGTGCGGCATTGCAACTGCTGTCGGGAACGGTGACCGCGGTTTATTTCGGCCAGCTCCTCGGCGTGTCCGCACTCGCCGCGGCATCGGTGTTCTTTCCGGTCTTCTTTCTCCTGATATCGTTCCTGATCGGCCTGATTTCAGGCGGCATCGTTCTTGTCGCGCGCGCTTACGGCGCCGGTGACATGCTGGCGGTCAAGGATGTCGCCGGAACGACGCTCTGTGCCAGCGTCTCGCTCAGTCTCGTCATGTCGATCATCGGCTACGCATTTGTCCCGGAACTCCTTGGTGTCATGTCGACGCCGGCCGACATTCTCGCGTCGGCGGTCGACTATGCGCGGATCACATTCGTATCCCTGCCAGCGCAGATCATCCTGCTCTCCTATGTCTTTCTGCTCAGAGGGACGGGAGATGCGAAGACGCCGTTCATCCTGATGGCCGTCTTCTTCGGCATTTCCCTGCTGCTGATGCCCGCCTTGATCCTGGGGTGGGGCGGTCTGCCCAAACTCGGCGTGACCAGCGCGCCATGGGCCAGCATCGGGGCCACCGCGATCTCGCTGCCCGGACTGATCCTGTATCTGCGCCGGAAGCAGCATCCGCTGGTCCTCGACGGCGAACTGATCCGGCGGCTGCGGATCAATCGCGAGGTGATCCGACCGTTTCTGGTGATCGGCATTGCCGGTGGCATCCAGGCCACGGTGGCGTCGCTGGCCGAGGTGGCGGTCGTCACGCTGGTGAATTCGTTCGGATCGAACGCCACCGCAGCCTATGGCGCCATCAACCAGGTGATCGGATATCTGGTCGTGCCGATGCAGGCGGTGGGGCTCGCGGCGAGCGTGATGGCGGCGCAGGCGATCGGAGCAAAGCGGCTTGGCCAGCCGCACCTCATCGCGCAAATCGCGGCGATCATGAATGTCCTGATCGGCGCGGTGAGCGTGGCGGGGCTGCTCGGCTTCGCGGACGGCATCCTGTCCTGGTTTGTCACCGACGCCACGACGTCGGCAGTCGCGGAGCGAGCCCTGCGCATGATGCTGTGGAGCTACATCCTGACCGGCATCTCGGACGTGCTCGCAGGCGTGATGCGCGCGTCAGGTACGGTGGCGTGGCCGACCCTGATCTCGCTGGGCGGGATTTGGCTGGTGCAGGTCCCCGTCGCGTATCTGCTGGCCGGAACAGCCGGGTTGGATGGCGTCTGGATGGGCTATCCTGCCGGCTTTCTCGCGGCGCTCCTCGCCCAATCGGCGTATTACGGCCTGGTCTGGCGGTCCCGCAAGATCGGGTGACTTCTCTTTCTCTCCAGAGCAGGCCCACGCCGGCCTCACCTCCTGCGCCGCAGCAAGCTACCGCGAGACGCGCTGTCGTCATTCTGCATGGCAGTGATTGGCGTGTACGCGCGCACGCCAGTCACCGCCGCCGCGGTCTGCTGGCGACGCCGATCAGCCCGGCCGCAAATGCTGGTGACGGGCATGGCGGTGATGTGCAATCTGCGGCCTGTGATAGGAGACCGGCCTCGGCCCGGCTCCGGAGAGAGTTGAGAGCGTGGTCGAAGCGATCGAGCGCATGGATCGAAAGCCGCTGGCGGCGATCGCGGGGGGAGAGCCGATGGGCGTCGCGGCTGGTCGAGGTCGCGCCCGATCTCTGCCTGTGAGGTCGTCCGCATCGTGGTCTCTGCCGGGGCGAACAGCTGAAGTCGCCGGGACATCGCGACAATCGAGAGAAGTTGGAGAGCTGCCATGAATGCCAATGTGAAACTGCCTGCCGCAAAGGGTGTCTTCATCGACAACAAATGGCAGCCCGCGCAATCCGGTCGTACCATTGCGATGCTGGCACCGGCGACCGGACAGATGATTGCCTCGATCGCGGCTGGCGATGCGGCGGACATTGATCTCGCCGTCGCGGCGGCGCGCCGCGCGCTCGAAGGATCGTGGGGGCGGCTTGCTGCGGTCGAGCGCGGGCGGCTGCTGTCGAAGCTGGGCCGGCTCGTCGAGGACCATGCGGAGGAGCTGGCGAAGCTCGAGGCCGCCGACACCGGCAAGCCGATGAAGCAGGCCAGAGCGGACGTGGTCGCGGTGGCGCGCTACTTCGAATATTATGGCGGCGCCGCCGACAAGGTTCATGGCGACACCATTCCATTCCTTGACGGCTTCTTCGTCACGACGGTCTATGAGCCGCTCGGCGTCACCGGCCACATCATTCCCTGGAACTATCCGGGACAGATGTTCGGCCGCACCGTTGCGCCGGCGCTGGCGATGGGCAACGCCACGGTGATCAAGCCCGCCGAAGAGGCCTGCCTGGTGCCGCTGCGGCTCGCGGAGTTGGCCGCGGAGGCTGGCTTCCCGGCCGGCGCGATCAATGTCGTGCCGGGTCTCGGCGAAGAGGCTGGCGCAGCCTTGTCGGCGCATGATGGCATCGACTTCATCTCGTTCACCGGCAGCCCGGAGGTCGGCACTCTGGTACAGACGGCGGCCGCCAAGAACCATATCGGCTGCACGCTGGAACTCGGCGGCAAGTCGCCGCAGATCGTGTTCGCTGACGCCGATCTCGAAGCGGCGCTGACCTCCGTTGCTGCGGCCATCGTGCAGAATGCCGGGCAGACCTGCTCGGCCGGCTCGCGCGTGCTTGTCGAGCGCACGATCTGGGATCGCTTCCTGGCCGATCTCACGCTGCGGTTCGAAAAGATCACGGCTGGCACGCCGGAGATGGATCTCGATCTCGGCCCGGTCATCAGTGCGGTCCAGAAGACGCGCATCGAGAGCATGCTGGCGCGCGCGGAAAGCGGCGGCGCCAGGCGCGTGGCCTCGGGCAGGATCGCCGAGGGCGTCCCGAGCGAGGGCTTCTACGTTGCTCCGGCGCTTTACCAGCACGTCGCGCGCGACTCCGAACTGGCGCGCGAGGAGGTGTTCGGTCCGGTGCTGGCAGCGATGCCATTCGATGACGAGGCCGACGCGATCAGGCTCGCCAATGCCACCGATTTCGGCCTGGTCGCCGGCGTCTGGTCGGGCGACGGCTCGCGCGCCATGCGCGTGGCGCGCAAGGTTCGGGTCGGTCAGATGTTCGTCAATGGCTATGGCGCCGGCGGCGGCATCGAGCTGCCGTTCGGCGGCATGAAGCGCTCCGGCCACGGCCGCGAGAAGGGTTTTGAGGCGCTGTACGAGCTTGCGGCGATGAAGACCCTGATCGTCAAGCACGGTTAGCGCTGCCGGACCGCAGCTCCGAACATCCGCCGGGCGGACGTCACGATGAACATCGCCCGGCAGCATTGTCGTCCGCAAGGCGTGGCGTGAGCTGGGCACGATCCGGAATGGTCCGAAACATCATGTGTCCATGACATCTGACACTGCAGAGAGGGAGACGAGTGAATGAGCGACGACAACGAGTTGTTCGAGAAGGGCCTGAAGGTGCGCCGCGAGGTGCTCGGCGCGGCCTATGTCGATGGCAGCCTCGCCAAGGCCGACGATTTCATGATGGCGTTCCAGCACATCACCACCGAAATGTGCTGGGGCTATGCCTGGACCCGGCCGGGCCTCGATCGGCGCACCCGCAGCATCATCAATCTCGCGATGCTGACGGCGCTCAGCAAGCCGAGCGAATTGAAGCTGCACGTCAAGGGCGCGCTCACCAACGGGGTCACGGTCGACGAGATCAAGGAGATCCTGCTGCACGCGACCGTCTATTGCGGCATTCCCGCGGGTCTTGAGGCCTTCAAGGCCGCGCATGAGGTGCTGCTCGCCGAAGGCGCCATCGCCAAGAAGGACGGCGCATGAGCGCGCCGCAAAGCGCCCTGTTCGTCGGCATCGGCAATATGGGCTGGCCGATGGCCGCGCGCCTGCTCGGCGCCGGCATCGCAGTCGCGGTCAATGACGCAGTGCCGGGCCGCGCCGCCGATTTCGTGCGGCAGGTCGGCGGCGTCGAAGCGGTGGATCTCGCGGCCGCTGCGGCGGCGGCCGATGTGGTCATCACGATGCTGCCGACCAGCAGGCATGTCGCCGACGCCGTCGCGGCGCTGCGTGCCGGCCTGAAGCAGGGTCACGTCGTCATCGACATGAGTTCCGGGGCTCCGGCGGCGACGCAGGCGATTGCGACCGATCTCGATGTGCTCGGCGTCACCATGCTCGACGCGCCGGTCAGCGGCGGCGTGTCGCGCGCGGTGACCGGTGAGCTCGCGATCATGGCGGGCGGCGATGCCGCCGCACTCGATCGCGTCGAGCCGTTGCTGCGCGCGATGGGCACCACCATCCACCGCATCGGCGGCCTCGGCTCCGGACAGGCGATGAAAGCGCTCAACAACCTCGTTTCAGCCGGCGGCTTCCTGATCGGCATCGAGGCGCTGCTGATCGGCCAGCAATTCGGCATCGATCCCGGCCTGATGACGGACGTGCTGAATGCGTCGACGGGCATGAACAATTCGACGCAGAAGAAGTTCAAGCAGTTCGTCCTGTCGCGCAAGTTCAACAGTGGCTTCGGGCTCGATCTCATGGTGAAGGACCTCTCGATCGCGCTTGAGGTCGCGCGCGCCAGCGGCGTCGCCGCGCCGTTCTCCAATCTTTGCCGCGAACTGAGCGCCAGCGCGCAGGCCCTGCTCGGGCCGGGCCAGGACCACACGGCGCTGGCAAGGCTGAGCGAGGCGCTGGCGGGCGTCGAACTCGGTCAGGAGTGATCGGCTGCCGATCGCGGTCGATTTCTGAAAAGTATAAATCTCTTGCGCTTTTTCGGAATTTGTGGTTGTCTTCACTTGCCCCGCCTCGAGCAGAGGGACGGACGCGTCGTCACGAACGTGGAGGTGGGCTGCGATGGACGTGACGGCTGCGCCGGACGAGCGCAGGCGTGACGGACGGCAAAGTCGTGTGGTCCTGGCCTCTCGACGCTGAGGTCTGCGCAACGCGCCACAAGCGCGTTGTCGCAAATGGGGGCAAGAACGCCGATCCCCAGGGAGAGCACGAAGGACACCGTTAAAACCGTCGCGCGGGGAAGGCCGGGTCTGTCCGGCTGGACCTGTGGTGACTGCCGCCTGCTTTCTTTGTTGCAGGCGGGCCACGGGGCATCAGCCGAGGCCCGGCCTTCCCCGCGCCCTCTCATTGTTCAGGAGGGCAAGATCGCTGCATCACCCGGGCATCACATGCCGCGGGACGAAAGACGCCTGTCTCCCACACCTGATGATGAGGCCGAAGATGTTGATCATTTGCCCCGCTGTCGTCCCGGACAAGCGCGCAACGCGCGCGCCGATCCGGGACCCATAGCCCCAGGGAGACGTGCGAGGCACCATTCGCCCAGCCAGGACCGCCAGGGTGTGGGTCCCGGGTCAGCGTCCGCCGCCGCTTTCGCGTTGCCGGGCTTGCCCGGGACGACATCTTCTATGGGGGCGGCTGCGGGGGGGGGGCAACGACAAGGCACGGGATGGACCGCCGGCGCCAATCATGTCCTGCGCTATCATCCCCCACCGGCGGGGAGCGGGCCCCGTTGAGCGGCGCTCTCTTAAGGGGATGGGCGGACGGGCGGCTGCGCGGGGGCGGAGAGACCGTAAAAAATCGGGGTCAGGTCCAAATATCAATAGATCTCAAAGGCTTGTGACTGTCATCTGAGTGTCATTGAACCTTTATAAAAGCGGCACCGAGGCCCCGTAAAGCGGCCGGGGAAGCGCGATCGGGCGCACATGGCGCTTCGCTTCCCGAGCATGGAGACCAGCTATGAATTTCGTCAAAGCTATCGTCGCTGCCGGCTTGGTCGCCGCATCGACGTCGGCATTCGCTGCCGACATCACCGGCGCGGGCGCGACGTTCCCGTTCCCGATCTATTCCAAGTGGGCTGACGCCTACAAGAAGGAGACCGGCAACGGTCTGAACTACCAGTCGATCGGCTCCGGCGGCGGCATCAAGCAGATCCAGGCCAAGACCGTGACCTTCGGCGCCACCGACGCGCCGCTCAAGGCCGAGCAGCTCGAGAAGGACGGCCTGGTGCAGTGGCCGATGGTGATGGGTGGTATCGTGCCGGTCGTCAACCTCGAGGGCGTGAAGCCGGGCGAGATGGTGCTGGATGGCGAGACGCTGGCCAACATCTATCTCGGCAAGATCACCAAGTGGGATGACGCCGCGATCAAGAAGCTGAACCCGAGCGTCAAGCTGCCGAGCGATGCCATCGCCGTGGTTCGCCGCTCCGACGGTTCGGGCACGACCTTTAACTTCACCTACTACCTCTCCGAAGTCAGCGCTGACTGGAAGAGCAAGGTCGGCTCCAACACCGCGGTCGAATGGCCGGTCGGCGTCGGCGCCAAGGGCAATGAGGGCGTGTCGGGCAACATCAGCCAGACCAAGAACTCGATCGGCTATGTCGAGTATGCCTATGCCAAGCAGAACAAGCTGACCTACACCGCCATGGTCAACAAGGCCGGCAAGACCGTGCAGCCGACCGTCGAGGCCTTCCAGGCTGCGGCCGCCAACGCCGATTGGGCCAAGGCTCCCGGCTACTATGTGATTCTCGCCAACCAGCAGGGCGAAAAGTCCTGGCCGATGACGGCCGCGACCTTCATCCTGATGCACAAGGAGCCGACCGACAAGGCGGCCTCCGCCGAAGCCATCAAGTTCTTCAAGTGGTCGTTCGAGAAGGGCGACAAGATGGCTGAGGAGCTCGACTACATCCCGATGCCCGACAACGTCGTGAAGCTGATCGAGAAGACCTGGTCCTCGGACATCAAGAGCTGACGCCTTTCGCGCCAGAACCCCCTCTCCCGTCACCGGGAGAGGGGGCATGATCGGGGTTGAAGCGTGCTGAAAAAACAGGGGGCAGAATTGGCAGACATGGCGGTTCAAACCGAAGTCAGCGATATCGCGGCTGCTGCCGGGCCCTATGACCGGGCGCGCGCGCTGAGCGCCTTCAAGCTCGGTGACGTCACTTTCTATTGGATCACGCGGCTCGCGGCGATCTCGGTGCTGCTGATCCTCGGCGGCATTATCGTCTCGCTCATCATCGGCGCCTGGCCGGCGATGAAGGCCTACGGTTTTGAATTCCTCTGGACGCGGCGCTGGGCGCCGTCGGCGGATCCGCCGGTGCTGGGTGCGCTCGGCCCGATCTACGGCACGCTGGTCACGTCCTTCATCGCCATGTTGATCGCCATTCCGGTCGGTCTCGGCATCGCGATCTTCCTCACCGAGCTGTGCCCGCAATGGCTGCGCCGCCCGATCGGCATCGCGATCGAGCTGCTGGCCGGCATTCCCTCGATCATCTACGGCATGTGGGGCTTCTTCGTGCTGGGCCCGTTCCTGGCCTATAATTTCCAGCCGTTCATGATCAGCCTCTGCGCCAACATTCCGGTGCTGCAGGACATCTTCGCCGGCCCGCCATCCTATCTCAGCCTGTTCAATGCCTCGCTGATCCTGGCGATCATGGTGCTGCCCTTCATCACGGCGATCTCGGTCGACGTGTTCAAGACGGTGCCGCCTGTGCTGAAGGAGGCGGCCTATGGCGTCGGCTGCACCACCTGGGAGGTCGTGCGCAGCGTCGTCATTCCCTATACAAGGGTCGGCGTGATCGGCGGCATCATGCTGGCGCTCGGCCGGGCCCTCGGCGAGACCATGGCGGTGACCTTCATCATCGGCAACTCGTTCCGGATCTCGTCATCGATCTTTGCGCCGGGCACGACGATCTCGGCCGCGATCGCCTCCGAGTTCCAGGAGAGCGACGGTCTGCACCAGTCGAGCCTGATCCTGCTCGGTCTCTTGCTGTTCGTTCTGACATTCTTCGTGCTCGCGGCAGCCCGTCTGATGCTGATGCGGCTCGAGACCAAGGCGGGGAAATAGCTCATGACTGCCATTGACGCTCAGCCCAGTCCCGTCAATCCGATCTACACGCGCCGGCGCCGCACCGACATCGTGGTCCGTGGCCTTTGTTTTGCTGCCGCCGCGTTCGGCGTCACCTGGCTGGCGCTGATCCTGTTCACGCTGTTCTATAACGGTCTGGCCGGGCTCAGCCTGCAGGTCTTTACCGCTGATACGCCGCCGCCGGGATCGAGCGACGGCGGTCTGCGCAACGCCATCGTCGGCTCGATCATGATGACCATCATCGGCGTCGGCATCGGCGCGCCGCTCGGCCTGTTCGCCGGCACCTATCTCGCCGAATATGGCCGCAACGACCGCCTGACCTCGATAATCCGTTTCATCAACGACATCCTGCTGTCGGCGCCGTCGATCATCATCGGCCTGTTCATCTACGGTGCGGTCGTGGTGCCGATGGGCGGCTTCTCGGCGATCGCCGGCTCGCTGGCGCTGGCGGTGATCGTGATCCCCGTGGTGCTGAGAACCACCGAGGACATGCTGCTGCTGGTGCCCAATCCGCTGCGTGAGGCAGCCTCGGCGCTCGGCCTGCCGCGCTCGCTGGTGATCCGGCGGATCGCTTACCGCGCCGCGCGCTCCGGCCTCATCACCGGTGTGCTGCTGGCAACCGCCCGTGTCGCCGGCGAGACCGCGCCGCTGCTGTTCACCGCGCTGTCGAACCAGTTCTGGAGCATGAACCTCTCCAAGACGATGGCGAACCTGCCGGTGACCATCAACAACTTCGTCCAGAGCCCCTATGCCTACTGGAAACAGCTGGCCTGGAGCGGCGCCCTTCTGATCACCTTGACCGTGCTGGCCCTGAACATCGGTGCGCGCATCCTGGGCGCCGAGAGGAGCTCGAAATGACCGACATGTCCGTATCCGTGAGCAGCCCGACGGCCGCCATTCCCGCCAAGTCGCTGCCGGAGGCGCCGGCCAAGGTGATCGCGCGAAATCTGAACTTCTATTACGGCGATCATCACGCGCTGAAGAACATCAACCTGTCGCTCGGCACCAACCGCGTCACCGCGTTCATCGGTCCGTCCGGCTGCGGCAAGTCGACTTTGCTGCGCATCTTCAACCGGATGTACGATCTCTATCCGGGCCAGCGCGCCACCGGCCAGCTGATGCTGGACAGCACCAACATCCTCGATCCCAAGCTCGACCTGAACCTGCTGCGCGCCCGGGTCGGCATGGTGTTCCAGAAGCCGACGCCGTTCCCGATGACGATCTACGAGAACATCGCCTTCGGCATCCGCCTCTATGAGAAGATCTCGAAGTCCGAGATGGACGACCGGGTCGAGAAGGCGCTGCGCGGCGGCGCGCTGTGGAACGAGGTCAAGGACAAGCTCAACGCCTCCGGCCTGTCGCTGTCCGGCGGCCAGCAGCAGCGCCTGTGCATCGCGCGTACCGTGGCTGTCAGGCCCGAAGTGATCCTGTTCGACGAGCCTTGCTCGGCGCTCGATCCGATTTCGACCGCCAAGGTCGAGGAGCTGATCCAGGAACTCTCGGAGAACTATACGATCGCGATCGTCACGCATAACATGCAGCAGGCGGCGCGTGTCTCCGACAAGACCGCCTTCATGTATCTCGGCGAGTTGATCGAGTTCGACGACACCAGCAAGATCTTCACCTCGCCGAGCGATCGGCGGACCCAGGATTACATCACCGGCCGGTTCGGCTGACGCCGACAGCATCATTGCCTTCAGGAGATCATCATGGCCAGTGAACATACCGCCAAGGCGTTCGACAGCGATCTGCAGGATCTGACCCGGCTCGTGTCGGAGATGGGCGGTCTCGCCGAGCGGCTGATTGTCGACTCCGTCGACGCACTGGTTCGGCGTGACGTCGCGCTCGGCCAGAAGGTCGTCGCCGCCGATGCCGAGGTCGACAAGCTGCAGCGCATCATCGAGGAGCGCGCCGTGCTGACCATCGCGCGCCGGCAGCCGATGGCGGTCGACCTGCGTGAGATCGTCGGCGCGATGCGCGTCGCCACTGATCTTGAGCGCATCGGCGACCTCGCGAAGAACATCGGCAAGCGGGTTGCTGCGCTGGAAAGTGATTTCCATCCGCTCAAGCTGATCCGTGGCCTTGAGCACATGACGGATCTCGTGCAGTCGCAGGTCAAGTCGGTGCTGGATGCCTATGCGGCGCATGACCTGCCGGCTGCGATGGCGGTGTGGAAGGGCGACGAGGAGGTCGATGCCATCTGCACCTCGCTGTTCCGCGAGCTGCTGACCTACATGATGGAAGATCCGCGCAACATCTCGTTCTGCATCCATCTGATGTTCTGCGCCAAGAATATCGAGCGGATGGGCGACCACGCGACCAATATCGCGGAGACGGTGTTCTACATGATCGAGGGCCAGGCGATGGTCGACAAGCGTCCGAAGGGCGACATGACGAGCTTCGCCACCACGGTCCCCGGCAACTGAGAGAGACTCGTTCGATATGACTGCGCGCATCCTGGTGGTGGAAGATGAAGAGGCGCTGACCACGCTCCTGCGCTATAATCTGGAGACCGAGGGCTACGAGGTCGAGACCGTGGGGCGGGGCGACGAGGCCGACACGCGGCTGAAGGAGCGCGTTCCCGATCTCGTGGTGCTCGACTGGATGCTGCCGGGCCTGTCCGGCATCGAACTGTGCCGCCGGTTGCGGACGCGGCCCGAGACCAAGCAGCTGCCGATCATCATGCTGACGGCGCGCGGCGAGGAGAGCGAGCGCGTGCGCGGTCTGGCGACCGGGGCGGACGACTATATCGTCAAGCCGTTCTCGGTCCCTGAGCTGCTGGCGCGGGTGAAGGGTCTGCTGCGGCGGGCGAGCCCGGAGCGGCTGGCGACGGTGCTGTCCTATGGGGACATCGAGCTCGACCGCGAGAAGCGCCGGGTGGCGCGCTCGGGCCGGCCGATCGATCTCGGCCCGACCGAATACCGCCTGCTCGAATTCTTCCTCGAGCATCCGGGCCGCGTGTTCAGCCGTGAGCAGTTGCTCGACAGTGTCTGGGGCCGGGATATCTATATCGACGAGCGCACGGTGGACGTCCATATCGGCCGCCTGCGCAAGCTGCTCAATCCCGGCCGCGAGCAGGATCCGATCCGCACGGTGCGCGGCGCCGGCTATGCGCTCGACGACCGCTTCGCCAAGAGCGAGCAGGCGTAAGCGCGGGGCAGCCGTTTTGCGCGCGGCCATGGGGCTGCCGTCTTGATCCGGTCTGCTGGTCTCCCCATCATGATGACCGGGATGCCGCGGACGCGATGATCAGGACAATTGCTCTCGTCTTAGCCGTGTGGCTCGCCGCCATTGTGCCCGGTTCGGCCGCCGAACTCGAGGAGGCCGTGGCCGCGGCGGCCAATGGCCAGCACGCCATGGCGATGCGGCGGCTGATGCCGCTGGCGGCCAAAGGCGATGCGCGGGCGCAGTTCGATGTCGGCTTCATGCAGGCGTTCGGCTGGGGTGTGCCGCGCAACCCTGCCGAGGCGATGGCCTGGTACCGGAAGGCGGCGGATCAGGGCCTCGCCGTCGCGCAGCATTATCTCGGCGTCGTCTATTACAATGGGGAAGGCGTCGCCCGCGATCATGGCGAAGCCAGCCGATGGTTTTCTCGCGCCGCGGCCCAGGGCTTCGCCCAGTCGCAATATATGCTCGGCCTGATGATGCTCGACGGGCGGGTGGTCGCGCAGGATGTCGTGCAGGGCTATGCCTGGCTGGTCATGGCGGGGCGAAATGGCGTGCGGTCCGCGGGCCGCGAGGTCCAGCGTGTCGCGTTGAGTGAGGCGCAGCGGCGACAGGCGGAGCAGGCCATCGCGGCCTGGCGGCCCAAGCCGGAAGCGGCCGATTCAGGCATTGCCAATCCGCGGCCCGAGCAACTGCTCGGGCTCGACCGGCACATCGGCGAGGTCGTGGATCCCACGGCGTGGCCGGCATCATCGATCGGCGTCGTCACCGTGGCCCAATACAGCACGGGCGGTTCGTGCACGGGCACGCTGGTGGCGCCGCGCCTGGTGCTCACGGCCGCGCATTGCGTCTTCAACGGCGTCGCCCAGGTCAGTCCCGGCAACGTCCACTTCCTGGCCGGCATGAACAAGGGCACGCCGGCAGCCTCGTCGATTGCCGACAAGCTGATCGTGGCGCCCGACTTCGCGCCGATCCAGCACGACAAATGGTCGCTTGACCGCTCGCGCGTCGATTGGGCCCTGATCGTCCTGAAGGATGCGCTGCCGTCGCGGCCGGTGGCGGTCACAGCGCTCACGCGCGAGCAACTTGCGGCTGCGACGGCGGCCGGGACGATTTCGGAGATCGGCTACGGCCAGGAGCGGCGTTATTCGCCGACCGGACAGCGCAATTGCAGCGCCGGCATGACTGAGGATGCTCGGCTGCTGACGGTGCATTGCTTGGCGAATTTCGGCTATTCGGGCTCGCCGATCCTGGCCGAGATCGGCGGCGAGACGGTCGTCGTCGGCATCTTCTCGGCGTTCCATGAGGAGACCCGGCTGATGTTCGCCGCGCCGGCCAGCGGGTTCGAGGCCGCTGTCAGGCGCGAGATCGCGGCGCAAAGCGCCTCGGTCCGGTGAGGCGGGGGCAAGCGAAGGTCTTCAGCGGCTGGTCATTGTTTGTGCGTGACCGGACAGCGGATTGCCACAGAGGCTGGCCGATCCAGGCGAGACGGGGGGTGAACGGCGCGAATTCGGCCTGATCTGGGCCGGGCGGAGCAAGGCTTGCCAATTGGCGCGAGACTTGCTCTCCTGCCTGAGTATGACGATTTTCCCAATTGATCATCCCCAGCCTCCGCGCGCAGCGCCGGCCTGGCTGCAGACCGCGGGCGGCCGCAATGTCGCGCTGCTGGCCGGTCTCGTGCTCGCCAACGCGCTTGCCTGGGCCTGGGCGTTTGCGCTCTATGCCGACCGTCCCGCCATCGTCGGCACGGCCATGCTGGCCTGGCTACTTGGATTGCGCCATGCGGTTGACGCCGACCACATCGCTGCGATCGACAACGTGGTCCGCAAGCTGGTGCAGGAGGGGGACACGCCGCGCGCTGCGGGTCTCTATTTCGCGCTCGGACATTCGAGCGTCGTCGTCATCGCCACCATTATCGTCAGCCTGGTCGCCGGCGCCGATCTGTTGAGCGGGGACAGCGCAATTCGGGCGATCGGTGGTGCCATCGGCACCTCGGTTTCGGCCGGCTTCCTGCTGCTGATCGCATTCGCGAACCTCGTTCTGTTCGTCAATCTGTGGCGGCGCCCGGCAGTGTCGCAGCAGTCCGAAATGGCAGACACGGCAAATGCAGGGCGGGGCGTTCTCATTCGTCTGCTGCGTCCTGTGCTGCGCCTCGTGGACCGCGCCTGGCACATGTATCCGCTCGGGTTCCTGTTCGGCCTCGGCTTCGATACCGCGAGCGAGATCGGTCTCCTCAGCCTTTCTGCGACCGAAGCAGCGCGCGGCGCGAGCCTCGCCCATGTGCTGGTGTTCCCGGCGTTGTTCGCTGCGGCGATGGCGACCGTCGATACGGCCGACAGCATGCTGATGGTCGGAGCCTATCGTTGGGCGCTGACGGATCCCGCGCGCAAGCGACGCTACAATCTGGTGATCACCGGAACGTCGGTCGCGATCGCGCTGGTGATCGGCGGCGTCGAGGCGGTGACGTTGCTGGCGCCACGGCTTGGCGCTCAGGGCGGCTGGACGGATGTCGCGGTGGCGCTGGGCGATGACATCGGCAATCTCGGGATCGTCGCGGTCGGCCTGTTCGGACTGATCTGGGCCGGCGCCGTGCTGCTCGGCCGTCGTCGTGGCTCCGAGCGCAGGCCGTGCGACGCGCTTGCCAGTACTCACGCTGCGGCGTTAAACCCGAGAGCACCACCAGGCGGAATGCCCGGCGCGAAATAGCAGCGGAACCCACGATGGTCGGCGCGGAGGGAATGACCAGGATGTTGTGGCTGCAGGGCGCGAGCTGCGGCGGCTGCACCATGTCCATTCTGGAAAGCGGCGCCTCCGGCTGGTTCGACGAACTGCGCCAGTCCGGCATCGATCTGGTGTGGCATCCCTCCGTCAGCGAGGAGACCGGCGAGGAAGCCGCGGAACTGCTCGAGGCCATCCGCGACGGGCGCGAGCGGCTCGATCTGCTGGTGCTCGAAGGCTCGGTCGCCCGGGGCCCTAACCTGAGCGGCCGCTTCAACATGCTGGCGGGCACCAACCGCTCAATCTATCATTGGCTGCTCGATCTCGCCCCGCTGGCCGACTATGTCGTCGCGGTCGGCAGCTGCGCGGCTTATGGCGGCATTCCCGCGGCCGGCATCAACCCGACCGATGCGGTCGGGTTGCAGTTCGAGGGGAGCGACGTCGGCGGCGCGCTAGGGGCGGGTTTCCGCTCGAAGCGCGGGTTGCCGGTGATCAATGTCGCCGGCTGCGCGCCACACCCCGGCTGGATCATGGAAAGCCTGCTTGCGCTCACGACTGGCGATCTCACCGCCGACGGCCTCGACGCCGTCGGGCGTCCCGCCTTCATCGCCAACCACCTCGCTCATCATGGCTGCTCGCGCAACGAGTTCTATGAGTTCAAGGCGAGCGCGGAAGCCATGTCGGAGCGGGGCTGTTTGATGGAGCATCTCGGCTGCCGCGCGACGCAGGCTGTCGGCGACTGCAATCAGCGGTCCTGGAACGGTGGCGGCTCCTGCACCAAGGGCGGCTATGCCTGCATCGCCTGCACCTCGCCTGGCTTCGAAAGCGCGCAGAACTATCTGCAGACTGCGAAGCTCGCCGGCATTCCCGTCGGGCTTCCGACCGACATGCCCAAGGCGTGGTTCGTCGCGCTCGCGGCCCTGTCGAAATCGGCGACTCCGCGCCGCGTGCGCGTCAATGCCACGGCTGATCACGTCGTGGTGCCGCCGAGCCGCTCGGGCGACAAGCGCAGTTCATGACCCGGATCACGGTCGGCCCGTTCAACCGCGTCGAGGGCGATCTCGAGGTCCGCCTGGATATCGAGAGCGGCCGTGTCGCACGCGCCGAGGTGACCGCGCCGCTCTATCGCGGCTTCGAGCAGATCCTGGAGGGGCGACCGCCGCTCGATGCGCTGGTGATCGCGCCGCGCATCTGCGGCATCTGCTCGGTGTCGCAGTCGATTGCGGCGGCCAGCGCGCTGCGTCAGGCCATGGGCGTCGTGCCGGCGCCGAACGGCGTGCTCGCGACCAACATCGCCCATGCGGCCGAGAACGCCGCCGACCATCTGACGCACTTCTACATCTTCTTCATGCCGGACTTCGCGCGCGAGGCCTATGCCGCGCACCCCTGGCACGGCGCGGCGGCGGAGCGCTTCACCGCGACCAAGGGATCGGCGGCGCGCGAAGCCTTGCCCGCGCGCGCGCGACTCCTGGAAATCATGGGCTTGATCGCCGGTAAATGGCCGCACAGCCTGGCGTTCCAGCCGGGGGGCACCACGCGCGCGATCGAGCTTGGTGAGCGTATCCGGCTGAATGCGATTGCCGGCTCGTTTCGCGGCTTTCTCGAACGTGTGGTGTTTGCCGATACGCTTGAGAATGTACTGGCGTTGTCGACGCCGTCCGAGCTCGATCGCTGGCGCGACGGACGCGCGGGCGATTTCGCACACTTCCTGCGACTGGCCGATGCGCTTGCGCTCGCGGATCTTGGCAAGGGGCCGGGGCTGCTGATGAGCTTCGGTGCCTATCACGATGCCGATGGCGCCAACTTCCGCGCCGGCCTGCGCGCCAGCGATGGAATGATCTCAACCTTGCCGTCGGACCTGATCACGGAAGATGTCTCGCATGCCTGGATGCGTGAGACATCGCGCGATCCGGCGGCGAGCCGCTCCGTGCCGGACGCCGACAAGGCTGACGCCTATAGCTGGTGCAAGGCGCCGCGGCTCGCCGGCGAGCCGGTCGAGGTCGGCGCAATTGCGCGACAGGCGGTCGATGGTGAGCCGCTGATCACCGCGCTGCTTGCATCCGATAACAGCAACGTCCGCAACCGCGTGATCGCGCGGCTGATCGAGACGGCGCGACTCGCGCTGTCGATCGAAGGCTGGATCAAGGCGCTGCGCCTCAGCGAGCCGTTCTGCGAGACCAGCGGTGAAATGACGGACGGCCGCTTCGTCGGGCTCGTCGAGGCGGCGCGTGGCAGCCTTGGTCATTGGCTCGCGGTCGGCGGTGGTCGCATCGAGCGCTATCAGATCATCGCGCCGACGAGCTGGAACTTCTCGCCGCGCGATTCCGATGGGGTTGCCGGGCCGCTTGAACAGTCGCTGGTCGGAACTGAGGTCGGTGACGCCGGCGCGCGGGCCGTCAGCATCCAACACGTGGTCCGATCGTTCGATCCCTGCATGGTCTGCACAGCGCATTGAGTGCGTTGCGTCTTGGCGGAAACAAGCTTGTCGGGTGCAAAGCGCTTGATTTCCGATTGTCACCCGCGATCAGGCGCTGAACCGCCTGCGGCGTCGGCTCTCTGAATCCAAGTATCTGGAATCATTATGATTCAAATTCAGAAATGATGCTGGCCCGCATCTTGCTGTCCCTCTTTGCCAGATCGCGATCGGATGATCGCCAACGCGATAGCAGGGGGAGGACTCATGGGCGCGACGACAGAAACCTTTTACAGCGTCATCCGGCGCCAAGGCATCACGCGGCGCAGCTTCCATAAATTCTGCAGTCTCACCGCGACGAGCCTCGGGCTCGGGCCGGTCGCTGCCAGCCGCATCGCCAATGCGCTGGAGACCAAGCCGCGCACGCCGGTCATCTGGATGCACGGGCTGGAATGTACCTGCTGCTCGGAGAGCTTCATCCGCTCGGCGCATCCCCTGGTGAAGGACGTCGTGCTGTCGATGATCTCGCTCGACTATGACGACACGATCATGGCGGCGGCCGGACAGCAGGCCGAGGAGATCCTCGAGGAGACGCGCGCCAAGTACAAGGGCCAGTACATCCTCGCCGTCGAAGGCAATCCGCCGCTCAACGAAGGTGGCATGTTCTGCATCGACGGCGGCAAGCCGTTCGTCGAGAAGCTGAAGGTGATGGCCGAGGATGCGATGGCCATCATCGCCTGGGGCGCCTGTGCGTCCTGGGGCTGCGTGCAGGCCGCCAAGCCCAATCCGACGCAGGCGACCCCGATCGACAAGGTCATCACCAACAAGCCGATCATCAAGGTGCCGGGCTGTCCGCCGATTGCCGAGGTGATGACCGGCGTCGTCACCTTCATCACCACCTTCGGCAAATTGCCCGAGCTCGACCGCCAGGGCCGGCCGAAAATGTTCTACTCGCAGCGCATCCACGACAAATGCTATCGCCGGCCGCATTTCGATGCCGGCCAGTTCGTCGAGGAGTGGGACGACGAAGCTGCGCGCAAGGGCTACTGCCTCTACAAGATGGGCTGCAAAGGCCCGACCACCTACAACGCCTGCTCGACGGTGCGCTGGAATGGCGGCGTGTCGTTCCCGATCCAGTCGGGGCACGGCTGCATCGGCTGCTCCGAGGATGGCTTCTGGGACAAGGGTTCGTTCTACGACCGGCTCACCACCATCAAGCAGTTCGGCATCGAGCGAAATGCCGACCAGATCGGCATGGTCGCGGCGGGCACGGTCGGAGCTGCGGTCGCGGCGCATGCCGCGGTGACGGCCGTCAAACGACTCGCGACCAAGCGCGACGACGCCAAGCAAGACCATTAAATCCAGTCAAGGCAGGCAACGATGGGCATCCAGACTCCCAACGGCTTCAATCTCGACAATTCCGGCAAGCGCGTCGTCGTCGATCCGCTCACGCGCATCGAGGGACATCTGCGCGTCGAGGTGAATGTCGACTCCAACAATGTCATCCGCAACGCAGTGTCGACCGGCACGATGTGGCGCGGCATCGAGACTATCCTGCGCGGCCGCGATCCGCGAGACGCCTGGGCCTTCACCGAGCGGATCTGCGGCGTCTGCACCGGCACCCACGCGCTGACCTCGGTGCGCGCGGTCGAGAATGCACTGGGGATCATGATCCCCGACAACGCCAATTCGATCCGCAACATCATGCAGCTCTGCCTGCAGGTGCACGACCATCTCGTGCACTTCTATCACCTGCATGCGCTGGATTGGGTCGACGTCGTCTCGGCGCTCAAGGCCGATCCGAAGGCAACCTCTGCGCTGGCGCAGTCGATCTCGGACTGGCCGCTGTCGTCGCCGGGCTATTTCAAGGACCTGCAGATCCGGCTGACGAAGTTCGTCGAGTCCGGCCAGCTCGGTCCGTTCAAGAACGCCTATTGGGGCCACGCGGCCTACAAGCTGCCGCCCGAAGCGAACCTGATGGCGGTCGCGCATTATCTGGAGGCGCTCGACTTCCAGAAGGAGATCGTCAAGATCCACACCATCTATGGCGGCAAGAATCCGCATCCGAACTGGCTGGTTGGCGGCGTGCCCTGCGCCATCAATGTCGACGGGACCGGTGCGGTCGGCGCCATCAATATGGAGCGGCTGAATCTCGTTTCCTCCATCATCGACCGCTCGATCGAGTTCGTGCAGAAGGTCTATCTGCCCGACGTCGTCGCCATCGGCTCGTTCTACAAGGACTGGCTCTATGGCGGTGGCCTCTCGGGCAAGAGCGTGATGTCCTATGGCGACATTCCGGAGAACGCCAACGACTATTCGGCCAAGAACCTCAAGCTGCCGCGCGGCGTGATCCTCAACGGCAATCTCAACGAGATCCTGCCGATCGATCACGGCGACCCCGAGCAGATCCAGGAGTTCGTCACCCATTCCTGGTACAAATATCCCGACGAGAGCAAGGGGCTGCATCCCTGGGACGGCGTCACCGAGCCGAACTATCAGCTCGGCCCCAATGCCAAGGGCACCAAGACCGACATCAAGGAGCTCGACGAGGGCGGCAAGTACTCCTGGATCAAGGCGCCGCGCTGGCGCGGCAACGCGGTCGAGGTCGGCCCCCTGGCGCGCTACATCATCGGCTATGCGCAGAACAGGCCGGAGTTCAAGGAGCCGACCGACAAGCTCCTGAAGGCGCTGAACCTGCCGGTTACGGCGCTGTTCTCGACGCTCGGTCGCACCGCCGCGCGTGCGCTCGAATGCGACTGGGCCGCGACCCAGATGCGCTACTTCCAGGACAAGCTGGTGGCGCGCATCAAGGCCGGCGATTCCTCGACCGCGAACATCGAGAAGTGGAAGCCGGAGAGCTGGCCCAAGGAGGCCAAGGGCTATGGCTTCACCGAGGCGCCGCGCGGCGCGCTGGCGCACTGGATCAAGATCAAGGAGACCAGGATCGACAACTACCAGTGCGTTGTGCCGACCACCTGGAACGGCTCGCCGCGTGACCCCAAGGGCAATATCGGCGCCTTCGAGGCGTCGCTGATGGATACGCCGATGGCGGATCCGGAGAAGCCGCTGGAGATCCTGCGGACGATTCATTCGTTCGATCCGTGCCTTGCGTGCTCCACCCACGTGATGAGCCCGGACGGCCAGGAAATGGCGACCGTCAAGGTCAGGTAGTGGGAGACGCACCATGATGGATGCAGTTGCTCGTCCCGCCGAGGCCGAGCCCAACCTTGCCGCGATCGCGGCCGACGCAGCCGGCGAGCATGCGGTCGGCCGGCCTACGGTCTATGTCTACGAAGCGCCCGTGCGCATCTGCCATTGGGTGAACGCGTTTGCGATCATCGTGCTGATGGTCACCGGCTATCTGATCGGGACGCCGCTGCCGAGTGTCGAGGGCGAGGCGTCGGCAAGCTTCGTGATGGGCTATATCCGGTTTGCGCATTTCGCGGCCGGGCAGGTGCTGGCGGTGTTCTTCCTCGCCCGCATCCTCTGGGCCTTTGTCGGCAACCACCATTCCCGGCAGATCTTCTACATTCCGGTGCATCGCAAGCAGTTCTGGAAGGAGGTGCTGCACGAGATCCGCTGGTATGCGTTCCTGGAGCGCGAGCCGAAGATGTATGTCGGTCACAATCCGCTGGCGCAGACGGCGATGTTCACCGGCTTCACGCTGTTCGTCGCCTTCATGATCGTCACCGGCTTTGCGCTTTATTCGGAGGGCACCGGCATCGATAGCTGGCAGCACAAACTGTTCGGATGGGTGTTTGCGATCTGGCCGAACAGCCAGGACGTGCACACCTATCATCACCTCGGCATGTGGGCGCTGGTGATGTTCGTGACCGTGCATGTCTACGCCGCGATCCGCGAGGACATCATGTCCCGTCAGAGCATCATCTCGTCGATGATCTCGGGCGAGCGGCAGTTCCGCGAGTGAGGAGGGGGCCGAGATGACGGACCACGCGAAGCTCGATCGCATCCTGGTGCTCGGCATCGGCAATATCCTGTGGGCGGATGAAGGCTTCGGCGTGCGGGTGGTGGAGGAATTCCACCGCCGCTACGCCGTGCCCGACAACGTCACGATCCTCGATGGCGGCACCCAGGGACTCTATCTGGTCAACTATGTCGAGGAGGCGGACGGCCTGATCGTGTTCGACGCGATCGACTATGGACTTGCGCCGGGCGAGCTCAAGCTCGTCCGCGACGACGAGGTGCCGCGCTTCACCGGTGCCAAGAAGATGAGCCTGCACCAGACCGGGTTCCAGGAGGTCCTGAGCGCAGCCGATCTGCTCGGCCGCTATCCGCGCCGGCTCGCCTTGATCGGCTGCCAGCCGCTCGATCTCGAGGATTGGGGCGGCCCATTGACGGCGCCGGTGCGCGCGCAGATCGGGCCGGCGATCGAACTGGCCTGCGCGCTCCTGGCAGAATGGGGCGCGCCAGCCGCGCTGCGAAGCGAGCCGGTCGCGGCCGATGCGCGGCTGCTCGCCAATGACATCGATCACCAGAGCTACGAGATGCGCGCCCGTCCGGCAGAGTGATTGCCGTGCGGCTGTGAAGGAGTCTGCCATGTGCCTGGGCCTGCCGATGACGATCGTAGAGACCGATGGCGTCACGGCGCTGTGCAGCTTCGACGGTGAGGAACGCCGCGTCTCGGTGCTGCTGCTGTCGGATCCGCCGGTTGGCGCCAAGGTCCTCGTCTATCTCGACAACGCCGTCCGTCTGCTCGACGACGAGGAGGCGCGGCTCATTGCCGACGCGCTGCGCGGACTGCATGCCGCGATGAACGGCGAGAATTGCGATGACTTCTTTGCCGATCTGATCGGCCGCGAGCCGCAGCTGCCCGACCATCTGCGCTGACGCATCGCCGTTATCGCCGCGGGGCAGCTGTTCGAAATCTGACAATCTGATTTCCAATCGAAATGTAAGTTTCCAGACCGGCCTGGAAAGCTGCTTCACTATTGTTGCAATGCGATATCGAGCGTCAAAAATAGTCGCGTAATTTCAGTATATTGCGCGTGGTCATCGCCTTCTTGAACTGGCACATCGATTGCTAACCATCAAGCGTCAGACGGAACGACAACTGGTCAGGGGAGAGACGTCGATGGATGTTCAGCAGCGCGCAGCGGCGCGGAGGCAGGGCGGCTTGCCGGAGGTCGATGTCAGCACAGTCGATGCGTTTCTCGCCGACGTGGATAGCGCTGGTGCCGTGGCGGTGCTGCTGTCAGCGGGCGATCCCGCGCGCTTTCCAGAGGCGCTCGATGTCGCCATCGTGCTGCCGGAGCTGATCACCGCGTTTCAGGGCCGGCTGCGGGGCGCGTTGATCGCGCGCGAGGCTGAGGCCGAGCTCGGCGCGCGCTTTGGCGTGCGTGTGCAGCCGAGCCTGATCTTGTGTCGTGGCACCGAACCAATCGGCCTGATCGCCAAGATCCAGGACTGGTCGGTTTATGTCGATCGCATATCGCGCCTGATCGATCGGCCGGTCGGTGCGGCTGCGACCGTGGTTGCCAGCATCGTGCCAGCGCACCAGACCTCGGGAGCTGGCCGATGAAGCCCGGATTCTGGATTGCGCCGGAAGGCGCGGAGCAGCCCGTCAGCGTGTTTCCGATCGGTGAGGAAGCGCTTGATGCACAATACAAGGGCCTGACCGCCTCGGGCGCGCTGGCCAAGCTCGCTTCCATGGATTCGGAGGCGCTAGCGCGCAGCTGCCCGCGCGCCGTCGAATTGCTGTCGACCATGGCGGCGGCGATCGCCGCGCAGACCGCTGATGCGCAAACGCAGCTGTTCCGGCTCGACGGGCTCAATGATCTTGAGCGCCGCCTGATCGAGGACGTGCTCGGCGAAGGTGAGGTCGCCGGCGTCGTCGCGTTGCCCGACGGGCGGCTCGCGCAGATCCAGGAGTCGGTGCTGGCGGGCATCTGGCGGGTGCGGCTGGAGGCGGATGAGAGTCACGACTACATCGAGATTGGCTCGGTTCCCGAGATCGTTGCGCGCGCGGCCGTCGATCTGACGGCCGACGACATCGTCATCGGGCCCGCGCCGGAGGACACGATGAACGCGCTGCCGGTGCTGGCCGAGATTCGCGAGCGCGCGCGCGCCTGGCAGCCCGGCCAGCGATCGCAGACCATCAACTTCACGCTGCTGCCGATGAGTCCTGCCGACATGGTCTTTCTGCAGCAGACGCTCGGCAACGGGCCGATCCAGCTGGTCTCGCGCGGCTATGGCACCTGCCGGGTGCTCGCGACGGGGATCCGTAATGTGTGGTCGGTGCAGTTCTTCAACGCCATGGACACGATCATTCTCGACACGCTGGAAGTCGGCGGCGTGCCGGTGGTCGCGCTTGCAGCCAGTGAGGATTTCGAGGATTCCGCCGAACGCCTGCAGCAGATCATCGAGGCCTATTTCACATGAGTGGCTTCGAGAATTTCGGCGTCCGCAGCGATCTCGCCGATGATGTGCTGCTGGAATGCGGCATCTGCTGGACCCGCTACGATCCGGCGGAGGGCGATGGGGTTGCGCAGATTGCGCCGGGCACGCCGTTCGCGATGTTGCCGGACGACTGGCGCTGCCCGAACTGCGATGCGCCGAAGGCCAAGTTCATGGTGGTCGAGTCATGAGCGCCGTCCTGGCAGGGCAGGGCACGATGGAGCTCGCACCGGCCGCGTGGGGCGAGCATCTCGCCAGCATCTATCGCGAGATCGGCGGACGCGCGATGCGCGAGCTGCCGATCTATCACGATGCGCTGACTGTCGAGGCCGTGGGCTTCGACAGTTTCGCAGGAATGACGATCGGCATCGTCATCACGCCGTGGTTCATGAACGTGGTCACGCCGGCCCGGCATGGCGCACCTGGAGCCTCCGTCGCGATTGAGCTGCCGGCTGGGACGTTCGAGTTCACCGTCGGCGATGTCGAAGGCTTTGGACGCATCGCCAGTTGCTCGCTGTTCTCGCCGATGTTCCAGTTCGAGGACATGGCGGCGGCGCGCGCCGCGGCCGAGGCCGCGCTGGCGACGCTGCTGACGGCGCCCGACGCGGAGGAATTGCCGAGATCTGCCGCCGCGAGCGCGATCGACCGCCGCTCCTTCTTGCGCGGCACCTTGTCGGAGCGCCGCGCATGACCCTGGCGTTTCGCAACCACATCGATGTCACGCTGTCGGTTGCAGCTCAGATGATCGTCGGTGTCACGATCGAACCGCGCTCGCGGCCGCCGCTCGGTCGGCTGTTTGCCGGCAAGCCGGCCGAGACGCTGCTGGCGGCGTTACCGCGGCTGTTCTCATTATGCGCCATCGCGCATCAGGTCGCCCTTTTGTCTGCGCTCGAAGCTGCACGTGGCCATCAGGCGCCGCCGCTGACGCGGCATCGGCGCATCACCGCCGTGATCATGGAGCGGTTCGCCGAGTTGCTGCGTGGCGTTCTGGTCAGCCGTCTCGCTTGCGATCGCACCGCCCTGGCGCAGCTGCAGTTTCTGCTGCAGGCGGTGGCCTCGCTCCAGGTGTCCGCGGGCGCCGGAAACGCGCGGCAATCTCGCAGCGCAACCTTGTCGCAGATCAAGATGGCCCTGGCCGCCCTGGGTTTAGGATCGGTTGCGGAACCCGTGGTGCGGGGAACTCCGCTTGCGTCGATCATGGATGCGGCCCGCAGGGCCGAAGCCGATGGAGGATGGAAGCAGATGCCGGCCGAGCACGGTGTCCTGTCGGCCGCCGACGATGACACCGTCGTGGCTCGACTGATCGATCCGCAGGCCGCCTTCGCCGAGGCGCCCGAGCTCGCCGGGCGTGTTCCGGAAACCGGAGTCTGGGCGCGGCAAGCATCGCGTCATCGGCATTCATCCGCGGGGTCCGTCGAGCGGCTCTTGGCAAAGTTGGCCGAACTCGCCGAGCTGCTGTGCTGGATCGAAGCCGGCGAGGCCGAAGATGAAGCGGCCGACCAGGACGTCGTTGCAAGCTATGCGCTCGGCCCAGGGCGCGGTGCGGCGGCCGTCGAATGCGCGCGCGGCCGGCTGCATCACGCGATCGAGCTGGATGCGGAAGGCCGTGTCCGCCGGTTCGAATTTCTCGCGCCGACCGAATGGAATTTTCATCCCCGCGGCCCGGTTGCCGGCAGCCTGACTGGGGCTCGGCTTTGCGGCTCCGCCGATCGTGCCGCGATCGAGGCGATGATCAGTTCCTTCGATCCCTGCGTCGGCTACAGTCTCGCGGTACGGGAGATGGCCGATGCATGAAATGGCGCTGTGCGAGGGCATCGTCGATATCGTTGAGCAGGAAGCCCGCAAGGGCGCGTTTTCCAGGGTCAAGACCGTCTGGCTCGAGATCGGTACGCTCAGCCATGTCGCTCCCGATGCGCTCCGTTTCTGCTTCGAGGCGGTGACGGCCAATACCATCGCGCGCGGCGCGGCGCTGGAGATCATCGAGCAACGCGGCACGGCCTGGTGTCTGTCCTGCTCGCGGAGCGTCGAGATCAGCCAACGTTACGATCCTTGCCCCGCCTGCGGCAGCCATCAGCTGCAGGTGACGGGCGGCGAGGATATGCGGGTCAAGGAGCTGGAGGTCGAGTGATGTGTACTGTCTGTGGGTGCGGTGACGGCAAATCCTCGATCGAAGCGGGTGATCATCATCATGATCACGACGGTGACCATCATCACGATCATGGCCATGATCATGCTGGTCATCATCACCATCACGGTCATCATCATCATGGTCATGCCCACGATGGTCATCATCACGCGCATGACCATGATCATGATCATGACCACCATCATGATCATGGCCCTGCCGACCGCATCGATTGTTCGGCAAACCCCGCCGGCCAGGAGATTGCCGGCCTGTCCAGCGGCCGCATCATCCAGATCGAGCGCGACATTCTCGGCAAGAACGACCGCCTCGCGGCGGAAAACCGCGCGCGCTTCGCCGCGCATGACGTGCTGGCGTTCAACGTCGTCTCCAGCCCTGGCGCGGGCAAGACCTCACTGTTGGTCCGCGCCGTCTCCGATTTGAAGCCGAGCCGTCCCGTCGCGGTGATCGAGGGCGATCAGCAGACGTCGAATGATGCCGAGCGCATTCGCGCCACCGGCGTGCCGGCGATCCAGATCAATACCGGCAAGGGCTGTCATCTCGATGCGGCGATGGTCGGCGAAGCCTATCGCCGCTTGCCGTCAATGCGCGGCGGGCTCCTGTTCATCGAGAATGTCGGAAATCTCGTCTGCCCGGCCGCCTTCGATCTCGGCGAAGCCTGCAAGATCGTCGTATTCTCGACCACTGAGGGCGAGGACAAGCCGCTCAAATACCCGGACATGTTCGCCGCCTCGGCGCTGATGCTGATCAACAAGATCGACCTGGCGCCGGTGCTCGATTTCGACCTGGCACAGACCATCGAATATGCCCGACGGGTCAATCCCAGGATCGAGGTGCTGACGATCTCGGCCAAGACCGGAGAGGGCGTCTCGGCGTTCTACGCCTGGATCAGGAAGCAGACAGACCGGATGCGGGCCGGCACGCTCGGGACCGTTCAGGGATGAGCACGTCCGGGCCGACATTGGCGCTGCAGCCCAGGCGTCTCCGGCTCCGCGTCCGCGGGGCCGTGCAGGGCGTGGGCTTTCGCCCCTATGTCCATGGTCTGGCCCGGCGCCATCATCTTGGGGGCTTCGTCGCCAATGACGCGCAGGGCGTCGTGATCGAGGTCGAAGGCGAGGAGGTGGCGCGCTTCGTCGAGGCGCTGCCGCGGCAGGCCCCGCCATTGGCGCGCATCGATGACATCGCGGTCGAACCCGTTGCGGCCCAGGCCAGCCGCGACTTCCGCATCTCGGAAAGCGTCGGCGGCCGGGTGACGACGCGGATCGTGCCGGACGCCGCCATGTGCGATCAGTGCCTCGCCGAACTGTTCGATCCCGAGAGCCGCTTCCATCGCTATCCCTTCGTCAACTGCACCCATTGCGGTCCGCGCTTCACGATTGCGGAGCGTCTGCCCTACGATCGCGCGACCACGGCGATGAAGCGGTTTCCGCTGTGCGAGGCGTGCCGTGCGGATTACGAGACTCCGGACGGTCGCCGCTTCCATGCCGAGGCGATTTCGTGCCCGCGCTGCGGGCCGCGTCTGAGTCATGGCGTCGACGACATCGCGGCAGCGCTGGCTGCCGGCCAGATCGTCGCCATCAAGGGGCTCGGCGGCTATCAGTTGCTCTGTGACGCTCATGATGAGCAGGCCGTCCGGCGTCTGCGCGAGCGCAAGCGGCGCGACGGCCGGCCGTTCGCGGTGATGCTGGCCTCGGTGGCTGCGGCCATCGAGATCGCCGACATCGATCCGGCTGAACGCGCGCTGCTGGAGCAAATCGCACGGCCGATCGTGCTGGTGACATCGCGCGGCGGCATTGCGCCCTCCGTCGCACCGGGGCTCGCCAAGGTCGGCGTCATGCTGCCGGTCGCACCGCTGCATCATCTGATCTTCCATGAGCTCCACGCTCTGCATGGCCAGACGGCGCGGGCGCTGGTCTGCACCAGCGCCAATCTGAGCGGCGAGCCGCTGCTGACCGGCAATGACGAGGCCCGTGCCGGATTGGCTGACATCGCCGATCTGATCGTGACGCATGACCGTGATATCGTGATCCGTGCGGATGATTCCGTTGCGGCGGTCATCGCTGATGCGCCTCGCTTCATCCGGCGTGCACGCGGCTATGTTCCCGAGCCGATCCGGCTCGCGCATGCCGTGCCGCCATGTCTTGCCGTCGGCGCACATCTGAAAGCGACGGTGACGGTGACGCGCGGTGACGAGGCGTTCGTGTCGCAGCATCTCGGCGATCTCGACACGGCGCAAGCGATCCGCTTCTTCGAAGAGACGATCGGCCACCTCACCGCCATTCTCGATGTCGCGCCGGTCTTGATCGCGCATGATCTGCATCCCGACCTGGCCTCGACGCGCTATGCGCAATCCTGCGGCTTGCCCAGCCTGGCGGTGCAGCACCATCATGCACATGCCGCCTCGGTGATGGCCGAGCACGGATTGACGGAACGTGCGCTTGCGCTGGTACTCGATGGCTACGGCTATGGCAGCGATGGCGGCGCTTGGGGCGGCGAGCTGCTGCTGTGTGAGGGCGCTCGCTTCCAGCGCCTTGGTCATCTCGCGCCGCTGAACATGCCGGGCGGCGACCGGGCCGCCCGCGAGCCGTGGCGGATGGCGGCCGCCGTGCTGCACGAGATGGGACGCGATGCGGAGATTGCGTCGCGCTTCGCCGCGCAGCCCCAAGCACCTCACCTCGCGATGCTGCTGCAGCGCGCCGATGCACCGGCCACGACCAGCGCCGGCCGGCTGTTCGATGCCGTCGCGGGACTGCTCGGCGTCAACATGGTCCAGAGCTATGAGGGCGAAGCTGCGATGAAGCTCGAGGCGCTCGTGCGTGAGCCGGTGACGCTGGCGCGCGGCTGGAGCATCAGGGATGGCGTGCTGTCGCTGCGTCCCCTGCTTGCGCATCTGATCGAGGGCAATCTCGAGGCCGCCGAGGCGGCGGCGCTGTTTCACGGCACTTTGGCCGCGGCCTGTGTCGATCTGATCGCGACCGCGGCCCGTGCGACCGGCATCGAGATCGTCACGCTGAGCGGCGGCTGCTTCCTCAATGCGCATCTGGCGACGCAGATCATCCGCGGCTGTCGCGCTGCCGGCCTCGATGCGCGGCTGCCGCGCCAACTGCCGCCGAATGATGGCGGGCTCAGTCTCGGGCAGGCCTGGATCGCCGGTCAGCGTGTCATACAAGACCAAAAAATCTCTGGAGGGAGCGTCTGATGTGCCTGGCCATTCCTGCCGAGGTGATCAAGTTGTTGGCCGACGACATGGCGATCGTATCGATCGATGGCGTCAGCAAGGAGGTCTCGGTGGCGCTGATCGAGGAGATCGCCGTCGGCGATTACGTCATTCTTCATGTCGGCCACGCGCTGGCCAAGATCGATCCCGAGGAGGCGCGCGAAACGCTCGACCTGCTCCGGCAGATGGGTGCGGTGACGGCGGAGGTTTCCCCATGAAATATGCCGACGAGTTTCGCGACAAGGAGCTGGCGACGGGTCTTGCGCGCGCCATCCGCGCCAAGGCCGATCCATCGCGCGCCTATCGCTTCATGGAGTTCTGCGGCGGCCATACGCATGCGATCGCACGCTATGGTCTGGAGGACATGCTGCCGGACAATGTCCGCATGATTCACGGTCCGGGCTGTCCTGTCTGCGTGCTGCCGGCGGGGCGCATCGACATGGCGATTGCGCTGGCCGAGCGTCCCGACATCATCCTCTGCGTCTATGGCGATCTCATGCGCGTGCCGGGATCGCGCGGGTCCTCGCTGCTCAAGGCGAAAGCGCGGGGCGCCGACATCCGCATGGTCTATTCGACCTTGGACGCGATCGCACTCGCCGAGCAGAATCCCAGCCGTGAGGTCGTGTTCTTCGCCATCGGCTTCGAGACCACGACGCCGCCCACCGCGGTGATGATCCGCGCCGCTGAAAAAAAGAGCCTCACCAATTTCAGCGTGTTCTGCAACCACGTCCTGACGCCACCGGCGATGCGCGCGATCCTCGACAGCGACACGCCGATCGAGATCGACGGCTTTGTCGGACCGGCCCATGTCTCGACCGTGATCGGCACCGAGCCTTACGCGCCATTCGCGCGCGACGATCGCAAGCCGGTGGTGATCGCCGGCTTCGAGCCGCTCGACATGATGCAGGCGATCCTGATGCTGATCGAGCAGGTCAATGACGGCCGCCACGAGGTCGAGAACCAGTATCGCCGCGCGGTGGCCGGTGGCGGCAACCAGCGCGCAATCAAGGAGGTCGCCGCGCTGTTCGAGCTGCGCGACCAGTTCGAGTGGCGCGGTCTCGGCAGCATTCCAGCGAGCGCGTTGAAGCTGCGTTCGGCCTTCGCGCATCTCGATGCCGAGTTGCGTTTCGCCATGGCAGAACGAGTCGTCGCCGACAACCCGGCCTGCGAATGCCCGGCGATCCTGCGCGGACTCAAGAAGCCGGTCGACTGCAAGCTGTTCGGCACGGCGTGCACGCCGGAGACGCCGGTCGGCTCCTGCATGGTCTCGTCGGAAGGCGCCTGCGCGGCACATTGGACCTATGGCCGCTTCCGCGACCATCAGCGGAGGCTCGCATCATGAGCATGCATCAGCGCCGACTCGATCTGAAGAATGGCTGCGTCGATCTCTCGCACGGCGCCGGCGGCCGCGCCATGGCGCAGCTGATTGCCGGTCTGTTCCACGAGGCATTCGGCAATGAATGGCTGGCGCGCGGCAATGACCAGTCGGCGTTCGATGTCGCCACCGGCCGGATGGTGATGACGACCGACGGTTATGTCGTGTCGCCGCTGTTCTTCCCGGGCGGCAATATCGGCTCGCTCGCCGTGCACGGCACGGTCAACGACATCGCGATGGCCGGTGCCAGGCCGCTTTATCTGTCGGCCAGCTTCATCATCGAGGAGGGCTTCCGGTTCTCCGACTTGAAGCGCATCGCAGATTCGATGGGCGAGGCGGCGCGCGAGGCCGGCGTCGCGATCATCACCGGTGATACCAAGGTGGTCGAACGCGGCAAGGCGGATGGTGTCTTCATCTCCACCGCCGGCGTCGGCGTGCTGCCGGACGGACTCGACCTGTCGGCCGATAAAGCGAGGCCGGGCGATCGCGTGCTGCTGTCGGGCAGCCTCGGCGACCACGGCGTCGCCATCATGTCGAAGCGGCAGAACCTCACCTTCGACACCGAGATCGTCTCCGACTCGGCCGCGCTGCCCGGCTTGGTCGCAGCCATGGTGGCAGCCGGGGGCCAAGGCCTCCGGCTGATGCGCGACCCGACCCGCGGTGGGCTCGCCGCGACCATGAACGAGATCGCGCAGCAATCCAATCTCGGCTTCCGGCTGCAAGAGGATGCCATTCCGGTCAAGCCGGCGGTGGCCGCTGCCTGTGAGCTGCTGGGATTGGACCCGCTTCATGTCGCCAATGAAGGCAAGCTGGTCGCGGTGGTCGCACCGGAGCAGGCCGATACGGTGCTCGCCGCGATGAAAGCGCATCCGCTCGGGCGCGACGCGGCTCAGATCGGCGAGGCTGTCGCCGATGATCATCGCTTCGTCCAGATGGCAACCAGCTTTGGCGGCGGCCGCATCGTCGACTGGCTGTCGGGCGAGCAACTGCCGCGGATCTGCTGAGACGGCGTGATGGGAATCCAGGGAACGATATTGGTTGTGGACGACGAGGTCCGGTCGCAGGAGGCGCTGCGGCGCGTCCTGAACCAGGACTTCGAGGTCCTGTGCGCCGGCAATACGACCGATGCCGAGAAGCTGCTCGAGGGCGAGATCGTCCATGCCGTGATCTGCGATCAGCGCATGCCGCAGGAATCCGGTGTCAGCTTCCTGAAGCGCGTGCGCGAGCTGTGGCCGGATCCGGTGCGGATGATCATCTCCGGCTATTCGGATTCTGAGGACATCATCGCCGGGCTCAACGAAGCCGGCATCTATCAGTACATCACCAAGCCCTGGCAGCCGGATCGCCTGATCGAGATCGTGCGCGAGGCCGTTCAGCTCTACCGGCTGCAGAAGGAGACCGAGACTGCCGGTGTCGACGTCAAGGCGACGCCGGCGCATATCAAGCAGGTCGTGTCCGTCAAGCGCGGCGCGGCCAAGAAGCTGTACGATTTCGACCGTATCGTGCACTCGGCCGCAAGCCCAATGCGCAACGTGATCGAGCTCGGCCGCCGCGCCGCCGACTATGACATCTCGGTGCTGATCACCGGCGAGTCCGGCACTGGCAAGGAACTGCTGGCGCGTGCGATCCACTATGGCTCGGCGCGCGCGACCAAGGCGTTCGTGGTCGAGAATTGCGGCGCGCTGCCGGATGAGCTGCTCGAGAGCGAGCTGTTCGGCTGCAAGAAAGGCGCGTTCACCGGCGCCTATCAGGATCGCATCGGCCTGTTCGAGGTCGCCGATGGCGGCACCATTTTTCTCGACGAGATCGGCGAGACATCGCCGGCGTTCCAGGTGAAGCTCTTGCGCGTGCTGCAGGAGAGCGAGATCCGGCCGCTCGGAGCGCAGCGTGTCCGCAAGGTGGATGTCCGCGTGGTCGCCGCGACCAACCGGGATCTCGAAGCCGAGGTCGAGGCCGGGCGCTTCCGTCGCGACCTGTATTACCGGCTTGCCGCGTTCCCGGTGCACATGCCGGCGCTGCGGGACCGCCCGATGGACATTCCGTTGATTGCCGAAGGAGTGCTGTCGGCGGTGAAGACCTCGTTCAACCGGCCGCATCTGCGCTTCGCGCCGCCCGCGCTGGAGGAGTTCTGCCGTTACCATTGGCCCGGCAATGTGCGCGAGCTGCAGAACGAGATCCAGCGCATGGCGGTGCTTGCCGATGCCGACGAGCTGCGCTGCCCGCCTTTCGCCGGGCGGCGCAACGGCCGCCGCGCCGCGCCTGCGGCGACCCATGGCAAGCTGAACGGGACGGCAAGCCTGAAGGACCGGGTGGAAGATCTCGAAAAGACCATCATCGTGTCCTGCCTGGAGAAATATGATGGTAACATCAGCCGGGTCGCGAGCGAGCTCGGCCTCTCGCGGGTCGGCCTGCGCAACAAATTGTCGAGATACGATCTGAAGAAAAATGGCAAAGGCCACGCACTCTCCTGAGGCCTCGGGGGCTGATACGCTTCTCAAGCTGATCGCGAGCAGCAGCACGCTGGAGCTCGACAGCGAGCGCGAGGGCGTGTGGATCGAAGTCATCCGCAAGATGGACGAGGTCTATTCCGACCTGCTGCGCTACGAGGTCGACCTCGAGCACAAGAATGCGGAGCTCGAGGAGGCCCAGGCCTTCGTCACCAATGTCATCGAATCGGTTTCCGACATCCTCGTCGTCTGCGACGCCAAGGGCTCCGTCCAGCAGGCCAACTCCGCATTCCTGCAGACCTCGGGACGGAGCCTGGCTGATATCAGCGGCCGCAACATCGCCGAGATGATCGATTTGCCGCACCGGACGCAACTGCCGTCGCTGCTGAAGCCGCGCAGCAGCGCCGAGGTCGTCGATGGCGAGCTGCGGTTTGCCGCCGGCGGTTCAAGCTCCGACCTGTTCGCGATCAACAGCTCGCCGCGGCACGACCACCGCGGCCGCTTCATCGGCGTGGTGCTGACCGGCCGTCCTATCGGCGAGCTCCGCCGGGCCTATGAGGCGCTGCACAAGGCGCATCAGGAGCTGCAGCGGGCGCAGCGGCAATTGGTCGAGCAGGAGAAGATGGCGAGCCTCGGGCGGCTGGTGGCCGGCGTCGCCCATGAGCTGAACAATCCGATCAGCTTCGTCTACGGCAACATCCACACCTTGATGCGCTACCGCACCTCGCTGGTCGGCTATCTCGATGCCGTGCATGAGCAGCCGGTGGCGGACGAGCTCGCCGCGCTGCGCTCGGATCTCCGGATCGACGCCATCCTCGAGGATTTCGGACCCCTGATCGAGGGCACGCTGGAAGGTGCGGTGCGGATCAGCGAGATCGTCAAGAACTTGCGCCGACTGTCATTCTCCAAGCTCGGCGAGGTCGAGCGCGTCAATATCGAGCGGCTGATCAACACCGCCGTGCTGTGGGCAGGACGCACCAAGCAGCATCGCGTCGACATCCAGATCGAGGTCGAGCCGGATGTGTGGATTTCCGGCAATGAGGGCCAGTTGCATCAGGTGATCGTCAATCTCGTGGAGAACGCGATTGACGCCATGCGGTCGACCGAACAGCCACGTCTCCTCGTCGCGGCGGGGCGCCAGGGCAACGAGATCGTGTTCAGAATCGCCGACAACGGACCCGGCATCGACCAGGACCATCTGAGCCATATCTTCGAGCCGTTCTTCACCACCAAGCGCGTCGGCGAGGGCACCGGCCTCGGACTGTGGATCAGCTATGGCATCGTCCGCGAGCATGGCGGCGAGCTGATCGCGAGCAATGCGTCGGAGGGCGGCGCGACCTTCTCTTTCGCTCTGCCGGCAGCGTAGGCTGCGCGTCAGCTCTGAGCCGGGACGGCGCTGCGCTCGCGCTGCTTGGTCATTCTTGCCAGCAGCACGCCTGCGGTCCGCGTGATGTGTTGCCGCGCCAGCTCCTCGGCCTTCGCGGCGTCTCCTGCGATCACGGCCTTGAGGATGTCCTCGTGCTGATCCCAGATTCGCCGCGGGGTCTCGTCGCGCATCAGCACTTCGCCCATCAGGCGGCGCAGATGCAGCCAATGCGGCTGGGTGGTGTCCTGGATGATCGCGTTGCCGGAGATCTCGTAGAGAAATTCGTGAAACTTGACGTCGGCCTCGATCAGACGCTCGACCGAATGCTCGCGCTCGGCGCGGCGGCCGTCCTCGATCAATTTCGGACCTTCCTTGGCAGCGCGTTCGGCGCCGCGGGTTGCGGCGAGCCCGCAGGCGAGGCCTTCGGCGACGGCGCGGATTTCGTAGAGATTGCGGATGAAGTCAGTATCGATCGGCGCCACTTCCAGTCCGCGTCCCGGCGCCTCGCGCACAAAGCCCTGATTGCGCAGCAGCAGCAGCGCCTGCTGCACGGGCTGGCGCGACACGCCAAGGTCACGCGCCAGATCGTCCTGGATCAGGCGGGCCAGTTCCGGCAGTTCGCCGCCGACAATGTCGGAAAGGATGCGCTGATAGACGCGTTCGGTCAGATTGGGCTGGGTCTTCAGCGGCGGCACGTGAACACCCGCTCAACGGGATGCGGCGCGCCTGTGGCGCGGTGATCCTGCGTTTCCCGCACGCGCGGTTCGCGATCCATCATGATTCTAGCGACACTTTTCGCGCAGCGAGCGTACGCCGCTGCTTCGGCTTGCTGTCCTGCTGAGCCTCGAGGTGATGCACGAACACGCGCGCCGCCCGGGTGATGTGCTCGCGGCTCAGGCGTTCGGCGTCGTTGCTGCGGCCCTCGATCACGGCAGCAAGAATCTCCTCATGTTCGTCCCAGACCGTCTGCGACATCCCGACTTCCTTCTGCAGCACGTCGGACATCACGCGCTTCAGATAGGGCCAATGCGGTGCCATGGTCTCGTTGATGAGGGTGTTGCCGGAGAGCTCGCTCAGGAAGCGATGGAAGGCGATATCGGTCTCGATCTTGCGGCTGACCAGACCGCTCCGCACGGCCTCGTGCCCGGCCGCGAGATAGGCCGGCCCTTCGCTGGCGGCGCGATGGCTGGCGCGCTCAGCGGCGAGCCGCGCGGCAAGACCTTCAAGGACGGCCCGCATCTCATAGAGATCGCGGACCGAGCTCGGGTCGAGCGGCGCCACGATCAGGCCGCGGCCCGGCGCGCTCTGCACCAGCCCGCATCCCCGCAACAGCATCAGCGCCTGTTGCACCGGCTGGCGCGACACGCCGTAAGCCTGCGCCAGATCGTCTTGGATCAACCGTGAGCCGGATGTGAGCACGCCACTGACGATCTCGTCGGTGATCGCTTCGACGACTTGGTCAACCAGGGAGGGGGCAGGAGGTACGATTCTCATGGGGCATCACAATTTCGCGCACAATAACACGTCAAGCGCGAAAATCCATTTGCGAAGAATTCGAATTCAGAGTACGAATTCAAAAAAATGAAGCCACGCTTAACGGCTTCTCATCGGGGAGGGTGTCCGTGTCGGATCAACCGGCTCGTTCGAAGCGAGACCAGAATTGCTCGGGCGCCCTGGAGGGCAGCATGCGCGCGTTTGCGCGCATCATTGGCGGATGCCTTGCCGCGCTGGCCGGCCTCATGGTGCTCGATGCGCGAAGCGTCGCGGCGGCGGGCGAAGGTCTGACTCTATCGGACGCCTGGGTTCCTGCGGCGCCCGAGGTTGGCCGCGATATTCCGCTGCTGCTGACGATCAAGAACGAGACCTCCGCGCCCGAAGCCTTGATGCGCGTGCGCTGTCCCATCGCCAATTTCTCTGAGCGTCACACTGTCGATCGCGGCGAAGGCGCGCCGGCCATGCGTTCGATCCCGAATATTCCGGTCCCCGCCGGCAGCACCTTGGTGCTGTTGCCGACCGCCTATCACGTGATGCTGCTGCAGACACGCGAGCCGCTCGAGCCCGGCAAGCGCTTCACCTGCACGATCGTGTTCCAGAAGGCAGGGTCCATCGAAACGGAGGTCGAGGTTCGTCAATTCCCTTAGCTTGCTTGTCGCCTGCTGCCTCTCCGCTGCAAGGCGGAGTGGGTCCAACAAAGATTCAAAAATCACAAAGATTCAAAAATCAAAGTGGGAGAAGGAAACGATGAGGAATCACGTCAGGTCGAAATTGCGGGCGGTTCTGCTCGCCAGCGCAGCCTTCGCCTGTTTCCAGCTTGCCTCGCCGGTGCGCGCCGCCGACGAGATCACGCCGGAGCGGCTGCTGAATGCCGACAAGGAAGACGGCAATTGGCTGCACCATCATAAGAACTACTCCGGCACGCGCTTCTCGGCGCTGAAGGAAATCAACAAGGACAACGTCAAGAACCTGAAGGTCGCCTGGACCATGCATCTCGGCGGCGTCGAGGGCGGCGGCATCTGGAGCCATGGCGGTCTGGAAGGCACGCCGATCGTCGAGAACGGCATGATCTATGTCACCGACGGCTGGGGCTCGGTCTACAAGATCGACGCGCGCGGCGGCAAAGGCCAGCTGGTCTGGAAGATGGATCCGAAGACGGATCATGACTGGGCCGGCGCGATCGCCTGCTGCGGCGTCGACAATCGTGGCGTCGCGCTGTGGGGCAATCTCGTCATCTCGCACACGCTCGACGGCCGCCTGATCGCGACCAACAAGGAGACCGGACAGGTCGCCTGGCAGCGCCAGGTCGCCGATCCCGACAAGGGCGAGGTCATCACCGGCGCGCCGCTGATTGTGAAGAACATGGCGGTGTCAGGAGTCGCCGGCGCCGAATACGGCATCCGCGGCTGGATCGCGGCGACCGATCTCACCTCGCAGAAGGAAGTCTGGCGCACCCACACCATTCCGGCCAAGGGCGAGCCCGGCAGCGAGACCTGGAAGGACAGCAACGACGCTGCTGCGGCCGGCGGCGGTTCGACCTGGGTGACAGGCACCTATGACCCGGCGACCGACACCATCATCTGGGGCGTCGGCAACCCCGGCCCGGACTGGGACAACGCCTATCGTCCCGGCGATAACCTTTACACCGACAGCTCGCTGGCGCTGGATGCCAACACCGGCAAGATCAAGTGGCACTATCAGCACACGCCGAACGATCCTTACGACTATGACAGCGTTGCCGAGAACGTCCTGGTCGACGTGCCCGCGCCGAACGGATCAACGCTGAAGCTCGCGCTCGAGGCCGACCGTAACGGCTTCGCCTATGCGATCGACCGCACCAACGGCAAGTTCATCTGGGGTCTGCCCTTCGTCAAGAAGGTCACCTGGACCAAGGGGCTCGACGCCGAGACCGGCAAGCCGATCGAGTACGATCCCAAGAACCCGGTGCAGCGCTACAATGCTGCGGTGACGCCGCATCGTGAGAACAAGGTGGCGGACATCTGCCCCGGCAATATGGGCGGAAAGAACTGGCCGCCGACCTCGTACAATCCCGACCTGAAGCTCTGGTACATCCCGGTGATCGAGAGCTGCAACCGGATTACCGTCGAGGAGGCGACCAAGGACAAGCTGAAGGCGCGCGAGTTCTGGACCGGCGGCGGACCGAGCCAGCCGTTCAAGATCACGGGCAGCGTGACCGCGATCGACGTCACCACCGGCAAGATCGCCGGCAAGATGGAGACGCCGTTCCCGAATCTCGGCGGCATGCTGTCGACGCCTGATCTCGTCTTCACTGGCCAGCCCTCGGGCGAGGTGATGGCGCTCGATGCCAAGACCCTGCAGAAGCTCTGGGAGTTCAACACCGGCGGTGGCGTCAATGCGCCTCCGGTGACGTTCTCGGTCGATGGCAAGCAATATGTCGCGATCCTGGTCGGTCTTGGCGGCGCCTGGGACAAGTGGTTCATCGAATCCACGCCCGAGCTGAAGAAGATCCAGCCCGGCTCGATGCTCTACGTCTTCGCGCTGTGATGTCGATGAGGGAGCGGAGGCCTGGCCTCCGCTCCCTCCGTGTCCCCTGTTCGACAAGAAGATCAGATGAAATTCACTGCGATCACGTCCGCGGCGGCGTTGGCCTTCGTTCTCGTCTCTGCGTCCTTGGCGTCGGCGCAATCAGCCGCTCCGGCGGATACGACCGACGCTGGCAAGGCGGTGTTCAAACGCGCCAACTGCGTCGGCTGCCACAAATGGCACGGCAATGGCGGCGGCGGCTATGGCGGTGATGCGCTGTCGCTGCGCAAGACCGAGCTCGACCGTCAGCACATCATCGAGACCGTCACCTGCGGCCGCCCCGGAACCGGCATGCCATATTTTGCGCGCGGCTCCTATGACACGGCGAAGTGCTACGACATGACTCGCCAGGACGTCGGCGAGCGCATGCCGCCCGAAGGCGGCACGTTCCTGCGGCCCAACGACATCGAGGCGGTCGCGGACTACGTGCTCGCGCATATCAAGGGCCGCGGTGAGCCGACTTACGACGAGTGCACGGCCTTCTTCGGCAACACGTCCCGCGTCTGCGACATCTACAAGGCGAATGCCACCAAGCCTGCGAACGAGCCATCCAAATGAAACGGACATCCTTCGCTGCCATCTTCGCAATGGTCCTGCTGCCCTTCGTCATGCACGCGGCCGCGGCGCAGGCCGTGCCGAGCTATGATCTGCGCGACATCACCGTCGGCATGCCGGTCGGCGATCTGCCGAATGAAGGCTATGTCAATCTGACCTGCGCCAAGGATCCGGGTCGCAAGCTCGCGACGTGGTCGGCGTGGCGCGACTGCCCCGCTGACGAGCAGGCACGCCACGCGGTGCGGTTCGATTTCGATCCGGAGACCAGCCAGGATGGCACCAAGGTGGCGGGACACCCCGTGCTGCTGACCGTTCTAGTTGACGACAAGGGCACCGTCACCGGCCTGACCATCGAGACCGACCCGAAGGCACGGCTCTACATCCGCAAGAAGGCGTTCCTGCTCGGCAACCAGGTGAAGTCGCGCTATGGCGCCGAGGGCTGGGATTGCAGGGAGCAGCAGCCGACCGCGAATGAGCAGCCGGTGGGCGGCGTGTTCCTGCGCGAGGTCTGCAGGAAGACCGTTCCGGGACGGATGGTCACGGTCGAGCGCGAGCTGTTCCGCAAGCCGGATCAGGACGCCAAGAGCTTCGTCGACCAGACACTGGTTCGGATCACGAAGCAGACGAATTAGGCAAATTCGTGCCTCGCCTCGCCAGCGAAGCACATGCGGGTCGAGCTTGCCATCGCCGGGCACGGAGAGTTGCCGGAGATGCAGGTGGCCGCTGGTAGCGCGGCAATGATCATCCTCTCCGGGAGAACGCGCATGAGCTGGACTGCCCCCAAGATCGTCGAAGTCGCCGTCGGGATGGAAATCAACATGTACGCCTGCGCGAGCAGGCAGGCGGCTCAGCGCAAGAGCTGAGCGAAGACGTACGAACATCTGCCGTGGCAGCGACCGCAGCCCTTGTTGTCGCTGCCACGCGACTGAGACGGCAATTCACCATTCGGACAGCGCGCGGGCGATGGGGCGCCGTGCGGCCGAGATGAGCCGGAACGCCGATGGGCGTTCGCTGCAGAGCAAATCCGTCCCGTAAGGAGGTTCTTGGCAATGGCGAAACTCAGTATCAACGGCAGAGACGTCTCTGTCGACGCGGCGAATGACACGCCGCTGCTATGGGTCATCCG